>DATIBS010000023.1:0-3950 GCA_035457305.1 Gemmatimonadales bacterium
GTTGTTGATCCGCTGGCGGAATTCCTGCTGCGACTGGATCAGGCTCGCGCTGGGCAGGGTGAGCACGGAGTCGCCCGCCTGCAGGCCCTCGGTGACCTCGCTGTACTCCAGGTCGGTGAGCCCGGTCCGGATGCGCACCGGAGTCGGTGTGCCGTCCTTCAGGGTGAACACGATGTACTGGCCGCCGAACTGGTAGTCGCTCGACTGGGCACGGGCCCGCCCGCCGCCCCGGTTCCCCATCGCGGCGCGCATCTTCTGCATCACCGCCCGCTCCGCATCGCTCAGCTCCCCGCCGGAACGGAGCTTGGCGAAGGCGGCCCGCACCTGCGCCTCGGTGACGCCCTCGGGCAGCGGGATCTCGCGCCCGTCGGGGGTGGTCATGGTCCGACCGGCCTTCGCGGTCCCGGTGTCGCGGGCGGCGCCGCCGAGCGAGGCGCTGCCGTTGGGCGCGGCACCCTGGGCCGGCGCGACCGCGAGCCGGGCCTGCACGTCCTCTGGGCTCAGCCCAAGAACCTCGGCGGCCGACGCGACGTCCCGCTCGGTCCGCAGCGCGGTGTTGGGAACCGCGAGCACCCCCTCCCGGCGGCCGATGTGCACCTCCACCTCGGCGCTCATCCCGGGCTTGAGAAGCCCGTTCCGGTTGTTGATCCGGACCAGCACGGGGAACATCGTGACGTTCTGCTGGGTCTCGGCCTGGGGCTCGACCTTGAGCACTTCGCCGTCGAAGGGCTGGTTGGGGTAGGCGTCCACGGTGACCGTGGCGCGCTGCCCCGGCTGGATCTTGCCGATGTCGGTCTCGTCGATGAGGGTCCGCACCCGCACCAGGCCGAGGTCGGCCATCGTGAGCAGCACGGTGCCGCCGCTCGCCGCGGTCGTGGGGGAGGAGATGACCGCGCCGCGCTCGACCAGCTTGGTGATGATCGTCCCGGTCATCGGCGCGCGGATCTCGGTATCGCCCAGCTGGATGCTGGCGTTCTCCACCGCCACCTCGGCGTTGACGACGTTCGCCTTGGCGTTGGCGTGGTCGAGCACGGCGGTCTCGTACTCCGTCTGGGTGATGGACTGCGACTTGAACAGCTCCTCCGAGCGGTGCCGCTGGGCCTCGGCATTCTGCAGCCGCGCACGCGCCACCTCGAGGTTCGCCTCGGCCTGGGCCGCCGTGTTGCGGGCCTGGCGGCGGTCCACCTGGACCATGAGGGTCCCCCGCGGGACCAGCTGCCCGGTCTCGACCAGGATCTCGGTGATCTCGCCCGAGGCCTTCGACTTGACCTCGACGAGGGTGTCGGGCTCGATCGCGCCCGAGGCGCGGGCCGAGACCACGATGTCGCGGCTCTCCACCGGGACCGCCTGGTAGACGGGCGGCGGGGCCTCCTCCTTGCACGCCCCCACAGCGAGCACGAGGGCGGGGATGACGATGCGGCGCATCAGACGGTTCCTTCCGTAGCGAAATCGCGCTCGACCGTGCCGTCCCGGAGATGGACCTGGCGCCGGGCGTGCGCGGCGATGTCGTGTTCGTGCGTGACCAGGATGATGGTCTGGTTCTGGCGGTAGAGCTCGTCGAAGAGCCCCATGATCTCGGTGCTCGTGGCCGAGTCGAGGTTCCCGGTCGGCTCGTCGGCGAGCAGGATGCTCGGCGAGTTCACCAGGGCCCGCGCGATGGCCACGCGCTGGCGCTGGCCGCCGGAGAGCTCGTTCGGGCGGTGGTGCATGCGGTCGCCGAGGCCGACGCGGGTGAGCGCGAGCTCGGCCGCCTGGCGCCGCTCCTTCGAGCCGGTGCCGGCGTAGATCAGCGGCAGCTCGACATTGTGGAGCGCGGAGGCGCGCGGGAGCAGGTTGAAGGTCTGGAAGACGAACCCGATCTCCTTGTTCCGGATCCGGGCGAGCTGGTTGTCGCCCAGATCCGAGACCCGGTGGCCGTTGAGCCAGTACTCGCCGTCGGTGGGCGTGTCGAGGCACCCGATCACGTTCATCAGGGTGGACTTGCCCGAGCCCGAGGGGCCCATGATGGCCACATACTCGTTCTTGCGGATGGTGAGATCCACGCCCCGGAGGGCGCGGACGATCTCGCCGCCCATGTCGTATTCGCGCTTGAGGCCGCGGGTGACGATGATGGCGTCCCGCGGGACGTCCGCGGGGAGCAGGGCCATGCGCTCGCCGGTGTCGAGCAGGTCTCGGCTCACAGTCGCCGTCCGATCAGGGCCTCGACCTGCGCCTTGGCCCGGAGGTAGGTGAAGCGGGCGTTCACTTCGTCCACGCCCGCCTGGGTGAGGGATTCCTGCGACAGCAGGACGTCGATGATGGTGGAGGCCCCCAGCCGGTACCGTTCGCCCTGCACCCGGAGGTCCTCCTCGGCCGCGCGGACCGAGGTCTGCGCGATCTCGAGCCCGAGCCGCGCCGCCTCGAGGTCCGCCAGGTAGCCGATCAGCGAAGCGGACACCAGCCGGCGCGCGTCGGCAGCGTCGGCCTCGGCGTTGTCCGCCGTGACGCTGCTCCGCACCACGTTCTCCTCGCGGGAGAACCCGTTGAACAGCGCCCAGCTGCCGGAGAGCGAGATGGAGCGCTGCTGGTTGAGGCTGAGCGGGCGGTCGGTCTGGGCCGACCCCGACCAGCCGAGCCGGCCGCCGAGGTTGAGGGTCGGCCAGTAGGCCGCGCGGGCCTGGTCCACGACGGCCCGCGCCTCCTCGGCGGAGGCCTCGGCGCTCCGCACCCGCGGCGAGTTCTCCAGCGCCTCCTGCATGATGGCCGTGGTGTCCACGGTCCGGACCACGCGAGTCACCGACGAGTCGGCGACGGCGCCCACGCGCCCGTCCCGCCCCACCAGCCGGCCGAGCCCCGCCTCGGCGCGGGCCAGCTCGGCCTGGACGGCCAGCACGTTCACCTGGGCCTGGCCCAGCTGCACGAGGGAGCGGAGCGAATCCGACCGCGTGGCGGAGCCGTTCTGGAGCTTGGCGACCGCCACCTTGAGCTGTTCCTCCGCGCGGCGCACGCTCGCCTGCCGGACCCGGAGCAGCTCCTCGGCCGCGAGGACGTTGAGGAACTCCTGGGTCGTCTCGAGCGCCACCTGGTAGCGCGCGTCGATCAGCCCCGCCTCCGCGGCCACGAGGCTCGCGCTGGCGGCGCGCCGCTCGGCCCCGCGCCGGAAGCCGGTGAAGAGGTCCACGTTGGCGCTCAGGCCGGTGTTGACGTTGTCGGAGACCACGTCGCCCGGGATCACCTCGCCGGTATTGAGGTCCACTCGCGCCTCGCCCTCGGTGAAGGAGCGTCCGGTGGACGCGTTGGCGCTCACGCTGGGCAGCCAGGAGCCGAACGCCGAGCGCTTGCCGGCATTGGCGGACCGGACGGCACCGAAGGCGCGGACGGCCGCCGGACGCGACTGCTCGGCGAGGCGGATCGCCTCGTCGAGGGTAAAGGCCGGCCGCTCCTGCGCTGCGGCGGGGACCGCCGCCAGCGCCAGGGCGAGGGTCAGGAATCGGACGTGCATCTATCGCTCCCGAAGGCGCCGTGCGGAGTCGCGGCGCGCGATCATCGAGTCGTAGCGGAGCTGCTGCTCCGGGGTGAGCTGGGCCCGGATGTCCGAACGGACGCGGGCGCGCAAGGTTTCATACCGCGGCCGGGACTCGGCCCACACGGAGTCGAAGCCGGGCTGGTACCGGTCCAGCACGGCCCGCACGCTGTCCCGCTGCTCGGCGGTGAGGTCGAGCTCGCGGTCGAGCCGGGTGATGTATCCGCCCGGGCCCGGGGGCCGGCGGGACGGGGGGCCCTCGTCCCCCAGCCGGCGGCCCACGAGGAGGCCGAGCCCGCCACCGGTGAGCAGGGCGGCGAGGAGGAGCAGCAGCGCGCTCCGGCGCGGGGGCATCATCATTCGCCCTCCCCCAGGGCGGCCACCAGCACGACCTCGCGGTTCGGTCGATCGGCCGCGGCCACCATCGCCCCGACCCCGTCCGAGCCGA
>DATIBS010000024.1:0-2865 GCA_035457305.1 Gemmatimonadales bacterium
CACCGCTTCCGTCATCACCGACATCAGCAGCACCCGCTCGTGCAGCACCTTGTTGTGCTTGAGGTGGTGGAGCAGCACCGCCGGGATCCCCTCCGGGTCCGACGTCATGAACACCGCGGTGCCGGGCACCCGGGTGGGCGGGTTCCGCCCGATGTCCTCGAGGAAGAGGTCCACGGGGAGCGTGTTCCGGCGCATGATGTCCGCGAGCAGGGCCCGCCCCCGCTTCCAGGTCGCCATCAGCGTGAAGGCCCCCGCCGCGATCACCAGCGGGAACCAGCCGCCCGCGGGAATCTTGGGGACGTTGGCGGCGAAGAAGGCGAGGTCCATCACCATGAAGACCGCGGCGAGGCCGACCGCGGGCACGACCGGCCACTTCCACCGCTCCCGCAGGACCCGCTCGAAGAGCACGGTCGTGATCACCATCGTCAGCGTGACCGCGATCCCGTACGCCCCGGCAAGGGCGGTCGAGGAGCCGAAGCCGAGCACCAGCGCGATGCAGCCGACGGCCAGCGCCCGGTTCACCTCCGGCATGTAGATCTGGCCGTACTGGGTCTCCGAGGTGTGCACCACGGTGAGCCGCGGGCAGAGCCCGAGCTGGATCGCCTGCCGCGTCAACGAGTACGCGCCCGAGATGAGGGCCTGCGAGGCCACGATCGCGGCGAGCGTCGCCACGGCGATCGTGGGATAGAGCGCCCACCGCGGTGCCAGGGCGAAGAACGGGTTCCGCACCGCCTCGGGGTGCTCCAGCAGCCACGCCCCCTGCCCGAAGTAGTTGAGGAGCAGCGCCGGAAGCACCGCGGCGAACCAGGCCAGCCGGATCGGCCGCCGGCCGAAGTGCCCCATGTCGGCGTAGAGCGCCTCGCCGCCCGTCACCACCAGCACCACCGCACCGAGGACCAGGAAGCCGGCAGTCCCGTGTTCCACGAAGAAGTGGATCGCGTGCCCCGGCCATACCGCCCCCAGCACCGCCGGATGCACCAGGATCCCGCGGATGCCGAGGAGGGCGATCGAGACGAACCAGACGGCCACGATCGGGCCGAAGAGCCGGCCCACCCGCGCCGTGCCGCGCTTCTGCACCCAGAAGAGGGCCACCAGCACCGCGGAGGCCAGCCAGGGGACCAGCGGGGTGATGCCGGGGGTCGCGAGCTCGAGGCCCTCCATCGCGCCGAGCACCGAGATCGCCGGCGTGATCAACCCGTCGCCGTAGAGCAGTGCCGCGCCGAAGAGACCGGCGGCCGTCACCAGGCCCAGGCGCCCGTGGTGGGCCGGCGGTGCCACCAGCGCCATCAGCGCCAGGATGCCGCCCTCGCCGTGGTTGTCGGCCCGGAGGATGAAGCCGACGTACTTGACCGAGATGACCAGCGTGAGGGCCCAGAACACCAGCGAGAGGATGCCCAGGACCTCGGCGGGCTCCGGGGTGAGCCCGAAATGCCCGCCGAACGCCTCCTTCAGCGCGTAGAGCGGGCTGGTCCCGATGTCGCCGTAGACGACGCCGAGCGCGCCGAAGGACAGCGCGGCCAGCGCGCGGCCGCGCGGGGCCTCGGCGCCGCCGGGGGCGCTCACGCGGGGAGGCGCGTCAGGGAGTGGCGGGAGCCGGCGCGGCGGGGGCCGCCGCGGCCGGGGCGAGCGAGTCCACCAGTGCGCGGATCACGTCGTACGGCTGGTTGCCCGCGTAGAGCTTGCCGCCGATCAGGAACGTGGGCGTCGAGCCCACGCCGATGCGGTTCCCTTCCCGGTAGCTGGCGTCGATGCGGCCGGCATGGCGGTTGCTCTTCATGCAGTCGTTGTACGCCCCGACGTCGAGCCCGAGGCTCCGCGCCATGTCCCGGAACGCCCCCGTCGGGTTGCCGGACCGCGCCCACTGCCCCTGGCCCTGGAAGATCGCGTCCTGCATCTCCCAGAAGCGGCCCTGGTCGTTGGCGCAGGCGGCGGCGTGCGCGGCGGTGCGCGAGTGGGGGTTGCCCTGCAGCGGGTAGTCCCGGAAGACCCAGCGGACCCGTCCCGGCTCCACCAGGCGGCTCCGCACGTCGGGGAACTGCACCGAGCTGAAGGAGCCGCAGTGGGGGCAGGTGTAGTCGGCGTACTCCACGATCTCCACCGGCGCGTCGGCCGAGCCGAGCACGTAGCCGCGGAATCCCGCCGTGTCGGCCGGCAGGACCGCGGCGTCCACCGGCGTGCTGGCGGTGCTCCGCCGCGTGCTCTGCCAGAGCGCGAGGCCGCCGGCCGCCGCGATCGCCACCAGCACCAGCAGGAACCGTCCCGGGCCGCCCGACTTCGCCGCCATCAGTCCTCCTCCGTGTCCTCGAGGAAGGAGAGCTCCGAGCGCCGCGCCTCGTCCACCAGGCGCCGGGACTCGGCGATCTCCGGGGTGTCGTACGTGATGCGCACTTCGTAATGGAAGAGCTCCGAGCGCACGTCGCCCAGGAGCTTGAGGAGCTCGGGGGCGCCCGCCAGCAGCGCGCCCTGCCGGTCCAGCTCGCCGATCCGGCGGGCCACGTCCCGCAGCAGCTCCTCGAGCCGGCGGGCCCGGTCCTCACCGTAGATCTGGTCGTGATCGTCGCTCATCGCATTCCGTTCCGCCCCAAATGTACATCGCGCCCGCCGGGGCGCCCCCCCGTTTGCCGCGGAGGCCCATCAAGTCTATATTGGGGGCGAAGTTGCAGGTACGCACACCCACAAGGACACTAGATGGCCCGAAAGAAAGCCCAGCCGCGTCAGCCGCCGATGAACCCCTCGTCGTTCGACCAGGCCCGGGACGAGCTCTTCAGCCACATCCTCCGATGCGGCGTGATCGAGGCGGAGCCCGAGCACCAGAAGGACTGGTTTGACGACACCATGCAGTACATCGCCGAGCGCTACGCCGAC
>DATIBS010000025.1:0-10374 GCA_035457305.1 Gemmatimonadales bacterium
CACGGCACTCGTGGTCCGCTACACCCAGGAGGGGGCGCCGGTGGATTCCCTGGGCGTGTGGCCCTCCTCGGAGATGTACGGGGTGAACATGCAGATGGGTCCGCAGCAGATGCGGGTGCCGATGGGCCGCCCCTTCTCACCGCAGCTCCAGGCGACCGTGGTCCGCGACACCATCTACGTGGCCACCGGTGACACCTACGAGGTTCACGTGCTCGCGGCCGACGGGCGCCCGGTGCGCATCATCCGACGCGCCGCCGAGCGGACCCGGGTCACCCCGGAGATGATCGCCGCGTGGAAGGAGGACTTCCTGGGCGCGACCGACGAGATGCGGCAGATCCCGGAGCCGCTGAAGAAGCAGATGCAGGCGTCCATCGACGCGGCGCCCTACCCGGAGGTGCTGCCGGCCTACGGCCGCGTGCTGGTGGGGGACGACGGCCACCTCTGGGTGCAGCAGGCCGCGGGGACGAGCCTTGCGGGACTCGGCGGCTCGCGGACCTGGTCGGTGTTTGCGCCCGACGGCGCGTGGCTGGGCGACGTGACGATGCCCGAGGGCATCACCGTCCAGGCGGTCGGGGCGAGCTGGGTGGTGGCGCAGAAGGACGACGCCGATGGCGCGCCGCACGTCCTCCTGTACGACCTCGCGCGCGGCGACTAGGGCGAGCGCACCTCGAGCAGCAGCGGCTCCGCGGGCGGCGCGCCGGCCGACGTCACCCAGGCGCTCAACAGGTAGCGCCCGGGCGCCGCGGGCAGGGCCACCGGCTCCTCCCAGTGGAGGGAGGCGCCGGCGGCGAGGTGCTCCTCGCCGAGCACCTGGATGAACCCGCGCTCGTTCGACCAGCGCCAGAGGGTGTCCCCCGACTCCGCCGTCAGGGCCAGGTCGTAGCGCTGGCCGGAGTTGAAGGACAGCACCGCCTCCCCGCCGCCACGATTCACCAGGTCGAGCGCCGCCACCACGGTGTCACCCGGTGCCCAGGTGGCCCGGGTGGTGGTGAGGGTGAAGGCGAGCTCCGGGGCCATCGTGGCACCCTCATCGGGGGTGTCGGCGGGCCGGTCCCCCGCACCGCACGCGAGTACGAGGGCCATCGCGACCGTGAGCTGCCAGGCGGTTCCGCCGCCGGCCGTCCCGCCGTCCCGCCGCCGTTCAGAGTGTGACATTCGCGTCGTTGGAACAGGTGGACGTGCCCGCGTTGCAGACACGGTACGTGAACGTCCCGGAGCTCCCCTTCGGCAAGACGTCGGTGTGCGTCCCGTCATTGGCGGTCGTGGCGACGCGCACGCCGTCCCGGTAGACATCCACCGAGGCCGCGCTCGAGCCCGACCAGCTCAGGTTCGCCCGCTTGTTCTTCCCCTTGCTGGCGTTGAGGGCCACCAGCGTGATGACGTCTCCGCCGCCCCCGGCCGAGACCGTCACGGACCTGGTCTCGGAGTCAGGGGCGCCGTCGTCGTCGGTGGCGGTGAGCACGACGCTGTAGGTCCCGCCCGCGGCGTACGTGTGCGACGGATTGGTGGCGGTGGAGGTCCCGCCGTCGCCGAAGCTCCAGCTGCGCGAGATGATCACGCCGTCGCCGTCGGTGCTCGCGTCGGTGAACGAGCAGGTGAGCCCGGTGCAGCCGTAGGTGAAGCCCGCGGTGGGCGGGGTGTTCGCCGGCGGCGTGCCGCCGCCGATCCACCCCACCTGCAGGAACCGGTTCGCCGTGCCGAAGTACTCGCTGAAGATGTGCAGGATGATCGTGTTGATCGCGGCATTGGCCTTGAGCGCCTGGCTCGCCTGGGCCGGGGTGGAGCCGGGGTTCGCCGTCAGGTACAGCGCCAGCGCGCCCGCCACGTGAGGCGTGGCCATGGAGGTGCCGGACGCGTTCAGGTAGGCGTTGTCGCCGGTGCTCCACGCCGACTGGATGTCGAATCCCGGGGCCAGGATGTCGACACAGCCGCCGTAGTTGGAGAATTCCGCCTCGTTGTCGTCCGCCTTCGTGGCGCCGACGGTGTTCGCGCTCGGCGCGTTCGCCGGGGAGTAATAGCAGGCGTCGTCCGGGAGGCCGAAGTACGGGTCGCCGTTCCCGGCCGCGACGGCGTAGCTGAAGCCGGCCGCGATCGAGTTCTCGATCGCGTCGACCAGCGGCTGATAGGCGGGGCCGCCCAGGCTCATGCTGACGACGGCCGGCTTGAGCCCGTTCCCGGTGATCCAGTCGATCCCCGCGATCACCCCCGAGTAGCTCCCGCTGCCGTTGCAGTCGAGCACCCGGCCGGCGATCACCAGCGCGCCCTTCGCCACGCCGGTGTTCGCGCCCGCCGCCGTGCCGGCCACATGGGTGCCATGGCCGTAGCAGTCGAGCGCACCGTTGGCGTTGCCGTAGGCATCGTGGACGAAGTCGCCGTTGTTGTCGTTGGGGATGTAGCTCGCCCGGCCCTGGAACTCGACGTGCGTCGGGCGGACACCGGTATCGAGCACGTACACGCGTGCGCCCGAGCCGGTGTTGGGCCAGGTGTAGCTGTTGTTGAGCGGAAGGTCGGCCTGGTCGATCCGGTCGATTCCCCACGCCGGCGGGTTGGTCTGCGTCCCGATGGCGCGGACCTCCCCATCCGGCGCGACGTAGTCCACGCCCGGGTGCCGGGCGAGGCCCACCGCCGCGGCCGCCGGGAACGTCCCGGCGAATCCCTTGAGGGCGTACTGGTAGGTGTACTTGAGGCTCCCGCCGTACTCCGCCGCGAGTTGCCGCGCCAGTCCCGGAGCGTCGAAGACCGCCCGGTCGAAGACCACGATGATCTGCTCCCCTGCGGCGCCGGCCACGGCCAGCTCGGGCTCCGGGGGTGCCGTGGGTGGGGTGGCGTCGCGACAGGCGGCCAGCACGAGGAGGCCGCCGGCACTGAGGGCGGCCCGGAGGGGGCGGAGGGCTCGCATGGTCCTGCTCCTGCGGGGGGTGGGGCGAAGCTGCAGCGCGGGACCGGGGGCGTCAATAACCACAGTCGGACAGTCGGACAGTCGGACAGACGGACAGACGGTCAGACGAAGGGCCGGACAGCGGGACGGTGGGACCGGCCGACGCTACTCGTCGTGAGGTCGCCGGCGCTCCCGCTTCCTGACCGCCGCGCGCCGCTTCGCCTCCAGCCGCCGCTCCTTGGAGGCCAGCGTGGGCCGGGTGGGCTTCCGCTTCTTCGGCACCCGCAGTGCCCCCGCCACCAGCTCCACCAGTCGCGCCTCCGCCGCATCGCGGTTCCGGAGCTGGCTCCGGTGCTCCGCGGCAACCACCCGCAGCCGCCCCGCCGCGTCGAGGCGGCTCTCGAGCTTCGCCGCCAACCGGGCCTTCTGCTCCGGCGTCGGCGCCTCCGAGCGCCCGAAATCCCACACCAGCTCCACCCGGCTCGCCACCTTGTTGACGTTCTGCCCCCCCGGCCCGCCGGCCCGCGTGGCCCGCACCAGCAGCTCGGCGCGCGGAATCCGGAGCCCGCTGCCGGGCACTCGAAGGTGGGCGTCCTCGGAAGTGGTCACGCCGGGAAACTACGTTAGTTTACCGGCCATGCACGACCTCCCGGCACTCCGCACCCACCTGGCCGGCTTCGGCCGGGCGCTCCTGGGCTACTCCGGCGGCGTCGACTCGGCGCTCCTCGCCGTGGCCGGCCGCCAGGCGCTCGGCCCCGGGGCTTTCCTCGCCGTGATCGGCCGGAGCGCGTCGTATCCCGAGGCCCAGTGGCGTGCGGCACGCGAACTGGCCGGGCGGTTCGAGGTTCCCCTCCTCGAGGTGGACACCGCCGAGCTGGACGATCCCTCCTACCGTGCCAACCCGCTCAACCGCTGCTTCTTCTGCAAGAGTGAGCTGTGGCGCGTCCTGGGCCGCGTGGCGGACGAGCGCGGCTTCGACGTGATCCTCGACGGCACCAACGCCGACGACCTCGGGGAACACCGTCCCGGCTTCGCCGCCGGGCAGTCAGCCGCGGTGCGCTCCCCGCTCGCCGAGCTGGGCTGGACCAAGGCGATGGTGCGGGCGGCCGCGCACGAGCTCGGCATTCCGGTCTGGGATGCGCCGGCGGCGCCCTGCCTCTCGAGTCGCATCCGGTACGGACTCGAGGTGACACCGGAGCGGCTCCGCCAGGTGGAGCTGGCGGAGGCCCACCTTCGCGGGCTGGGGATCGTGGGTGACCTGCGGGTGCGCCACCTCGGCCCGGGGGCCCGGATCGAAGTGTGCCCGTCCGCCCTGCCCCTCGCGCGGGCCGAGTGGGCCGGCATCCGCGCCCGGCTCCTCGAGCTCGGCTTCGCGGAGGTGGAACTCGACCCCGAGGGCTACCGCCGCGGCGGGCTGCTCGCCCTCGCGGGGAAGTCGGGATGACCGTCCGGCTCTTCGCCGGGATACCGCTCGACGCCGGGACGCGCGCCTCGCTCGCGGCGCTCACCGCGGACGTGCGCGCCGCCGACTGGCCGGTGCGGTGGATCGCGCCCGAAGCGTGGCACCTCACGGTCAAGTTCTATGGCGAGCGGGAGGAGGCGGACGTGGGCCCGATCGGGGCCGGTCTCGCCGAGGCGGCACGCGGCACCCCGCCCCTCGACCTGCAGTTCAGGGCGCTCGGCTCGAACGCTCCCGGGCGCCGGGCCCGCGTGCTCTGGGTGGATGTCGAGGCACCGCCCGCGCTGGAACTGCTGCACCACCGGATCGAGCGGGCCGGCCAGGTGCTCGGCATCGAAGCGGAGGGGCGCCCCTTCCGACCGCACCTCACGATCGGGCGGGTGCGGAACGGCGCCTCGCTCCCGCCCGGCGCCGGCGAGCGGCTCGCCGCGACAGCGGTGGACGTGGCGTTCCTCGCCGACCGCCTCGTGCTGTTCGAGAGCCGGCCGGGGCCGGGCGGCTCGCGGTACACCGAGCGCGCCGCGATCCCGCTGGACCTGGCCGCGTGAGCTGCCTCGGCAGGGCCGGCTGCGCCGTCGTGCTGGTGGCGCTGGGCGCGGGTGCGGTCGTGGCCTGGCAGCAGCGCGACCGGATCGGTGAGCTGCTCGGCCGGACGCCGAAGGCGGAGCAGGTCGTCCGCACCGGCCGCCCGTCCGAGGCCGCCCTGCGGAGCGCCCGGGACAAGGTGGACAGCCTGAACGGCTGGCGCGCCGACTCGGTGGTGCTCACGCCGGCGGAGGCGGCGTCGCTCGTGGCCGACGCGATGGCGGACACGCGGATCGGGACGCTCGACTCGATGGAAATCGAGCTGGGCGACGACCGGGTCACGCTCCGCGGCGTGATGGACACCGAGTGGCTGCCGCGCAAGCTCCTCGGGCCGCTGGACGACATGATCGGCGACCGGCAGCCGGTGCTGCTCCGGGGCCCGCTCCGGTTCCGCCGGGCGGGCCGGGCTGGGTGGCAGGTGGATCGCGTCAAGGTGGGCGACCTGACCCTGCCGACCGCGATCCTCCACCGGTTCCTCGAGGCCGCACTACCGGGCGCGAAGTCCGCTGGCCTCCCGGTCCACCTGCCCGACGGCGTGGGTGGGCTCGCGGTGCGGCCGGGCGCGCTGGTCCTCTACGGGACGCCCACCGGGAACCCAGGCACAGGGGGAGCGACGTCGTGAAGCACCGGATCCTCATCGTGGACGACGAACCCGGCATCCGGGACGCGCTCAGGCAGGTGCTGGAGTACGAGGGCTACGAGCTGCGCGCTGCGGCGTCCGGGGGGGAGGGCCTGACGATCTATCCCGAGTTCCGGCCGCACCTCGTCGTGCTCGACGTGAAGATGGCCGGCCTCGACGGGCTCGATACCCTCACGCGCCTCCGGGAGGACGACCCCGCCGCCACGGTGGTGATGATCTCCGGGCACGGCACCATCCAGACCGCGGTCGAGGCTACCCAGCGCGGCGCCTTCGACTTCCTGGAAAAGCCGCTCGACACCGACCGCCTGCTGCTCACCGTGCGGAACGCGCTGGCGCACCGCCAGCTCGCCGGGGAGAACGAGCGGCTCCGGGCCCAGACGGCGCCGCACCACGCCCTGGTGGGGGACTCCCGCGCGCTGGCCGAGGTGAAGGCGCTGATCTCGAAGGTGGGCCCCACGGCGGCGCGGGTGCTCATCACCGGGGAGAACGGCACCGGCAAGGAACTCGTGGCGCGGGCCCTCCACGATGCGAGCCCCCGGAAGGCGGGGCCGTTCGTGGAGGTCAACTGCGCCGCGATTCCGGCCGAGCTGATCGAGAGCGAGCTCTTCGGCCACATGAAGGGGTCGTTCACCGGCGCCTTCGCCGACCGGGCGGGGAAATTCGAGCAGGCCGACGGCGGGACGCTCTTCCTCGACGAGATCGGCGACATGTCGCCGAGCGCCCAGTCCAAGGTGCTCCGCGCGCTGCAGGAGGGCGTGGTCACCCGGATCGGCGGGGCCCGGAACATCGAGGTGGACGTGCGCGTGGTCGCGGCCACGAACAAGGACCTCCGGGCGGAGATCGCGGGCGGCCGGTTCCGCGAGGACCTGCTCTACCGGCTCAACGTGGTGGAGATCGCGGTGCCGCCCCTCCGCGAGCGGCTCGAGGACATCCCGGCGCTGGTGCGGCACTTCACCACGCTCCTGGTGAAGGGGGCCGGCGTGGGGGCGAAGCCGTACGAGGAAGCGGCCATCGGGCGGCTCCAGCGACACGGCTGGCCCGGGAACGTGCGCGAGCTCCGGAACGTGGTCGAGCGGGCACTGATCCTGGCGCCCGGCCGCACGGTCACGGCGGCCGACATCGAGCGGCTGCTGCCGGGCGGGGCCGGAATCGGGGCATCGGCGACGCACGCGGCCCCGGGCGGCGGCGAGGGGATGGCCGGCGGGGGGGACACGGCATTCCTGCACGCGCCCACGTTCGAGGCCTTCAAGCAGGAAGCGGAGCGCGCGTACCTCGAGGCCAAGCTCCGGGAGCACGAATGGAACGTGTCGGAGACGGCGCGGGCGCTCGAGATGCCGCGGTCGAACCTCTACAAGAAGATCGAGAAGTACGGCCTGAGCCGGGGGGCCTGATGACGGAACAGCCGAGGAACTGGGACAAGGAACTGGCGGACATCGACAAGCTGATCGAGGCGGGCCCTCCCGCCCTCCCCGCGCCCCCCCAGACGGGAGGACGGAAGGACGGGGCGTCCGCCCCGCCCCTCCCGACGTCCCGTCCTCCCGTCGTTCCGACCCGGGGCGGTGCCTGGCGGTCGTGGGCGAAGGCCGGCCTCGGCGCGCTCCTCGCCGTCGCCATGACCCAGTGGCCGTACGCCCATCGCTGCGGCCTCGGCGCCGTGCTCTACCTCGGTGCCGCCGGGGTGGTGGTGCTGGCGGGGCTGTGGAGCGCCGTGTCGAGCTGGCGCCGGCACGCGGCGGGAGCGCACGTGCTGAGCCTCGGCGTGATCCTCGCCGGCCTCGTGCTCACCGCGCTCGAGGTCGCACCGCGCGTCGGCTACGCGAAGGTGGACCTGCCCTGGATGTGTGGATGACGACCGGCACCTCTCACTGACGGACAAATGGCCAAGACCTTCAGGAACTTCATCGGCGGCGAGTGGGTCGAATCCTCGACCGGCCGCACCTTCGAGAACCGGAACCCCGCCGATACCACCGACCTGATCGGACGCTTCCCCGAGTCGGGGGCGAAGGACATCGCCGCGGCGGTCAAGTCCGCCCGGCGCGGCTTCGAGCTCTGGCGGAACGTGCCGGCCCCGGCGCGGGGTGACGTGCTCCGCCGCGTGGGCGACCTCCTGGTCAGGCACAAGGAGGACCTGGCCCGCTCGATGACGCGCGAGATGGGGAAGGTGCCCGCCGAGACCCGGGGCGACGTGCAGGAAGGCATCGACACCGCCTACTATGCCGCCACCGAGGGCCGGCAGCTCTTCGGCCACGTGGTGCCCTCGGAGCTCCGCTCCAAGTGGGCGATGAGCTACCGGCGCCCGATCGGCGTCGCGGGCCTGATCACGCCGTTCAACTTCCCGCTCGCCATCCCCACCTGGAAGATGTTCCCCGCGCTGGTGTGCGGGAACGCGGTCATCATCAAGCCGTCGGAGGACGTGCCGCACACCGTGCACCGCCTGGTGGAGATCCTGCTCGAGGCAGGGCTCCCGCCCGAGGTGGTCCAGCTGGTCCACGGCGGCGCCGAGGCGGGGAAGGCGCTGGTCGAGCACCCGGATGTGCCGCTCATCTCGTTCACCGGGTCCACCGACACCGGGAGCCGGATCGGCGAGACCTGCGGCCGGATGCACAAGCGGCTGTCGCTCGAGATGGGCGGCAAGAACGCGATGATCGTGATGGATGACGCCGACCTGGACCTGGCGCTCGACGGCGTCCTCTGGGGCGCCTTCGGCACTACCGGGCAGCGCTGCACCGCCACCAGCCGGCTGATCGTGCATCGGAAGGTCCACGACCGGTTCGTCCGGATGGTGGCGGAGGCCGCCGAGTCGCTCCGGCTGGGCCCCGGACTCGAACCCACGACCGACGTGGGGCCGCTGATCCACGAGGCGAGCCGGGAGAAAGTCGAGCAGTACGTGAAGATCGGCCAGGAGGAGGGGGCGGAGCTGGTGCTGGGCGGCAAGCGCCCCGGCGGCGAGCGGACGAAGCGGGGCTGGTTCTACCGGCCGACCCTCTTCGCCGGCGTGAAGCCCTCCATGCGGATCGCCCAGGAGGAGATCTTCGGCCCGGTCCTGAGCGTGATCCGCGTGGGGAGCTACGACGAGGCGGTCCGGGTGAACAACGGCGTCAAGTACGGCCTGAGCAGCGCCATCTACACCCGGAACGTGAATCTGGCCTTCCGGGCGTACCAGGAACTCGACAACGGGATCACCTACGTCAACGCGCCGACGATCGGCGCCGAGGCCCACCTTCCCTTCGGCGGCGTCAAGCAGACCGGCAACGGCCACCGCGAGGGCGGCTGGGAGGTGTACGAGTTCTATTCCGAGACCAAGGTCTGCTACGCCGACTACAGCGGCACGCTGCAGCGGGCGCAGATCGACAATTACGGGGAGTGAACTGACGGGGAACGGGGAACGGGGAGCGGGGAACGGTCCCCCTCCACCCGTTCCCCGTTCCCTGTTCCCCGTTCCCCCCATTGCGCCCCTTCTCGCCCCGGGGTAAGCTCCACCCAGCAACCCTCCCGGATGCAGCTCATGCGCCCAATGCAGGTCGGTACTGGCAAGCGGACGCCTTCGTTCGACGAAGGGTCGCTCGACCAGTACCTGCGGGAGATCAGCCGGTACCCCTTGATCAACCAGGAGGAGGAGGTCCGCCTCGCGCAGCGCATCCGCGTGAAGGACGAGGAGGCCCTCGACAAGCTGGTCCGCTCCAACCTCCGCTTCGTCGTCTCCGTCGCCAAGAAATACCAGAACCAGGGCGTCTCCCTCGCCGACCTGATCAACGAGGGGAACCTCGGCCTCATCCGCGCCGCCCACAAGTTCGACGAGACCAAGGGCATCAAGTTCATCTCCTACGCCGTCTGGTGGATCCGGCAGGCCATCCTGCAGGCGCTGGCGGAGCAGAGCCGCATCGTCCGGGTGCCGCTCAACCGGGCGGGCACTCTCCACCGGATCGGCAAGCGCTCCTCGGCGCTCCTCCAGGAGCTGGGCCGGGAGCCCACGCCGGCGGAGATCGCCGAGGGGATGGACATCTCGATGGAGGAGGTGGAGAAGACCATCTCCATCAGCCAGAACCACCTCTCGCTCGACGCCCCGCTCACCCCGGGCGAGGACAACAAGCTCCTCGACTACCTCCCCGACACCCAGAATCCGGGCCCCGACAACGAGACCTTCGAGCACGCCCTCACCGAGTCCATCGAGGAGGTGCTGGGGAGCCTCAAGGAGCGGGAGGCGAAGATCCTCCGGCTCTACTTCGGGCTGGACGGTCCCGAGCCGATGACCCTGGAGGAGATCGGGAGCAAGCTCGGGATCACCCGGGAGCGGGTCCGCCAGATCAAGGAGAAGGCCCTGAGCCGCCTCCGCCACGTGAGCCGCGCCCGCGCGCTCGAATCCTTCCTCGGCTGAGTGGCCGCCAACCCCAGCTTCGACGTCTCCACCGGCTGCGACCTCCAGGAGGTCGACAACGCGGTGAACCAGGCCCTGAAGGAGATCGGCCAGCGGTACGACTTCAAGGGGACGAAGTGCGAGATCGTCTTCGACCGCCCCAAGGCCGAGATCCGGCTCCTCGCCGACGACGACTTCCGGATGGACGCCCTGGTCGACGTGCTCCGCACCCGGCTCATCAAGCGGAACGTCCCCGTCAGGAACCTGACGTTCAAGGACCGCGACACCGCCAGTCACGGCGCCGTCCGGCAGACGGTGGCGCTCACCCAGGGGCTCTCGTCCGAGGTGGCCAAGCGGATCGTCAAGGCCCTCAAGGACGCCAAGGCCTTCCGCAAGGTCACTGCCGCCATCCAGGGGGACGAGGTCCGCGTCACCAGCCCGTCCAAGGACGAGCTGCA
>DATIBS010000026.1:0-24381 GCA_035457305.1 Gemmatimonadales bacterium
GCCGGGAAGGCGGTCTCCCCCTCGGGCATCGGGAAGGCGAAGCCCTGGGAGTTGTCGAAGGGGTCACCCGAGGGCGCCGAGAAACGCCCGTCCCACATCAGGCGGGGAACGAACGCGATGTTCACCAGCATCGGTGAACGGCGCTGGTTCCGGGCGCCGGCACGGCCGGGGCCGATGATCGAGTTGTTGTCCACCCCGATCGCGATCGACTGGGTATCACCGAAGCCGTTGGACGGCGAGTGGCACCCCGCGCAGGAGTTCCCGTTGCTGCCGTCCGGATCGGAGTGGAGCCCGAGGGCGCGGTCGAAGAACAGGAGCCGACCGAGGTCCGCGAGCGGCGGGCTCACGGCGCGGCCAAGCCGGGCCGTCAGCGTCGCCTCCACGTTGCCGGTGATGCCGTGCTGGAGCAGCAGGGCGCGAACGTCGTCGGGGTCGCCGGGGCGTGGGGACGACACGTCGTCGCTGCAGCCGCCGAGCACGAGGGCCACGAGGGCCAGGGTCAGGATGCGGTTCATGGGGGGCACGGTCACGCAGGAAGCGTACCCGCGGGCCCGGTTCGCTGTTGACCTGCAAGGTGTTGAGGGACGTGAACTTGCAGCGATGCACGGATCGCCTGGCTGGAGGTCACGCCGGGACCGTTGTGGGATGTCCTTCACACTTCCGCTCCGTGGTCACGGACCGGGCTTGGCCGCCCCCAGCCGGCGACCGCGCTGTACCTTGTCCAGCTGGCGCCCGAAGCCCCCGGACCTGGTGGTGCTTCCCGGGGCGCCCGCGGACCCCGTGTCGACAGGATCATGCTCATGACAGCGCTCTGGCATGGCATCCAGGATCGATCGGGTTGGATCATCGCGCTCCTTCTCCTCACGCTGTGCGCCGAGCTTTCCTGCTCCATTCGCCATTCGTCGCAGACGTATGACGAGAGCGTGCATGTCCTGGCCGGGTATCAGTACTGGCGCCACGGTGACTTCGGCGCCAATCCCGAGCACCCTCCGCTCCCCAAGCTGGTGGCGGCCGTCCCGCTCCTCATGATGGACCTGGCCGGGCCCCCCATGCTGGCGGGGCCGACCAAGGCCGTCCACACCGAGCACGGAGTGGAGTTCCTCTATCGCAACTCCCGGCCGGCGACGGACCTGCTCTTCGCCTCGCGACTGGGCGCCTCGATCTTCACCTACCTGCTCGCCGTGCTGGTGCTCCTGGCTGCCCGCGAGATGTTCGGCGCAGGCACGGGACTCCTGGCCATGACGCTGCTGGTGTTCGAGCCGAACGTGCTCGCGAACGGGGCCCTCGTCACGACCGACGTGGCGGTGACCACGTTCCTCTTCGCCGCAGTGTTCGCCTACTACCGGTACGCCTCCCGGCCGACGGCCTGGCGCCTGCTGGCATGCGGTGCGGCCGTGGCGCTGGCATTGGCGAGCAAGCACAGCGCGGTGCTCCTGGCCGGGATCCTGCCGGTCGTGGCCGCGGGCGATCTCCTGCTGAACCGGCGCGATACGGGGGACCTCGCCGCGCGGGCGCTGCGCACGGGCCTGAGCCTGGGCGTCATTGTCGGCATCGCACTCGTCGGGCTCTGGGCGGTGTATGCCTTCCGGTTCGCCGCCAGACCGGAGGGGCTCGAACTGTCGCCACCCCTGGGAGAGGTGGCCTGGTCGCTGGACAACCCGCTGCTGGCCGGTGCGATTTCCACCGCCGGACGATGGCACCTGCTGCCGGAGGCATACCTGTGGGGGCTCGCCGACGTGCTCCGGGCAACCGAGGGCCGTCCCACGTTCCTGCTGGGCCGGGTCTACTCCACGGGTCAGTGGTTCTACTTCCCGGTCGTGTTCGCCCTGAAGACGACGCTGACGATGCTCGCGCTGCTCGTGGCGGCTCCCTTCGCGCTCCGCGGCGTGGGCGGGCCCGGGCGCGATCAGGCTGCTCCGGGCCCCTGGCGCGCGATCTGGTTCCTGACCGTGCCACCCGTCCTGCTGTTCGGCGCGAGCATGGCGTCCGGTTTGAACCTGGGCTTCCGTCACATCCTCCCGATCGTCCCGTTCCTGGTCGTGCTCGCGGCGGCAGCCGCCGTGTCGATCGCGCGTCGGTCTCGCGCTCTCGGCTGGGTGGTCGCAACCGCCGTCGTGGCTCACGCCGTCTCGTCCGTTCGTGCGTATCCCGACTACCTGACCTATTCGAACGAGGCAGCGGGAGGGCCCGCGCGGTCACACCGGCTGATGACTGATGCGAACGCCGATTGGGGGCAGGGACTCGTGCAGGCCGCACGATACCTGGCCGAGCACGGAATCCGGGATTGCTGGTTCGCGAGCTGGATGGCGTACGTGGATCCGCGCGACCTCGGCATCCCGTGCCGGGCCCTGCAATCGAGCATCAGGCCCCGCGTCGTTCCGCCGCATCCGGCAGTCGTCGAGGGAACGATCCTGGTGAGTGCCAGCGAAATGAACGGACAGTGGTGGGGCCCGGGGGAGATGAACCCCTACGGATCCCTCGCGGATCGCCGGCCCGACGCGCTCATCGCGAACAGCATCCTCGTCTTCACCGGCCGGTTCAACGTGTCGCTGGCTGCCGCGACGGCCCGGGCCCGGCGCGCGCAACAGCTCCTGCAGGCCGAGCGGGTCGACGAGGCGATCATCGCAGCGCAGGAGGCCGTGTCCCTGGCACCACGGTCGGCGGAAGCGCAGGCGACGATGTGCCGGGCGCTCGTCGGTGCCGGACGGACACCCGAGGCCCAGCCGTTCTGCTCGGCAGCGCTCGAGATTGCCGACCGGGTCCATCCCGATTACCAGTACCTCCGCGTGCCGGCGGTCCGGGCCGTGGCGGCAATGCGGCGCCGGTAGCGCCGCGAGGGGACCTGTCCGCCGGCGCCGGCACCGGATGGCATCGAGGGAATCATGCCAGAGAAGGCCGTCCACCTGCTGGTCGTACCCGGCTTCGCAGATTGGGAGCCATCACACGCGCTCGCGGAATTGCGCCGGCACGGAGGCTACCGCACCGAGACGGTCGCCTTCACCACGGCCCCCGTCGAATCGATGGGCGGACTTCGCGTGCTGCCCACGCGGGTCCTCGATGAGGTCCGCCCGGAGGACGTTGCCGTCTTCATCCTCCCTGGTGGTGATCGCTGGGAGGCGGCGCCG
Source organism: Gemmatimonadales bacterium (assembly GCA_035457305.1). Lineage (GTDB taxonomy): Bacteria > Gemmatimonadota > Gemmatimonadetes > Gemmatimonadales > GWC2-71-9 > JAICEH01. Next base: position 3,126 of record DATIBS010000026.1, read on the forward strand.
CCGGAGCCTGAGCTCGTGTCGGTCCTGCGGGCACTGGATGCCCGGGGGACGCCGCTGGCCGCCATCTGTGCCGCGACGGTGGCCGTGGCGCGTGCGGGCCTGCTGCGCGGGCGCCGCCACACCAGCAACGGCCTGGCCTACCTCCAGGCGCGGGTGCCGGAGTATTCCGAGTCGCGGAACTATGTCGATCTTCCCTCGGTCCGGGATGACCACCTCATCACGGCGAGTGGCCTGGGGGACGTCGAGTTTGCGCGGGACATCATGGCCGAGCTGGGCGTTCTCGGCGTCGGGGATCGTGACCTCTGGACCCGGATGTTCCGCGCCGGTCGTCTCGATGGCGACGCGGCCTGACCGACGCGGGTCGCCGGCGGCGCGCTCCTGCCGCGGCCCGACCACCCTGACCGCGGCCTGGCCATGATCCGCAAGCTCGCGCCCGGGAAGTACCGGCTCTACTCCCTCAGGAAGGACCCCAGGACCGGGAAGCGGAGGAACCTCGGGACCTTCGCCACCAGGGCAGCCGCCGAGAAGCACGAGCGGGAGGTGGAGTTCTTCAAGCGACGGCGGGGGCGCTCCGGTTGAGTCATCCCGGCTCCACCGGAGGCCGGGTGGAGCGGGGCGCGCTGACCCTCGAGTCCGACCCGGTGCGGGCCGGCTCAGCCGCTTCGGTCATCGGCGTGACGGGATCCCGGGAGTCCGGCCGCCTTGGCACCGGTGTAGCAGACGCTGCACGGAGGGGGGGCCTGGGGAGGGAGAGGGTAACCATGGTCGCCTCTTCGATGTGTGGGTCACATCGCCGTTCCAGCGCGCGGGGCGCGCCAGGTTCGCAGCATGGCGTCGCCATCCGGGGCCCTGCGGGGAACGTCGGTGTGGAGTCCGTCCGCATCAGTCCTGGAGGGCCGTCTCACGCTACGACGTCGGAGGTGAACGCAGCGTGAGCGGCCGAGGAAACTCTCTTGCCGAGGGGGACGCAAGCGAAGTCCGCCCATTGGCGCGGGCCGCTCGTGCGGGCGACATCCCCGGCCCTCGCACGGAGCGTCCGGCGGCCACCCCGGCCTGCACTGCGCCGCGCGACGGACCTTTCCGCCGGGTATCTTTGCCGGCACCGATGATGCGGCCGTCACGGTCGAAGGCCGCTCGGCGCCGGGTGCGAGCCCCCCGGGGCGGCATCACGATCCGGTACCCACTGCGGGGCGCAGATGAGCCTGACCGTCACTCCCGTCGGCTATGTCCGTTCCGCGCTCACGGACCCGGCCCTCGCTCCGAAGCAGGGTCCGGAGGGGGCCCCGAACGCCTGGGTGGAGATCGACGGGCAGTTCGCCGCGGGCATGCTCGGCCTGCGGACCGGTCAGGACGTGGTCCTGGTCACCTGGCTGCATCGCGCCCGGCGCGACCTGTTGCAGGTCCATCCGCGAGACGACACAGCCGCGCCGCTCACCGGCGTCTTCGCCACCCGATCCGCGGACCGACCGAACCCCGTGGGCCTCCACCGGGTCACCATCCTCCAGCTGGTGGGGAGTCGGATCGAGGTCGGGCCACTGGAAGCGGTGGACGGCACGCCGGTCCTGGACATCAAGCCCGTGCTCCCGTGGGAGGCCGGCACCCGCCCGTGAACACCGGCTGGCGCCGATGCCGGCAGGGTCCGCGGGGCTCGCGCTTCCTCCGGCTGGCCCGGTTCACAGCCGGGTTGCGGCGAGGCGAAGCCCCGGAACCGGACCCGAAGCCCTCGTCGGGGGAGCTTCGGCACCACGACATCCTCCCCTGACGCACAGGTCAGCCCATGCCTCGCTCACCCCGCCTCATCGCCGCCGCGGCGCTCCTCGCCGCGGGATGCCGCGCGCCGTCCGGCGACGCCATGCCGTCCGCGGAGGTCGATGCCGCCGTCCGCGTCGCGCAGGAGTACGCCGACGGGTACTACCACCAGTTCCCCGAGGAGGCGTACGAGGTCGGCTACCCCGATACGCCGATGGACCGCCTGGGCGACCGGGGAGCGGCCGCGATGGACGCGTGGCGCGCGCGCGAGGATGCCTGGCTCGCGGAGCTGCGAGCCATCGACCCCGCCGGGCTCGAGGGCACCGACGCCGCGGTGCCCTGGGCCTTCGCGCTCGACCGGCTCGAGGCGTCCGTCGCGCGGCGGGCTTGCCGCACCGAGCTCTGGAACGTGAGCCCGACGTGGACCGGCTGGCAGAGCATGCTCGCCTCCACGTTCGCGCAGCAGCCGGTCGGCACTCCCGGGGAACGCGCCGACGCGCTCGCCCGGCTCCTGGCCGTGCCGGCCTACCTCGACACCGAGGTCGCGAACCTGCGCGCCGGGATGGCCGCCGGCTACCTGGCGCCGGCGTCGAACGTGACCGCCGTGGTCCGGCAGGTGGACGCCATGCTCGCCGGTGCCCTGGAAGCGTCCCCGTTCCACGACCCCGCCTCCCGCGCCGCGGATACCGCGTTCGCGCGGCAGGTGCGGGGCATCGTCGCCGATTCCATCAATCCCGCGATCCGGCGCTACCGCACCTTCCTCGCCGGAGAGTACCGGGGCCGGGCCGCTGCCGGCGTCTCCGCCAATCCGGATGGCGCCGCCTGCTACGCCGCCTCGGTGCGGTCCCACACGTCGCTCGTCCTCGAGGGCCGCGAGATCCACGAGTCGGGACTCCGGGAGATGCAGCGCATCCAGGCCGAGATGTCGCGCATCGCGGGGGAGTCCTTCGACACCGAGGACGTCAAGGCGCTCCTCGAGCGGCTCCGCACCGACCCGAAGTACACGTTCCGGACCGAGGCGGACGTCATCGCATACGCCCGGGCCGCGGTGGACCGGGCCGCCATCGCCATTCACGACTGGGTCGGCTTCGTCCCCGACGCGAAGCTCGAGGTCCGGCCGTTCCCCGCCTACCAGCAGGCCTCGGGCGGCGGCTTCTATTCCGCCGGCTCGCTCGACGGCTCCCGGCCGGGCACCTATGAACTCGGGACCCACCGCCCCGAGAGCATCAGCAAGGCCGGGATGGAGGCGACCGCCTTCCACGAGGCGTACCCCGGCCATCACCTGCAGATGTCGGTGGCGCTGTTCGGGAAGGGGGTTCACCCCCTGCTCCGCTACATGTATGTCCCCGCGGCGGCGGAGGGTTGGGGGCTCTACTCGGAACTTCTTGCCGACGAGATGGGCCTCTACTCCTCCGATCTCGACCGCCTGGGCATGCTCTCGAACCAGGCGCTTCGTGCCGCCCGCCTCGTGGTGGATCCGGGGATGCACGTGCTCGGCTGGACCCGGGAGCAGGCCATCGGGTACATGCTGGAGCACACCGCCGAGTCGCGTGCCGCCATCGAGTCCGAGGTGAATCGCTACCTCGCCGTCCCCGGCCAGGCCACCGCGTACCTGATCGGAAGCCTCGAGATCCAGCGCCTCAGGAAGGACGCCGAGGCACGGCTGGGCGAGGCGTTCGACATCAAGGCCTTCCACGACGTCATCCTGCGCGACGGCGCGGTCACCCTGCCGATGCTCCGGGAGGCAGTGGACCGGTGGGTCCGGGAGCGGGCCCGGGGGGCCTGAGGGGCCGCGACGCTTGCGGAGGGCGCCGACCGCACCGAGACGTGGGGGCAGACCCGCGCGGGAGATGCGCTCGGCAGTTGCCAGGACGCGCGAAGCCCGGGACCGGACTCACCGTCCGGACCCGGGCGCTCGTGTCTCCGCTCCGCTTTCGGAACCCGTCTCTGCGTCCGCGCTCAGGCGGCGCGCTGCGCCACGACCTCGAGATAGTCGGCGGGCATCCGGGTCACCCGGCCGTCGAACTCCGCGGCCTCGCTCCAGAGCGCGGCGAGGCGATCCGCCAGCTCCGCGCGCCCGTCCGGATCGATCGCCTCGAACGTCCGCACCGTCGGCCCGTAGTACGCCCGGAACAGCTCGGCCACCCCGGCCGGACGGTGGGGATACTCGAACACGAGGGTCCGCCGGGTGGTGGCGACACCGGAGGTGCCCTGCGCGAGACGCGTGCGCGCCACCTCGGAATCCCCCCAGAGCAGCACGCTCGGCACCCCCGCCGGCGGCGGCACCATCTCCACGTGCATCCGGAGCATCCGGCCGATGAAGCCGTCCGGCACCCAGTTGGCCATCGCGATCCGGCCGCCGGGCCGGGTGACGCGGATCAGCTCGCTCGCCGCCCGCGCCGGATCCGCCGCGAACATCGCGCCGAACATCGTCACCACCGTGTCGAACGCGCCGTCGGGGTACGGGAGCGCGGCCGCGTCGCCCTCGTCGAAGCGGATGGCGAGGTCCTCCGCCGCCGCGCGCCGTCGGGCCACGTCCAGGAGATTCGGGGCGATGTCGAGTCCGGTGACCACCGCTCCGCCCCGTGCCGCCGGGAGCGCCAGGTTGCCGGTACCGCAGGCCACGTCGAGCACGCGCTCGCCCGCCGCGAGGTGGAGCCGCTCCACGAAGCGCGCTGCGTCGCCGGCGAACCCCTGAGCGATCCGGTCGAAATCGCCGGCCGTCCATACCTTGCGCGCCCGCACCGCCGATGGAGACTCCTCCTCCGACCGCACGGCCCGGACCACCTCGCCCGTGGCCGCGCGGTCCGCCCCGCGGGCCAGCTTCGAGTCCAGCATGATTCGCTCCTTGCCAATGGCCTGATGGCCCCGCGTCATATGGCGCCGCTTCGGAAGTCGCGGCCCCCCAGGGGGCGACTCCGGATCCCCGCTCCCTGACGACCTGTTTGCGCATCCCGGGCGGAGAAGGCGACACTCCCCCACAGGGCCTGCCCCGGACCGTGAGGACATCGTTGGGCCTCGCACTCCGCAGTCTCTCCTGGGCCATCCTCTTCCCCGGGATCGTCGCCGGCTATGTCCCGTGGCGCTGGTTCGGGCTCCGCGCCGTCGTGCTGGACGCCCGCCGACCGCTCCACTGGGCCGGAGTGCTGGCCGCGGGAACCGGTGCCGTCCTGCTCGCGCTCTGCATCCTCGAATTCGCGCGGGCGGGCCGGGGCACGCTCTCGCCGGTGGATCCCCCGCGCGCGCTCGTGGTGCACGGGCTGTATCGCCATGTCCGGAATCCGATGTACCTCAGCGTGACCCTGGTCCTGCTCGGAGAGGTCGCGCTCACGCGATCTCCCGCCCTCCTCGCCTACTGGATTGCCTGGTTCGTGGCGGTGAACCTCTTCGTCCTCGGCCATGAGGAGCCCTCTCTGCGGCGCGAGTTCGGCGCCGAGTTCGAGGCGTACGCCGCGAATGTCCGCCGGTGGCTGCCCCGACTTCGGCCCTGGCACCCCCAGTGAAGAACCCTTCAGCGACTATTCTCCCTCCCTTCAGTCCCGCATCACAAGCGTTGGCTCGACGGTTGCCTCCGCGCGCATCATCGCGCCCCTGACCAGTCCATTCGAGTTCTCGGGCGGCCCGCCGGCCGCAATCGGATCCCGCGCGGAGGCCCCATGGTGCGTTTGCGCGCCGCAGGCGGGAACCGGGCGCCGCCGGCAGCCCTGCCCGGCCACCCTCGAGCCCCATCGACTCGCCGTCGCCCCCCTCCCAGCGGGTGCTCATGAAACGGGTCGATCGCAGGACCTTCTTCAAGAGCCTGGGGGCCTTGTCCGCCGCCAGTGCGGCCCCCGGTGTGGTGGCCGGCACGGCCCTCCCGGCAAGGGGCCCGGCCTGGAAGCGGGCACCATGCCGGTTCTGTGGTGTCGGGTGTGGTCTGCTCGTTGGGGTCGAGAGCGGCCGCGCGGTGGCGGTGAGGGGCGACCCCGACTCCCCCGCGAGTCGCGGGCTCGCCTGCGTGAAGGGCTACCACTCGATCGAGGCACTCTCCGGGAAGGACCGGATCAGCTCGGCGCTGATCCGGCGCCAGGGAAGGCTCGTGGCGGTCCCCCTCCCCGAGGCCTACGACCTCGTCGCGAGCAGGCTGCAGGAGACCGCCCGGCGGCATGGGAAGGACAGCGTCGCGCTCTACGGGTCGGCCCAGTGGACCATCCCGGACGCCTACATCGCCTCGAAACTGTTCAAGGGGGCGCTGGGTACGAACAACCTGGAGACGAGCACCCGGCTCTACGCCGGGAGTGCGATGGCCGGACTCCAGGGCAGCTTCGGCCTCGACGGCGCCCTCGGCTCCTACGAGGACATCGACCACGCCGACGTCTTCGTGCTGTGGGACGTGAACCTCGCCGAGACCGACCCGGTGCTCTTCTCGCGTCTGCTCGAACGCAAGCGGGGCGACCCGGCGGTGCGCATCATCGGTCTCTCCACCCGCACGTGCCGCACGAGCTACGCCATCGACCAGACCCTGCTCCACGCACCACACACCACGGTGGCCGTCGCCAACGGGATCTGTCATGAGGTCGTCGCCCGGAAGTGGGTGAGCCGGGAGTTCGTGGACCGGCACGTCGCCTTCAAGCGGGGCAGGACCGGCATCGGGTACGGCCTCGCCGACGGAGCCCTGCTCGCGGACGATGCCATCGACGCCACCTGGGACGAGTATGTGGAGTTCCTCTCGGATTACCGGCCGGAGCGGGTACAGGACCTTTCGGGTCTCCCGGCGGCGAGTCTCCGCTGGCTGGCATCCCTGTATGGCGACCCCCATCGCCGGGTGATGTCGATCTGGGGCCGTGGGGTCAACCAGGACGCGCGCGGGACCTGGAACAACAACCTCCTGTACAACCTCCATCTGCTGGTGGGGAAGATCGCCACGCCCGGCAACACCGCCCTCGCCCTCACGGGACAGCCGAGTGGCGGGTGCGCGCCGCACGATGCCGGCACGCTCACGCACACCCTCCCTCGGGGGGTCGTGCAGGATGCGGCGGACCGTCGCCGCGCCGCCGGGATCTGGGGCGTGCCCGTGGAGCGGATCGACCCCCGGCCGACCGGTCCGGCCCTTTCGATGTTCCGGCGGCTGGAGACCGGCGACATCCGGTTCCTCTGGGTCCAGGCCACCGACCCGATGTTCAGCCTGCCGAACCTGGACCGGTACCGCCGGGCGGCGGCCGGGACTGACCGCTTCCTCGTCGTCTCGGAGGCGTATCCGACGCCGACCACGGACGTGGCGGACGTCGTCCTCCCCGCGGCGATGTGGTTCGAGCGCGAAGGCGTCTACGCCAATGTCGAGCGGCGGCTGCAGCACTTCGGGCAGCTGGTGCCGCCGCCCGGTGACGCCACCGGCGACGCCTGGCAGATGATCGAGGTCGGGCGCCGGCTCGGCCCGCCCGAGCTCTTCGCCTACGAGCGGGATCGTCATGTGGAGCAGATCTGGGAGGAGTACCGCCGCTTCCACGCGGGGTCACCCAGCCCCCTGCCGCCCATCGCCGCACTGCGGGCCGGGCCGGGCGTCCAGTGGCCGTACGTCGCAGGCCGCGAGACCCGGCGCCGCTACAGCAGCGCGGAGGACCCCTCGGCCGACGCGGTCCGGGGCGGCTTCGACTTCTACGGCCACGCGGATCATCGAGCCTGGATCTGGCTCCGACCCCATGAACCGCCCGCCGAGACGCCGGACCGGGAGTATCCGTTCTGGCTCTCCGCCGGCGTCGCGCTCGAGCACTGGGGGGCCGGCTCCATGACCCGGCGGATCCCCACGCTCCACCGCGCCCTGCCCCACGCCTACGTCGAGCTCAATCGCGGCGATGCGCGCGACCTGGGCATCCGCAACCGGGAGCGGGTGCGCCTGGTGAGCCGGCGCGGCTCGCTCGAGATCGAAGCCCGGATCGAGTACCGCTCCCAGCCCCCGCGCGGCCAGGTCTTCGTCCCCAACTTCGACGAGGCGCTCCCGGTCAACCGGTTGATGCTGGATGCCTCCTGTCCCCTCTCGGGGCAGCCCGATGGCGGCAAGTGCGCGGTGCGCCTGGAACGGCTGCCGGCCCGGTCCCCACCGTGAGCCCGACCCGTCCGTCATCCGCCGCCGTGGCGGTGGGCGTCCTGCTCGCGGCCTCGGCGGCGACCGCCGTCGTGGCCGTGATCGTGGCGGTTCGACGCGCGCCTCCCCCCCGGGCCGCGGGCCCGCCGGTCGCCACGGTAGCGCTCCTCGTCGCCCCCGAGGAGCCGATCTCCTCCGAGGCGGACGTGTTCCGGACCGGCCCCGCCCTCCTGGCCATCGAGCCGGCCGACCCGCGCCAGCGCACCGCGCACCCGCGCACGCTGCGGACGTTCCGCTTCATCCGGGCGTACCCGGGGGCGCCGCCGCGCATCCCCCACGCGCTCAGCCCCGACGAGTACCGCACCGGCGTCTGCCGGACCTGTCACGAACGGGGAGGGTACTCCCGGCGCTTCGCCGCCTATGTGCCGGTCACGCCCCACCCGGAAATGGGCACGTGCCAGCAGTGCCACGTGGGCGAGGATGGTGTGGTCGAGCTCGCCACCCCCGGCGCGGATCCCAACGCCCGATGCGCCATGTGCCACGGCCCCAGCGGCGGCCCACCGCGACCCGAGGCCGCCACGACCTGGCCGACGGCGGCGTGGCCCACGCCGCGTCCGCGGACGCGGGACCAGCTCCCGCCTGACATCCCGCACGATCTCCCGCTCCGGGGCAACTGCCTGGCCTGTCACTCGGGGCCTGCGGCCGTCGCGGAAGTCCGGACGTCGCATCCCGACCGTGCCGCGTGCCGCCAGTGCCATGTCCAGCCCGACCCGGGCACGGAACCCTTCACCCGCTCCCCCTGGGTGTCCGCTGCCGGCGCCGGGGGTACGCCATGAGCCGGCGGCATTCCGGTTTCGCGGCATTGTGCCTCGCGGCGGCGTGGATGCCATCCGGCTGCCGGACGTCGCCGGTCGAGGAACCGGAGGTGCCGCCGGCGCACGCCGCCCTGGCGCGGCGGGAGCCCGGCGATTCCGCGCGCGCCGCGACCCTGCAACCGGGGGTGCTGGCGACGGTGCCGGCCGATTCCGTCCGCGGCTGGACGGGGCCGGGACAGCGGCCCTTCGAGGTCGCGCGCCGGAGCGCGGTGCGCGCGGGCGGGCACGCGCGCCAGTTCGGCACGATCACGCGATCCATCGCGGTCCGCGACCGTGCGGCGGAGGTGACGCAGTACCCGTGCACCTCGTGTCACGCCGGGCGGAGGCTCGTCCTGGCGGCCCGGCGCGTTCCCGACGCGCACAACGACATCCAGCCGGTGCACCCCGACCGGACCGGCGCCGTCTGCTCGACCTGCCACGCGGAGGAGGACGTCGCGCTGCTGGCGCTCGCGGGCGGCGGACGGGCCACGCTGGACGAGAGCTACCAGCTCTGCGGGGAATGCCATTCCCCCGAGGCCGACGCCTGGGCCGGCGGCGCGCACGGCAAGCGGCTCGACGGCTGGCTGGGACGGCGCGTCGTCATGGCCTGCCCCGACTGCCACGACCCGCACCGGCCCGCGATCCAGCCGCGGATCCCCTTCCGCGCGCCGGTGCTGGCCCGCACCCGGAGGGACGGACCATGAGACAGGGCGCCGTCGGCGGAACTGCGGGCAGTGGCGAGGACCTCGTTCCACTGCAGAAGCGCATCGACCGCCGGGCCGCATTGGGACTGATCGCGGGTGGCGCGGCGCTGGGCGCCCAGGCGTCGAGCGCGTGCACGCCCCTGGGCGCGGAGACGGACGAGGCCCGCGAGATCCGGCAACTCGCGTGGCAGGAGTACATCAAGGGCAACTACCAGTTCATGACGGAGGCGGAGCGGGCGGAGACCATTGCCCGGCTCGAGCGCCTGGCCCGGCTCCAGCGCGGCGCGGACGTGACGATTCGCGACACCGGGGCGCAGCCCGGGGTGGTGTTCGGCTACGCCTTCAACATCTCCAAATGCAAGGGCTTCCGGAACTGCATCGAGGCCTGCATCAACGAGAACAACCTCGACCGCCGCGCAGGCACCCAGTACATCCGGATCTTCGAGATGGAGGACGGTGAGGTCGACTTCGACCTGGCCGACGCGACCTTCCAGCACGAGGTGCCGGCCGAGGGGCACTTCTACCTGGGGACGCAGTGCTTCCAGTGCGCGAACCCGCCGTGCGTCCGGGTCTGTCCGGTGGGTGCCACCTGGCAGGAGCCGGATGGCATCACCGTGGTGGACTACGACTGGTGCATCGGCTGCCGGTACTGCATGGCCGCCTGCCCCTACTGGGCGCGCCGCTTCAACTGGAGTGCCCCCGATGTTCCCGTGCCGGAGGTGAACCCCGACCAGCACTATCTGGGCAACCGGGCGCGCAAGCCGGGCGTGGTCGAGAAATGCACCTTCTGCATCCACCGGAGCCGGCAGGGCCGCCTGCCGGCGTGTGTCGAGGCCTGCCCCACCGGGGCCCGGGTCTTCGGCAACCTGCTGGATCCCGATTCGGAGATCCGCTGGGTGCTGGCGAACAAGCGGGTGTTCCGCCTCAAGGAGGATCTCAAGACGGAACCGCGCTTCTGGTACTTCACGGATTGAGGCGAGCGTGCACCTCCGCGCGTTCCTGCTGACCGCACTGGACTCGGCGACCTCCGGGGGCCGGCGCTATCACCTGTGGATGGGCACGTTGACGCTCATCATGCTCGCCGGCGGGTACGCCTACTCCGTGCAGCTGCGCCAGGGCCTCGGGGTCACCGGCATGAGCGACCACGTGAGCTGGGGGCTCTACATCTCCAACTTCACGTTCCTGGTCGGGCTGGCGGCGGCCGCCATGATGCTGGTGCTCCCGGCCTATGTCCTGGAGGACGTGGACTTCGGCCGCGCGGTGCTGCTGGCCGAGGGCGTGGCCGTGGCCGCCCTCGTGATGTGCCTCGGATTCGTGGTCGTCGACATCGGCAACCCGATGGGGGCGTGGCACCTGATCCCGGGCCTCGGCTACCTCAACTGGCCGCGGTCGCTCCTCGCCTGGGACGTGATCGTCCTGAACGGGTATCTCGCCCTGAACCTGGCAATCCCGTTCTACATCCTCTACTCCCGCTACGTCGGCCGCCCACCGGTCAAGAGCCGGTACCTCCCCTGGATGTACATCTCCGTGATGTGGGCGGTGAGCATCCACCTGGTCACGGCCTTCCTGCTCGCAGGCCTGCCGGCACGGCCCTTCTGGAACACCGCCCTGCTCGGCCCGCGTTTCCTCGCCTCCGCGTTCACGGCGGGCCCCGCGTTCATGATCCTGCTCCTCTGGTTCGTCCGGCGGAGCACGACCTACCCCATCTCCGACGGGGTGTTCGCCAAGCTCGCGCTGATCACGACGGTCGCGGCACAGGTGAACCTCGTGATGCTGGTCTCCGAGCTGTTCTACAAGTTCTACTGGCCCACGCACCACGGCATCAACGCCCGGTACCTGTTCTTCGGCCTCGACGGGCATGACGCGCTCGTGCCCTGGATCTGGCTGGCGATCGCGCTGAACGTGGCCGCCACGATCGCCCTCATGATCCACTCGATCCGGCGCAATCCGCGCTGGCTGATGCCGGCCTGCGTCACGCTCTTCGTCAGCATCTGGGTCGAGAAGGGGATGGGCCTGGTGATCCCCGGCTTCGTGCCCTCGCCGCTCGGCGAGATCGTCGAGTACACCCCCACGTGGGTGGAGCTCGGCGTGACCGCGGGCATCTGGGCGACGGGCCTGTTCGTCCTGACCATTCTGGTGCGGGTCGCGCTCCCGATCGAGGGCGGAGAGGCGCGGAGTCCCCACCTGCAGGAAGCACCCGCTGCGCGGATGGCTCGCCCCCGCAGCCACCGCCCGCCGCGCGAGGACATCCGGCCCGTCCGGACACGATGAGGCGACGCGCGGGCCACCCGGCCACCGACACATTCCTCGACGAGGTGAGGGACCATGATCACGCATAGGCCGAACGACACCCACTACTCGCTCGCCGCCTTCACCGCGGGACTGATCGTCGGCGGCGGCGTGGCCGGCGCGCTCTTCCTCGCCGGTGTCCCGCCGATGGCGGCCGGCGTGGCCGGGCTGGCGCTGGGGCTGCTCCTCACCGCCTCGATCAAGTACACCGACCAGTGGGAGAAGGCGGTGCTCCTCCGGCTCGGCCGCTATCGTGGCCTCCGCGGTCCCGGCTACTTCGCCATCGTGCCGGTGCTCGACCGCGTCGCCTACACCATCGACCAGCGGATCCGGACCTCCGCGTTCGGCGCCGAGTCCTGCCTGACGCGAGATACCGTGCCGGTGAACGTCGACGCGATCGCGTTCTGGATCGTGCGCGACGCCGAGCGGGCCGCCTTGTCGGTGCAGGACTACGACGAGGCGGTGATCCTGTCGGCGCAGACCGCACTGCGCGACGCGATCGGCAAGCACGATCTCGCCGAGCTCATCCAGGCCCGGGTCGAGCTCGGGCACGGCCTCAAGGTGGCGCTGGAGCAGAAGATGGTCACCTGGGGGATCGAGGTGCAGTCGGTGGAGATCCGCGACGTCATCATCCCGGCGGCGCTCGAGGACGCGATGTCCCGCCAGGCCCAGGCCGAGCGCGAGCGGCAGGCCCGCATCATCCTCGGCACGGCGGAGACCGAGATCGCCCACAAGTTCGTCGAGGCGGCGGACGCCTATCGGGACCACCCGGTCGCCATGAATCTCCGCGCCATGAACATGCTCTACGAGAGCATCGTCAAGCGGGGCTCGCTCATGGTGGTGCCGTCGGGGCTGGCCGACTCGCTGAACGTCCCGGGGATGATGGGCGCGATGGGCGGCTTCCGGCTCCTCGCGAACGAGGGGGCCGCGCCGGTGGCGTCGGCCCCCCTCGGCGGGCCCGCCCGGGCCGAGGAGGGAGGGCCGGGCAAGCCCGGCGGCACCCGGTAGGTCCCCGGCCCGCCGCCGTCGCCCCGTCAGTTCCGGGGGATGCTTCTGCCGTGACAGGCGGCGCACATCTGGGGATTCCGGCGCCGCAACCGCTCCGGGTCGAAGCCCGGACCGTGCGGGTTGAACCCCCGGCCGGCCTGCGCGGAGTGGCACATCAGGCAGTCCCGCTCCGAGTGGCAGGAGACGCAGGACTCGAGGTTCTGGCGCGCGGCCACGCCGTGGTTGAGGCTGAAGGCGCTGTTGGCGTCGTGGTACTCCGCCCGCAACCGGCCCGGCGACGCCAGGCCGGCCTGCTCGTGGCAGGTGGCGCAGATGGCGCCCTGGTTGTGGCACGCGGCGCAATCGACCTGCCGGTTGTACGCCGCCGCCGGGTGCCGGGTCAGGAAGCCGGACGGGTGGTAGTCTCCCGCCGCCGCGGGATTCGGCCGATGACAGTCCAGGCACTCGGCGCGCGCGTGGCATGCGCTGCAGGTTCCCGGCGCCGATCGGGCCGGCGGTCCGTGACGATCGGCGAAGCCCGACTCGTGGTACCCCCCCTTCCGCTCGATGCGCGCCCCGACGCCCCTTCCCGGCCCGCTGTCGGGAAGCGCCAGCACGATCGGTGGCCGCGTGCGATGGCACGCGAGGCAGCTCTCCCGGGTGTGACAGGAGGCGCAGCGGGTGGCGTCGCGACCGGCGCTCTCCCCGTGGCGGGAGAGAAAGGTCGCCTCCCGATGGGGCGCGGGAGCCTCGAGGGTCGCCGTGAGCGCCAGCGAGCGGGGATCCGGGGCGAGGGCCTGGATCGCCTTCACCTCGGGGGCGTTGACGTGGCATTGGGCGCAGAAGTCGCGCGCGTGGCAGAAGGCGCAGCTTCCGCCCCCCCGCTCCGCCATCCGGCCGTGGCCCCGGGACGTGACGAACCCCGCGTCGTCATGCGAGGCAGGCTTCCCGAACGCCGCCACCCTCGCCTCGGGCAACGCCGTCGCCCGGGCCAGCGGGAGGTGACACGTGGCGCACGCGGTGTCGGGTGCGGACAGGTGCGCCGTCGTGATCCCGTGGCAGCCGAGACACTGGGCGGAGAGGGTGCGGCGCACGGTCATCGGTGCCGCGCCTGACGGGACGTGGCATTCCTGGCAGACGAGGCTGGAGTCGGCCGGGAGCTTCGCGCCCGACTTCCGCTCATGTTCCGGGTGGGTGAACCGGAGGTTGGATGGGCGATCGGGGGGCGCCGACCAGGTCACCGGCTCCCGGACCACCCCGTCGTGACAGACGGCGCAGGACGCCGGATCGGGGTACCGTGAGCGTGCCGGATCGGCTATCCCGGCGTGGCATCCCTCGCATTCCGGGAAGAGCTTCCGGTGCTGCTCGTGATCGAACCGGTCGTCACCCGACCGGAGCACCGCGCTGCCGAATCCGCCCAGCAGGACGATGAGACCCGCGGCGGACGCCACCCGGAGGAGGTTCATTGGCGCCCCTCCCGCCGGACCGCGGGTGGCAGCGGCAGGCGGTCGACGCTCGAGCCGAGGAGCCAGGTGACGCTCGCGCTGAGGCGGGTCTGGGACCAGTCGATCCCCGATGCGTCCGGGCGCCGGCGATTCTCCTCGTAGCGGCTCGCCCGGAATCCGAGCCGCAGTCGTTCGGTCGGCTGGAATTCTCCCGCGAGGCCGAGCCAGGTGAGCTCCGGATCCGCCACGCGATACTCGAGCGGACGGACCTGGTAGCCTCCGTCCGCCGTCACCGTCAGCCTGGCGAGGGGCCGCGCGACGAGGCTGGCGTCGACGCCCCGCGACGAGGCGCCGGGCCCGAAGGCGACCTGGTATCCCACGTCCGCGCTGAGCGTCCGGGAGATCGTGTAGCCGGCGCCGGCGTTCCAGCGCCACCCCTCGGTCTCCTCCTGGACGAGCGGGGTCCCCGCTTCGGCGTCGGGATACCGGTAGCGTTCCCCGCCGCCGCGGAGCGTGAGGCCGCGTGCCGGGGTCAGCCAGACCGAGCCGCTCACCGCGGAGTACGGGAGCGGGCTGAACGCGCCCCAGAGGGTCCACAGGTCGAAGTAGGGCCGGTGACGCCTCACACCCAGCGCGCCTCCCAGCCGGCCGCCGCGATACTGGAGCGCCAGGTCCGCGCTGCCCCACCAACCCCAGGCGAGATCGTAGTCGGCGCCGCCCGTGAGGCTCCACCCGGCGAACGGTCCGAGGGCGGCAGACAGAGCGATGCGCTCGGAGACGAAGTTCCGGGTGTCCCGGTCCACCTCGCGCGCGTAGTCCAGCCGGGCATCCACCGCCCGCCTCCGCCACTCGATGGCGCCGCCCGCCAGCAGTTGCCGCTTCCGGGGCTGGAAATCGTCCAGGGGGTTGAGCACCTCGCTCGTGACCGGCAGCACCGAGCCCCGGGCCAGCCCGAGCCCGGCGTAGCCGATCGCGGTCAGCCCCGGCGACGGGAACACGTAGGCCAGGCGGAGGCCGTCGTGGCCGTAGTGGCCGAGCCGGCCACGCTCCACCTGCCGTCCCAGCCGGCCCGTGAGCCGCTCCGAGGCGTATTGCAGGTATCCCTCGAGGAGCTGCACGGCGGGATCGGTGCCCGGCCAGGCGTCCGCGGTGCCGAGATCGAGGCCCACTTGTGCGTTCGCATGCAGGCTGAGCTCACGGACGCCGAAGCCCCAGGCAGTGAGGTCGGCACCGGTCACGAAGGGGGCTCCGCGCAGGACCGGCCCCGGACGGAAGTAGTAGCACTGGCCCTGGCCGTCGCAGGTGACGGCGTAGCCGTCCGGAGTCTCCAGCCCACCTTCGGCGGTCGTCACCACCTCCCCCGCCGGGATGCTGTCCTGCTCCAGTCCCCGGTAGTCCACGCGCTGGGTCCGGGTGTCGAGCCGAAGCAGGTACTCCTGGCCCGCCGCCCCGCCCGGGGCGGCGCACAGGAGGAACAGGCCCCACCCGAGGCGGGGCCTCATCCGGGTCTCCCGCGCCGCACCAGCCGCGCCCGGTAGTCCTCCTGCCCCGCCTGGAAGTGGCAGTCGGCGCATTCACCGCCGGGATAGTGGTCCACTTCGGGAGGATGGCATGCCAGGCAGAAGGACCGGGTCGGCGAGAGTGGGACGATCGCCTCCCGCGGATGGCAGGAGGTGCAGGCGACATGGGCGCGCACCGGCCGGGCGTGGGCCCGGGTGATCACACCGGTCCGGTGACACGCGGCGCACTCGCGGCCCGCCTCGTGATGCGAGGCGTGGCAGCCGCGGCAGGTGGCCGCGGAATCCACCGGGGCCAGGGTCACCGCCTGCCCGTGACAGGCGATGCAGCGGAGGTCGGCGTGACGCTCGTGCCGGAAAGCGACCGGCCGGTCGCGGGCGGGCTTCCCCGCGGCGGCGATGACGACATGGACCCCCACGGTCCCCGGGATGCTCCCCGCCTCGTGACACTGGATGCAGTCGGACCGTGACGGCGCCTGGTGATGGCAGATCTGGCACCCGCGGGGCGGCTCGAAGGTGAGCATCGCCCCGGTGCGGCTGAGGTGGCAGGTGAGGCAGGCGAGCCGCTGGTGCCGTGCGTGGGAGAAGGTGTCGCCCGGTTGGGCGACGGGCGGCGTCAGGCTGTGCGGTTCGACGACCGGACCGGCCGCCACGGGGCCGACGGCCGCGGCCGCCACTGACAGCGTGAGGAGGATGAGCCGCCGGCCCCGGCGGGCCAAGCCCGACCGAGGCCGGCGGTCGTTCGACACCGGACGGCCCGATTCCCTAGCGTGTGCCGGCCTCACCTCCGGCGGGCGTGCTCGCACTGGCGTTCATCACGGCCTGCTCCGTCCGTGGAGCCATCCGGAGCTCGCCGCTCCGGATCGCGGCCTGGATCCGGGAGAGCACCGGTTCGGACATGGCCGGAAGAATGCCCCCGTAAGTCGCCTCGAGGTCCGCGATGGAGGATTGCAGCAACGCACGGTACAGGAACGGGTTGTGGACGCCATGCGATCCGTCGGGATGGCCGTCGAGATCCTCCCCGAGCATCTTCGCATTGAAGAGCGCGCCCTTGGCTGCCGTCAGGGTGCTCTTGTAGGGCTCGTTGACGATATCGAGTTCGTTCGGCGCATTCAGCATGATGTGCGCCAGGTACCCATCATCCGTCGGGTAGGGATCCAGTTCCTCGTCTTCGTCGAGATCCACCCACAGGGTGGCGATGTACCCTTCCTTCTCGGCGAGGATCTGTTCCAGCCGCTGGACGGCGATTGCCTCGCTGCCATGACAGCCGGAGGTGGTGCAGCTCGCCCACGAACGGCTCGGCTCGTCGTACGGGCATTCGTTCGAATAGGTCGGGTCCACCACCGGCGGTGCCTTCTGGGCGAGGCAGGGGAGCGGGTGGAAGCTGTGGCCCGTGAACGAGGTGGGGTTGCCGCCCTCGTCCACTCCGGACAGCGAGGTCACGTGGCAGCCGGCGCAGAGCCGCGGGTTCGCGGTCGAGCCGTGGGTCGAGAGTATCGCCGTCACGTCGTACACGGTTCCCGGCGGGAAGTACCCCGCGGTGCCGAAGAGAACCGGCCCCTGCGTCCCGTGCCCTCCCCGCCGGTTTGGGAGCGCCTCGGCGCGGTTGTTGTGGCACTTGGTGCAGAGATTCCGATCCACGTCGGGCTCATTGATCGGGAAGCGCAACTGCCCGGGCAGCGGCTGGCCGTCCGTCCCCTGCGCGCTGCCGTGCGGGTCGTGACAGACCACGCAGTTCTGGGGCAGGAGGACGTCGGTGCCGAGCTCCTGGTAGGTGGTGTTCACGCCCCAGGTCAGCAGCGCGCCCTTGCCCTCGTGGCACCGCTGGCAGGAGGGGTTGTTTGCCTGGTTGAACCGGAGCTGCCCGTGCCGCGACGAGAGCCACTCCTCGAGGTAGTCGTGGTTCTGTGACGGGCCGGCGCCCTGGTGACAGGCCCCGCAACTCGAGTTGACGAGCGCTGCCGTGTCCGCCACGTCAGCCGAGGGATAGACGTTCGCGCTTGCCAGCGGGCGATTCGCATCGACCGAGGGGTTCTCCACGTGGGCGAGGCCCGGCCCGTGGCAGCTCTCGCACTGGACGTCGTGGTAGGCCTCATCCGTGACGTTGTCGTACCCCACGTCGGCGAGCGGCTGGTTGCCGCGAGAGTTGACCGTGTGGCATGACTCGCAGAATGCCTCGGCGTCCGGGTGGGCCTGGAGGTCGGCCCAGGCGTTCGCGTGCTTCGTCTCGATCCAGTCCATCTGCTGGCCGACGTGGCAATTCCCGCAGGTCGTCTGCCGGTCATCGGCCGTGTAGTAGCCGAGGAAGCCGCTGGCCTCGTCCGGTGGAGGATTGAACGGCGGCCGGTCCCGGTAGACGGTGTCGGTGCAGGCGCCGAGCCCGAGTGCCAGGACGAGCAGCGCGACCGAGGTGCGAGGCGCGAACCGGGGAGGACGCATGGGGTACCTCGCCTTTGGGGGGGTGAGTGCAACCGTGGGGACGGGACCGTGAAGGAACCGCGAGGGCCCAGGGAAGTCTTGTTCACCCCGGCTTCACCCTTCCCTCATTGCAGGCCCGGGACGCACCTTGTCAAGGCGGACGCCCGGTCCGTCCATCGGGCTTGGTGGGCCCGGGCGGGCCCCGCCACTCCAGCACGCCAAGGAGGCCCCCCTGCCCAGTCGCACGATCATGGTCAATCGGGCACCGGTCCTGACCCTCTGGGCCGCCGTGGTCGCCGAACGGCTCGGCCATGATCACGCCGCCGCGCTCACCCTCGGGAAGGCCGTGGCCGGACTCAACGCCCAGTCGAAGGGGCGACGACTCGGCCTGTTTGAGGCTCCCGAGCCGGGGGCCCGGCCGAAGAAGGTCGAACCGGGCAAGCCGGCGAGGACGATCCCGCTCCTGGGCCGGGCGGTGCCGGTGTCCCGCACCTCGAAGGGAATCCGCGCGGTCGTGAAGGGCCGGGCGGAGGATCCGGCGGGAGTCGAACGCTACCTCGGACAGAAGTTCGGCCCCGCGCTCGAGGAAGCCAGGTCGGCGATGCGGGCGCTGGCGAGGTCGCTCCCGCCGCGCCGGCTCGAGGAGGAGGCCTTCGCCCTCTACGAGAAGTTCCGGCCGAGGATCCCGGAGGGCGTGAAGGGATGGGGCGCGAAGGGCGTGCTCGATCTCGGTCGATTGCGGACACTGGCCCGGCGACCGGACTGACGAGCCGTCAACCCGCGCCATCCGGGCGGGATCCACTGGGGCGCAGGGAGACCATGCCACCCGTCCCAACCGGGTTCGTCATTCTGGCCGGAGCCGTCGCGGGCTGGTGGATGTTCGGCCTCCCCGGCACCGCGCTCTTCGCAGGGATCGCACTGATCCTCGTCGCCCGGGCTCGGCGCCCTGCTTTCCCTGACGCCCCCACGGCCCCGGCGGCTTCGGCGACTGCTCGCCGGCGGGGCTGCTCTGCCTCGCCACCTCCCTCCATCGGACAGCTCAGGGGGCGTTGTGCCGTGCGCTTGACCCATCCCCCGCCGCGCCGTATCCTCGCCTGAGGCGTCCAGGGCGCCCCCCGTCCGCGGGAAGGACCGAGTCCACCTGGATGGCGCGTGCAGTGCCGCACCAGACATGCGATCCTCCACTTCGCCCGATGCCAGCGGACCCGGGCAGCGCACCAGGAGGCTCGTCATGCCCGGCCGCCGCCTTCCCGTCCGCCCCGACCTCCACCAGTTGAGGCACCAGACCAAGGACCTCCTCCGTGCGTTCCGCGCGGGGGATCCGGATGCCGCCGCCGAGTTCGCGCGCCATCACCCGAACCGGGTCGCCCCGGCCGAGGCCCGCCTCGCCGACGCCCAGCTGGTGCTCGCCCGCAGCTACGAAGCCCCGAGCTGGCCCCGCCTGGTGCAGGCCTGTGAGTTGATCGACGCGATCTGGCGCGACGACCCGGATCGGGTGCGTGAGCTGATCGCGAAGCATCCGCACCTCCTGCACGAGCACGCCACCATCCGCGACAGCAACTGGGGCCCGCCGCTCTCCTATGCGGCCAACCTCGGCCGCGACCGGATCATCGCGATGCTGCACGAGCTCGGTGCCACTGACCTCGAGCACGCGGTTGACCGGGCCACGCTCCAGGGGAAGATCGGGACGGCCCGGATGCTCCACCGACTGCTGGGTGCGCCGACCCCGCCGGAGGGCGCGCTGGGCGGCCCCGCCTACACCCTGAGCGTCGAGGGCACCGCGCTGGTGCTGGAGTTCGGGGGACGGGTGCGGGACGACGACGGCCGCCGGCTCGCGCCGGTGGACGTCGTGCTCGAGACCGACAGCCGGAAGCCGGAGGCGAAGCACGCCATCCTCGAGCTGTACGAACGGCACGGGCTGCGGCTTCCCGATACGCCGACGATGGCGCTCCACCGCGGCCGCCTCGACCTGCTCGAGGCGCACCTCCAGCGGGACCCCGGCCTGCTCTCCCGGACCTTTTCGCACGAGGAGATCTACCCGCCGGAGATGGGCTGTCACGACGAGGTCCTGGCCACCCACGGCACGCCGCTCGGCGGCGCCACGCTGCTCCACATGTGCGTGGACTACGATGAGCTGGAGATCGCCCGATGGCTTCTCGACCGCGGGATGTCCCCGGACGCGCGGGCCGCCGTGGACCGGGACGGCTTCGGAGGCCACACGCCGCTCTTCGCCACGGTGGTGGCCCAGCCGGCGTTCT
This sequence comes from Gemmatimonadales bacterium, assembly GCA_035457305.1. Lineage (GTDB taxonomy): Bacteria > Gemmatimonadota > Gemmatimonadetes > Gemmatimonadales > GWC2-71-9 > JAICEH01. Next base: position 23,408 of record DATIBS010000026.1, read on the forward strand.
GGATCAACTACCAGCGCCAGCCGCCGGCGGCGCCGTTCACCAAGCTCCTGCTCGACCGCGGCGGGGACCCGAACGCACGGGCGTCGCTCCGGAAGCAGCTCCATCCCGGGTACGGACCCGACACGCTGCACGAGTACCGTGACGTGACCCCGCTCTCGTGGGGGGAGCGGTTCCACAACCAGATCTTCGTCAATCGCGAGGCCATGCGGCTCATCGCGGCGGCCGGAGGTGGCCGCTGAGCCGCCTCGACGAGCGGTTCCGCGCGGCGGTCGCGGCGCTGGACGCCGGTGACCTCCCGACCCTCGAGCGCCTCCTGGCGCTCCACCCGGAGCTGGTGCGGGAGCGGCTGGACGCGCCGGGAGCCTGGCTGCGCGACCTGGTGGGAAGCGCCCTCGATGGCTTCTTCGCCCGGCCCTGGCTGCTCTGGTTTGTCGCCGAGGACCCGGTCCGCACTGGCACCCTCCCCCCGAACATCGCTGCGGCGGCGAAGGCGATCCTTGCCGCCGTGCGCCGGCAGGCCCCCGGCACGCTGCAGGAGCAGGTGGATCACACCCTCCGGCTCGTGGCCTGGTCCCCGGTCGCGGCCAGGTGCGGGGTCCAGCTCTCGTTGATCGACGTCCTGATCCAGGCCGGCGCCTCTCCGGACGGCCGCCCCGAGGACGCGCTGGTGAACGGGAACCTCCCCGCGGCCGCGCGCCTGATCGCCCGGGGAGCCCGCCCGACGCTCGCGAGTGCGCTCTGCCTGGAGCGATGGGACGACGTCGAGCGCCTCGCCCCGGAAGCCACGCCAGCGCAGCTCCAGTTCGCCTACATCCTCTCGGCGCTCAACGGGCAGGCCGAAGCGGTCCGGCGGGCGCTCGACCTGGGCGCGGACCTGGGCGCTCCGAGCCCGGAGCTCTACTCCCACGCCACCGCCGTACATCACGCAGTGTGTTCGGGATCCCTCGAGACGGTGAGGACGCTGGTCGAGGCCG
>DATIBS010000027.1:0-18940 GCA_035457305.1 Gemmatimonadales bacterium
CGTCAGGCACCGCGGCGACGGGCGATGAAGAAGTAGAGGGGAATCCCAGCTAGGATGAATGCCGCGCCCCGGAGGGCGTTGCCGGGGTTGCTGGCCACCATGCCGTACACGGCATAGGCGGCGGCGAGCACGAAGAGGGCCGGGACCACCGGAAAGCCCGGCACGCGGAAGCTGCCCGTCGCCGGCTCGCGGTGGCGCAGGACGAACAGGCTCACGCCCGCCAAGCCGAAGAAGATCCAGTCGCCGAAGACCACCCAGTCGAGCAGTTCCCCGTAGGTCCCCATCAGCAGCAGCGCGATGGCCCACGCCGCCTGCGCCACCAGCGCCGGCACGGGCGTGCGCCAGCGCGGGTGGAGGCGGGCGATCCGGCCCAGCGCCGGCTGGTCCGCCGCCATCGCCTGCGCGACCCGCGAACCGCTGAAGATCGCCACCCCCAGGAACCCGAACGTGGAGCAGGCGATCCCCGCGGAGACGAGGCGGGCGCCGCCCTCTCCCGCCACGCGGCGCATCAGGTCCGCCGCCGGCGCCGTACTCGCCGCGAGTCCCGCGGGGCCGAGCACCTGCAGGTACGCCACGTTCGCGAGCAGGTACACCGCGCCCACGCCGGCCGCGCCGAGCACCAGGCTCCGGGGCAGGTTCCGCCCCGGGTCCCGCACCTCCGCCGCGACCCGGTTGACCGCGTCCCATCCGCCGACTGCGAAGAGGACCGGCCCGAGAGCCGCCGCGAACGCGGAGGCGCCGACGCCGGTGGTGCGCGCCGGCGCGGGATCGGCCGCCCCCCCGGCCCAGGCCATCCCGGCGACGATCAGGAGCGCGAGCGCGCCGAGCTTGAGGATGGTGAGGAGATTGAGGGTCACCGCGCTGGGCCCGAGGCCCACGCAGCTGATGATCGTGAGCAGCACGATCGCGCCGATCGCCACCGGCGCCCCGGCCCCGGCACTCGTGCCCAGCGCGGCGACGAGGTAGTGAGTGAACGTCACCGCCACCGCGGCGATGGCACCGGCGTTCACGACGAACACCCAGGTCCAGGCGAAGAGGAAGCCGGGGAGGCCGCCGAGCGCATCGCGGATGTAGACGTAGTTGCCGCCCGCCTCCGGCCGCCTTGCGCCCAGCTCGGCGTAGACCAGCGCGCCGAGCCCGGCGATGACCGCGCCGGTGGCCCAGGCGGCGAGGGTGAGCGAGGCTGTCCCCACCCGCTGGGCGACGATGGCGGGATTGAGGAAGATCCCCGACCCGATGATCCCGCCCATCACCATCATGGTGGCGGAGAAGAGCCCGAGGCGGCGGGCGTAGGTGACGCCGGTCGGCGATGCGGTCATCGGTCCCTGGAGTCGAGGGCGGGAAGGTCGCCCAATATGCGGTGCTCCGCCCGGTCGCGCGACGGGGGCCGTGCATTGCGCCCGCCCTGGGCTCCCGGCACCTTCCCCCCGCCATGGCTTCCTTCCTGCCCCGCCCGCTCCGGCGGTGGACCCGGCGACTCCGCCGGCTGGTCCGCCGGCCGCCGGCCCTCGTGGTGTTCGACCCGCGCTATGCGTTCTCCCTCCCCGGCGTGCCGATGGATCCGCAGCGCGGGCCGCAGATCCTCGGATTCCTCCTCGGTGAGGGACTGCTGGAGGAGGAGGACGTCGCGCACCCGCGTCCGGTGGCGCTCCGGAACGTGCGGCTGGTCCACACCGACCGGTATCTCGAGTCGTTGCAGGACCCGGCGACGCTCACCGGGATCTTCGGCGTACCGGTCCCGGCCGACCTCGCCGACCGGGTGCTCGAGGCGGTGCGGTGGTCGGTCGGGGGCACCATCCAGGCCACCCGGCTGGCGCTCCGCACCCGGCGGGTGGCGGTGAACCTCGGCGGCGGCCACCATCATGCGGAGCCCGACCGGGGAATGGGTTTCTGCGTCTACAACGACGTCGCCATCGCGATTGCTCGGCTCCGCGCGCGCGGGTGGCGCCAGCCGGTGCTGGTCGTGGACCTCGACCTGCACGACGGGAACGGCACCCGCGCCGCGTTCGCCGCGGACCCGACGGTGCACACCTTCTCGATCCACAACACCACCTGGGCGGAAGTCCCCGCCGTCGCGGCCACGACCATCGCGCTGGGCAGCGGGGTGGACGACGCCGGGCTGCTCGCCCGCCTGGCGCATGAGCTGCCCCCGGTCGTGGCCCGCGAGCCGCCGGCCTTGGTGATCTACCTCGCCGGCACCGACGGCGCCGCGGACGACCAGCTCGGCGACTGGAAGCTCACCGCCGAGGGCATCCTCGCCCGGGACCGCTTCGTGATCGATACGATCCGGCGGCATGCGCCGCAGGCCGCCATCGCCGTGGTGCTGGCCGGGGGATACGGCGCCGGCGCGTGGCGCTATACCGCCCGCTTCCTCGGGTGGCTCCTGAGCGGCCGGGTCGTCGAGCCACCGGACGACGCCGAGATGGTGCTGCGGCGCTTCCGGCGCGCGCGCGCCGCCCTTCCCGAGGGCGCCCTGGTGACCGAGGCCGGCGGCGCCGACGACTGGGGGCTGAGCGAGGAGGACCTCTTCGGCCTCGGCGCCGCGCCGTCGTACCGGCCCTTCCTCGGCCGCTTCTCGCGCCAGGGGATGGAGCTCCTGCTGGATCGCCTCGGGATCCTCGCCCAGCTCCACGGCCGCGGATACCTGCACCCGGTGATCACCCTGGGCACCAACTCCGCGGGAGCCGACATCCTTCGCATCCTGACCGGCCCCGAGCCCCACGCGCAGGTGCTGGTCGAGCTGGTGGCCCGCCGGAGCAGCCGTGCCGTGCCCGGCTTCGAGACGCTGTACGTGGAGTGGCTGCTGCTGCAGGATCCCCGCCGGCGGTTCACGCCCGACCGGCCGCCGCTTCCGGGGCAGGGTCATCCCGGCCTGGGACTCCTGCGCGAGGCCGCGGCGTTCCAGATGCTGCTCTGCGAGGACCTGGGCCTCGACGGCATCGCCTTCGCGCCCGCCCACTACTACATGGCGGCCCTCGGCAGCAAGGTGCTCCGCTTCCTGGAGCCGGAGGCGGAGGCGCACCTGCGGGCGCTCCGGGAGCTCTTCGACGGCCTCTCCCTGGCGGAGGCGAGCCGGCGGCTCGACGCGGGCGAGGTCCGCGACGCCCGGGGCGCGGCGGTACGCTGGGAGCCGCGGCCGATGGTGGTCCCGGTGAGCGCGCGGCTCAAGGCCGTGGTGGAGGGGCCGGCCTACGAGGCCGCGGTGGCCGAGGCGGCCCGTTCCTACGTCTGGGCCCCTCCCGGGGGCGGCCCCGGCGCGGGGCCCGGGTTGCGCCGCCCCGACGCATAACGCATATTTATTCACTATGCCACATTCCCGGCCCCTTGTCCTCGCCTTTTCCGGCGGACTCGACACTTCCTACTGCGTGCCCCGCCTCGCCGAGGCAGGGTGGGCGGTGCACACCTGCTACGTGGACACCGGCGGTGCCACCGGCGCCGAGGCCGACGCGATCCGCGCGCAGGCCAGCGCGGTCGGCGCCGTCCGGCACCATCATGTGGACGCCCGCACCCAGGTGTTCGACCGCTTCGTCCGATTCCTCATCCAGGCCAACGTCCTGCGGGGCGGCGTCTACCCCTTGAGCGTGGCGGCCGAGCGCACCCAGCAGGCGATCTCGGTGGTGGACGTGGCGCGGCAGGTGGGTGCCGCGGCGGTGGCGCACGGCTCGACCGGCGCGGGCAACGACCAGGTGCGGTTCGACGTCGCGCTCCGGGTGCTCGCGCCCGACCTCGAGGTGGTGACCCCGATCCGGGAGCTGCGGGTCCGGCGCGACGAGGCGATCGCCTACCTCGAGGCGCTCGGGATGCCGGTGCCCCCCAGGGCCGGCGCCTACTCGATCAACCGCGGGCTCTGGGGCACGACGTGGGGCGGTGGCTGGACCCATGACCCGTGGGCCGGCCCCCCGGACGAGCTGGCGGAGCCGCCCGCGGACGCCCCGGCACCGATCGAGGTGGTGATCGGGTGGGAGGAGGGCCTTCCGGTGAGCCTCGACGGCGAGCGGCTGGAGGGGCACGCGCTGGTGCGCCGTCTGGGCGACCTTGCCGAGGCCTACGGCATCGGCCGCGGCATCCACGTGGGCGAGACCGCGCTCGGCATCAAGGGGCGGATCGGCTTCGAGGCGGGGGGCGCGCTCCTCCTCATCGCGGCCCACCGCGAGCTCGAGAAGCTGGTGCTCACGCGGTGGCAGGGCTACTGGAAGGACCAGCTGGGCGCGTTCTACGGCGACCGGCTGCACGAGGGACAGTACTTCGACCCGGCGCTCCGCGACATCGAGGCGTTCGTCGCGAGCACGCAGCGGCGGGTCTCCGGCGACACCCGCACGCGACTGGCGCCGGGGCGCTCGCTGGTGGTGGGGGTGCGGAGCCCGTTCTCGCTGATGGATCCACGGGTGGCGACGTACGGGGAGGAGAACCTGCTCTGGACCGGGGAGGAGGCGAAGGGGTTCGCGCGCATCGCGGCGATCCCGGCGCTGCTGCACGGCCGGGCGGGGGAGCCGGACCGCTGATGGTGGTGACGACGCGCATCCGGATCGACCGGATCTCGAGCTCCACCCGGAACGCCCAGGTCGCGACCGACGCCATCGTCGGGCCGGAGATCGTGGCGGAGGAGGGATACGTCCTCGCCGTTCGGATCCTGGAGGACAAGTCGACGTACAACACCGTGGAGGATCCGACCGGCCGGATGGTCCCGCTCCGTGCCGGGGACATCCTGGCCGGCACCCTCGGCAGCCGCCGGGCGCTCCGCGGCTACGCCGGCGAGGTGCCGAGCACCATCGCCCCCGGCGACACGATCGAGGTGCTGAATCTCGGAGGCATCCTCGGCCGGTGCACCTCGGTGAATCCGGACGTCGGGCCGCCGTTCAAGGCGGAGGTCCTCGGGGCGGTGCTCTCCTTCCCGGCCCTCGGCGACCGCATCGGCCGGCCGGCCCACATCCGGGACCACGCCATCCCGCCCGCCGGCGAGCTCGACTGTCCGATCCCGGTGGTCTACGTGGCCGGCACCTGCATGAACGCGGGGAAGACGGTGGCCGCCACCGAGCTGGTGCGCGGCCTCTCCCGCGGCGGGCTCCGCGTGGCGGCGGTGAAGCTCACCGGCGTCTCGCTCATGCGCGACACCCTGTCCATGCGGGACGCCGGCGCCATCCAGGCCCTCACCTTCAACGACGCCGGTGCCGCCAGCACCCACGCCGGCATGACGGTGCCGGTGGCCCGCGGGCTCCTGAACCGGATCGCCGCCTCGCGCACCGAGCGGCCGGACGTGATCCTGGCCGAGCTGGGCGACGGCATTCTCGGCGAGTACGGCGTGCAGGACATCCTGCGCGACCCCGGCCTCATGGGGCTCGGCGCCGCCTTCGTGATGGCGGCCCCCGATCCGGTGGGCTGCTGGGGCGCGAAGCAGCTCTTCGACACCCAGTTCCGCCTGCCGATCACCGTGATCACGGGGCCGGCCACCGACAACGACGTCGGCCGGGACTACGTGGCGGCGGAGCTCGGCCTCCCGGCCCTGAACGCGCGGCGGAACCCGCAGGCCCTGGTCCACCTGGTGCGCGAGGCGGTGGCGCGGTGGCGCCCCCCGGTCGCGGGAACGGCGGCCTGATGCGGGCGGCCGTGATCGGCGCCGCGGGCTACGCCGGCGGCGAGCTGCTCCGCCTCCTCCTCGGGCATCCCGAGGTCACCGAGCTCGTGGCCACCAGCCGGAGCCAGGCCGGGAAGCCGGTGGCCGAGGTGCACCCCCACCTCGCCTGGGTCACCGACGCCCGCTTCGCCGGGCTCGAGCCGGCGGAGGCGGCGCGCGGGCGCGACGTCGTCTTCCTGAGCCTGGAGCACGGGGAGTCGTCGCGCGTGGCGGGCGCCGTCCTCGACGCCGGGCCGGGCCTGGTGGCCGACATCGCGGCCGACTTCCGGCTGCACGACCTCGCGCTCTACGAGCGGTACTACGGTCCCCACGAGGCGCCGGCGCTGGTGAACGGGTTCACCTACGCCCTGGCGGACGTGCTCGGGCCGGCGCTCCGGGGGAAGACGGCGCTCGCCGCGCCGGGCTGCTTCGCGACGGCGGCGGCGCTCGCGCTCTATCCGATCGCCGGACTTCCCGTTGCCGTGCCTCCGGCGCTCTTCGGGGTCACCGGGTCGAGCGGCGCCGGGGTCAAGCCGCGCGCCACGACCCACCATCCGGCGCGGGCCCACAACCTGTTCGCCTACAGTCCGCTGGCGCACCGGCACGAGGCCGAGGTGCTGGAGCGGTGGCGGCAGTGGGGCGGCGTCGGGGAGCCGCGCCTCCTCACGCACTCCGGGCCCTTCGTGCGGGGGATCCACCTCACCGCGCACGTCCGCTTCACCCGGCCGGTGGATGCCCTCGAGGTCTACCGGACGGCGTTTGCCGGCCGGCCCTTCGTGCGGGTCGGCGCCGAGCCCCCGGAACTGACCCACGCGGTCGGCACGAACGCCGCGCTCATCGGCGTGGTGAACGGCGCCGACGGCCTCGAAGCCGAGGTGCTGGTGGTGCTCGACAACCTGGTGAAGGGTGCCGGGGGCCAGGCCGTCCAGGCGATGAACCTCGCGCTCGGCCTCCCCGAGACCGCCGGCCTGCTCGGCGCTGGCCCCTTCCCGGTCTGAGGCGATGACCTCCCGCTCCCCGCTCGCCGCTCCCCGCTCCCCGACGGAGTCCCACCTCCTCCCGGTCTACGCCCAGATGCCCGTCCGGCCCGTCACCGGGCAGGGGTCGTGGCTGGTGGACGAGGCCGGCGAGCGGTGGCTCGATGCCTACGGCGGCCACGCGGTCTCGGCCACGGGGCACTCCCACCCGCGCGTGGTGGCCGCGATCGCCGGACAGGCGGCCCGGCTGCTCTTCTACTCGACCGCGGTCGCCCACCCGAACCGGGAGCGACTGGCGGACCGGCTGGCCGCCCTCTGCCCGGCGCCGCTCGACCGCCTGTTCTTCTGCAACTCGGGAGCGGAGGCGAACGAGAACGCGCTCCACCTGGCGCGGCGCCACACCGGGCGGAACCGGATCGTGTCCGTCGGTGGGGGATGGCACGGGCGGACCGTGGCCACCTCCGCGTGCTGCGACGGCGAGAAGTACGCGGCGGCGGCCATCCTGGCCGGGTTCCCGCTCTCCACCAAGGTCACCTTCGGCGACGCCGAGGCAATGCGCCGCACGGTGGACGAATCGGTGGCCGCGGTGATCCTCGAGCCGGTGCAGGGGATGGCCGGCGCGCGCGCCTGCCCGCCGGGGTTCCTGCGGGCCGCCCGCGAGGCGTGCGACGCGGCCGGGGCGGTGCTGATCTACGACGAGGTGCAGTGCGGCGTGGGCCGGACCGGGGCCTTCACGGCGGCGGAGTCGCTCGGCGTGACGCCGGACATCATCACGATGGCCAAGGGCCTGGCGTCGGGCCTGCCGATCGGTGCGGTGGTGGCGAGTCCGGCCGTGACCGCCACGATCGGCACCGGCGACCTCGGCAGCACCTTCGGCGGCGGGCCGGTGCCCTGCGCGGCGGCGCTCGCCACGCTCGACGTGATCGCGGAGGAAGGCCTGCTCGGGAACGTGGCGCGCGTGGGCGCCCGGCTGGCGGGTGGCGCGCGGCGGCTCGGGTTCCAGGTCCAGGGCCTGGGACTGCTGCTCGGCCTGGTGCTCGACCGCCCGGCGGCCGAGGTGCAGCGCGCGCTCTTCGGGAAGCGCATCCTGACCGGAACCAGCACCGACCCCCGGGTGCTGCGCCTCCTGCCGCCGCTCACCTTCTCGGAGGAGGAGGCGGACGTGCTGCTGGCCGCACTCCAGGAGGTCCGGTGACCAAGCGTGACCTGATCGCCCTCGAGGAATGGGGGATCGAGGAGATCGAGGCGATCCTGGCCCTCGCGGTACGGGTCAAGCGGGGCGAGATCCGCGGCGGGCTCGAGGGGAAGCTGCTCGCCGCCGTGTTCCTGGACCCGTCGCTCCGGACCCGGGCCTCGATGGAGGCCGCGATGTTCCTGCACGGCGGCCACGCCATCGTGCTCGAGCCGGGGAAGGGCAGTTGGGCGTGGGAGACCGCGACCGGGGTGGTGATGGACGGCGCCACGGTGGAGCACATCGCCGAGGCGGCGCGCGTGCTCGGCCGCTATGCCGACGTGATCGGCCTCCGGAGCTTCCCCCGTGGGGGGAACTGGGCGGAGGCGCGGCGCGACGCGATCATCCGGGACTTCGCGGCCTACTGTGAGAAGCCGGTGGTCAACCTCGAGTCGGCCCGCCGGCATCCCTGCCAGGAGCTGGCCGACGCCCTGACCCTGCGGGAGAAGCTGGGCGACCCCCGGGGCCGCCGCTTCGTGCTCTCCTGGACCTGGCACCCGAAGCAGCTCCCCACGGCGGTGCCGGCGAGCGCCGCTCTCGCGGCCGCGCGAAACGGGATGGAGGTCGTGATCGCCCGGCCGCCGGGATACGACCTCGACCCGGCCGACCTCGACGCGGTGCGCGCGCTCGCGGCGGAGACCGGTGGCGCGGTGGCGGTCACCGACGACCTCGACGACGCGCTGCATGGCGCCGCGGCCGTGTACCCCAAGAGCTGGGGCGCGCTCGACCTCTTCGGCGACGTCGAGGCCGACCTCGCGCGCCGCGCCCCCTTCCGCGACTGGCGGATGACCGCCGGGCGGCTCCGGCCGATGGACCGGGGCGTGGTGCTCCATTGCCTCCCGGTCCGCCGCAACGTGGAGATCGACGATGCCGTGCTCGATTCCCCGAGTTCGGCCGTGGTGGACGAGGCCGAGAACCGGCTGCACGTCCAGCGTGCCCTGCTCCTCACCCTGCTGGGGGCCTCGTGACCTTCGACCTTCGACCTTCGACCATCGACCGATGACCCTCGACCCCTCCCGCGGTGTGGCCGGCCTCAAGGGCGCGCTCCGCTACGTGCGCGCCTACCGCGACCGCGTCTTCGTCGTCAAGCTCGGCGGCGAGGTGCTCGCCGATCCCGACGGCCGGGACCAGGTGGCCGCCCAGCTGGCACTGCTCTCCTCCCTCGGCATCCGGGTGGTGGTGGTGCACGGCGGCGGTCCGCAGGCCACGGCGCTCAGCCGGCGGCTCGGCGTCGAGCCCACGATCGTGGCCGGCCGGCGCGTCACCGACGACCAGGCCCTCTCGGTGGCCAAGATGGTCTACGCCGGCGAGCTCAACACCGACCTCGTCGCCACGCTGAACTGGCACGAGGCGCAGGCGGTCGGCCTCACCGGCATCGACGGCGACCTCGTGACCGTCCGGAAGCGGCCCCCGGTGCAGATGGTGGACGACGACGGCACGACGAAGACCGTGGACTTCGGCTGGGTGGGTGACGTGGAGCGGGTGGAGCCGCGGGTGCTGACGGCGCTGCTCGACACCCGTTTCATGCCCGTGGTGGCGAGCCTCGCCGCGGACGGGGAGGGCAAGGTCTACAACGTCAACGCCGACACGGTGGCGGAGCGGATCGCCGTGGCGCTGCACGCGCAGAAGCTGATCTTCCTCACCGGCGCGCCGGGCGTGCTCCGGAACCGGGACGACCCCTCGACCCTGGTGGCGTTCGCCGACCCCGACGACCTCGCCGAGCTGATCCGGAGCGGTGCCGTGGCCGGCGGGATGCGCCCGAAGGTGGAAGCCTGCATTCGCGCCGCCACGAGCGGCGTCGAGCGCACCCACATCGTGGACGGGCGGGAGCCGGATGCGATCCTCATGGAGGTGTTCACCGGCGCGGGGTCGGGCACGATGATCGTCGGCCGGAAGGAGAAGGCGACCTACCTTGGCGTCGACCTCGCCGACTGAGCTCGCGCTCCTCGCGGAGCTGGTGGCCACCCCCTCGGTGAGCGGTGCCGAGGAGCGGATCGGCATCCTCGTCGAGGGGTGGGCGCACGCGCACGGTCTCACGGCGCACCGGGCCGACGACGGGGTGCTGGTCGAGATCGGGGCCGCCACCCCGGGGCCGACGCTGGCCTTCGTCTCGCACCTCGACACGGTGCCGCCGGGCGAGGGGTGGACCCGCGACCCGTACACCCCGGCGATCGAGAATGGCCTGCTCTACGGCCGCGGCTCGGGCGACGCGAAGGCGAGCGTGGCCGCCATGCTCGCGGCAGCGGAGGATCTTCGCGCGGCCGGGGGGCCCGCGCGGGGCCGGCTGGTCCTGCTCCTCGGCTATGGCGAGGAGACTCGCCACACCTCGATGCCCGCCCTCGTCGCGCGGGCGGGGCGGGTGGACGCCGCGGTGGTGGGCGAGCCGACCAACCTCGATTTCGCGGTGGCCCAGCGCGGCCTCCTGATGCTGGACCTGGTCGCTCGCGGCGACCAGCGGCACGCGGGGCGCGCCGCGGACGCCAGCTTCACGAATGCGCTCGGCGGGCTCGCCCGGGCTCTCGTGGCGCTCGAGCGATTCAGCGACGACCGCCCCCATCCGGTGCTGGGCCGGGTCACCGTCACGCCGACGATGGTGGAGGGCGGGATCAGCCGCAACGTCACGCCGCCGCTGGCCACGGCGGTCCTCGACGTCCGGAGCACGCCCAACTGGACCCACGCCGAGCTGGCCGACCGGGTGCGGTCCCTGGTGGACGCGGAGGTGGTCGTGGCCTCCGAGCGCCTGGTGCCCTGCGAGACGCCGGCCGGCTCGCGGCTGCTCGCGGCCATGCGGTCGGCGCGACCCGCCGGGAGGTCCTACGGGAGCCCGACCTGCTCCGACTGGGTCTTCGTCCGCGCGGCCGACGCCGTGAAGTGCGGGCCGGGCACCTCGTTCCGCTCGCACACCGCGGACGAATGCGTGGAGCTGGCGGAGGTGAGCGAGGCGCGCGCCTTCTACGCGCGGCTGGCGGCCGACTACCTCGCGGGAGCCTGAGATGGCCCGACCGACGACGCTCTGGGGCGGCACGATGGGGCTGGACGCGGAGCTGTGGGACTTCACCGCGGGGCGCGACCGGCCCTGGGACGCGCGCCTCTTCCGATGGGACGTGCTCGGGAGCCTCGGCCATGTCGAGGGGCTCCGTCACGCCGGGCTCGTCACGGCGCGGGAGTACGCCGAGCTGCGCCGGCTCCTCCGGCGGGCCCTCGCGGAGGCGGACGCGGGACGCCTCACGGTCGGCGCGGACCAGGAGGACGTCCATACCGCGGTGGAGGCCTGGCTCACCCGCCGCGCACGCGGGGCGGGGGAGCGGCTCCACACCGGACGCTCCCGCAACGACCAGGTGGCCACCGACCTCCGGCTCTGGCTCAAGGATGCGCTGCTGGGCCTGCACGCCGACGCGGAAGCGCTCGCCACCGGACTCATCCGCTTCGCGCGCCGCCATCGGCCCGCGCTCTGGCCCGGCTACACCCACACCCGTCGTGCCATGCCCTCGAGTGCGGGGCTCTGGGCGGCCGCCTTCGCCGAGGGGCTGACCGACTCGCTCGCCGCCGTGACGGGGTTCTGGCCCGCGCTCGACCGCTCTCCGCTGGGATCCGCCGCGGGGTACGGCGTGCCCCTCCCGCTCGACCGGCGCGTCGCCGCTCGCGCGCTCGGCTTCGCGGGGCCGGAGCCGAACGTCGCGATGGTGCAGCCGGGTCGGGGCAAGCTCGAGGCGTCGGCCCTCTTCTGGTGCCTGCAGCTCGGGCACGAGGCGCGGACCCTGGCCGCCGACGTGATCCTCCTCTCTTCCGCGGAGTTCGGCTTCCTGACGCTCCCGGCGGGACTCGCCACGGGCTCGAGCATCATGCCGCACAAGCGGAACCCCGATCTGTTCGAGCTGGCGCGCGGCGAGCTCGCGGCCGTCGAGGGGGACCTCGCCGCGGTGCTGGCGATCCGGGGCGGCCTGACCTCCGGGTACCACCGGGACTGGCAGCTGCTCAAGGAGCCGTTGATGCGCGGCGTCGAGCGCACCCGCGCCGCGATCCGCGCCCTCGCCTGGGCGCTGCCCCAGCTCGGCGTGGACCGGCGGCGCGCGCTGGCCGCGCTCGATCGCGGCGCCCTGGCCACCGACGAGGTGATGCGCCGGGTCGAGGCGGGGACCGCCTTCCGCGCCGCCTATCGCGAGGTGAAGGACGGCCTCGCGCGGGGTGCCGCCTTCCCGCCGATCACCCCCGCGGAGATCCTCCGCCGGCGGGGTGGACGGGGCGGTGTCGGCGATCCCGACGTCCGGGGCGCGCGGCAGCGGCTCCGGCGTCGGGCGGCGTGGCGGCTCGGGGAGGAGCGGCGGTTCCGCCGGGCGATCCGGCGCCTCGCCGGACCGGCACGATGACCGCCGATCGCCGCAAGCGCCAGCTCAAGATCCTGGAACTCGTGGCCACCCAGGCCATCCGGACCCAGGAGGAGCTGAGCGCGCGCCTGGCGGAGGAGGGATGGGAGGTGACGCAGCCGACGCTGAGCCGCGACATCCAGCAGCTCGGGCTGGTCAAGATGGACGGGGCGTACCGTCGTCCGCCCGCCGGGGAGCAGTTCGCCCCCGACAGCGACGAGCGGCGGATCGCCGAAGGGATGCTGGGGGCCGACCCGGCCGGTGAGGCCCTGGTCGTGATCCACACGCCGCCGGGCGAGGCAAACCGGGTCGGCGCGGCCCTCGACCGGCTCGCGTGGGTGGAGGTGGTGGGGACCATCGCCGGGGACGACACGATCTTCGTGGCGGTCAAGGACCGCGCGGCCCAGCGGCGCTGCCTGGCGGCGCTGAAGAAGGCGAGCGGGGAGCGGTAACCTCCCGCTCCCCGCTCCCCGCTCCCCGTCTACCGCCGCGGCTCGAGGATGTCCTGGATCCGTGCCAGCACGTCGTTGTAGTGCACCCGTGTTGCGCGGTCGGCGGTGCGGGGGAGGGCGGTGCGGATCTCGCCCCGCAGGGTCTCGAGTTCCGCCCGGACAAACGGCCGGATGTCGCTCTGTCCCACCATCACGTCGGTGAAGGTCGCGAACTGCCGGAGCTGGGGCGGGATCGGCGGCAGTTCCTCGGTCATCAGGAACCGCATCCGCTCGACGTACCCGCGCTGGAGGTTCCGGCGGTAGGCATCGGCGGCACGGCCCCTCGCCAGTTCGGTCCACACCCCGCGGCGCACGTCGCCGAGCATCTCGCCCAGGTCGTACGCCTCCCGTCCCGCGGCCGCCTCCGATTCGATCAGCCGCTGGAGCCGGCGCGGCTCGAGGAGCATGGTGAGCGCGCCGATCTGCCGCTGGCGCAGCCGCTCCACCGCGCCGGTGGCATGGTCGATCCGGACGAGCGTCTCGTGGTCGATCAGCCAGGTCGGTGTCTGGAACGCCTGCCGCACCAGGAAGTCCATTGCCGCCTTCTGCCGCTCCCGCGGCACCACCTCGTACACCGGACCCGCCTGGTCCATCGCCTTCCGGGTGTAGGTCACCCCGCCGACGACGGTGGCCACGTGGCCCATGTAGCGGGTCCACTGCACCAGGACCTGTTCGTACAGCTCGCGGAGCTGCGCGTAGTCGGCGCCGGGTCGGTAGGACCAGCTGCGGAGCTCGGGCAGGATCCGCTTCAGGTTCTCGATGCCGTAGGCGCTCGCCTTCACCCCGTCGTCGCCCAGGTCCTCGGTCTGCGATGTCGGGTCGATCGAGCTCGGGTCGCCGAAGCGGTAGAGGTCACTGCCCTCCCGCTCCCGGACCCAGCCGTCGAGCGTCCGCTTCTCCTCGTCCGGCGAGGCCGGGCCGATCACCGGCCGGTAGCCCCAGCGGATGGCCCAGAGGTCGTACGGCCCGATCGCCGGGTGGAACGAGACGCCGCTGTCCCCCGGCTGCGCCACGTAATTGAACCTGGCGTAGTCCATGATCGAGGGCGCGGTGCCCATCCGCCGCGTGAACGCGGCCGACCGCAGCGAATCCACCGGATAGGCGCTGCTCGCCTTCATGTTGTGCGGCAGGCCCAGGGTGTGCCCCACCTCGTGCGCCGAGACGAAACGGATGAGCTCGCCCATCACCTCGTCATCGAAGTCGAGCTTCCGGGCCGCCGGGTTCACCGCCGCCGTCTGGATCAGGTACCAGTTGCGGAGGAGGTTCATCACGTTGTGGTACCAGCCGATGTCCGACTCGAGGATCTCGCCGGTACGGGGGTCGGCCACGTTGGGGCCGTAGGCGTTCTGGATGTCGGAGCTGAAGTAGCGGATGACGGAGTAGCGCGCGTCCTCCGGACTGAACTCCGGGTCCTCTTCCGGGGTCGGCGGGTCCTTGGCGAGGATCGCGCTCCGGAAGCCGGCCTCCTCGAACGCGCGATTCCAGTCCTCCACACCCTGCTTCAGGTACTTCCGCCACTTCACTGGCGTGGCCGGGTCGATGTAGTAGACGATCGGCTTCACCGGTTCCACCAGCTCGCCCCGGAGGAACGCCGCGGTGTCCTTCGGCTCCAGCCGCCACCGGCGGACGTACCGGCGGGCCTCGGCCCGCTGCACGTCGCGGCCATAGTCGGTCTGCTCGATCCGGAAGAAGCCGACCCGCTCGTCCCAGAGGCGCTGGGCCATCGGCCGCTCGGGGAGGAGGATCATCGAGTGGTTCACCTCGAGGGAGATCGAGCCGGTGCTCTGGTTCGACGGCGCCCGGCCGGCCTCGTAGGTGAGCACCACCCGGGTCTCGACATTGCGCGGGAAGCTCCGCACCGAGGACAGGAAGGTGCGGGCCTCGTCCAGTCGGCGGACCTGGAAGGCCTCGCGCCGCCCGGCGCCGATCGAGAAGAGCGCCACGTCCTTGAGGAACAGTGCCCCGGCATCCACCACGAGGGACGCGCTGTCGGCGCCGAACGCCATGATGGGGAGGGCGGCCACCACCGGCTCGAAGTTCGACGCGCGCACCGCGAGCGAGATCGGGAGCGAGTCGTTCGCCACGTTCACGTAGGTCACGGTCCGGAGCAGCACCCTGGTCCCCTGCCGCTCCCAGCGCACCACCTCCTGGTTCACCTGCTCGCCGCCGTAACCGATGCCGGTGGCGGTCCGGGCGATCCGGCTCACCACGAGCATCTCCTGGCCCAGCCGCGTCACCGGGATCTCGAAGTAGAGGGTGTCGGCGCCGAGCCGGTGCACGTGGATCAGCCCGGAGTCGGTCACCGCCTTGGCGGTCACCACCTGCTTGTAGGGCTTCGGGCCCGTGCGGCGGGCTTCGGCGCCGGCCCCCCCCGCATCCGGGCCGGTGCGGGGTGTCGGCGAGGTCTGGGGGCGGCCGGAGGCGCAGCCGGCAAGCAGCGCGAGGCCGAGCATCGCTCCGGCCGGGGCGAACGGACGACGGACCATCACGGCTCCTGCGTGGTCGGGTGGGATGGGGCGGCCGTGGAGCCGGCCACAGGGAACATTCACGATAGTCTCAATCGGAGCCCGGCGCGAGCGGTGGTAACTTGCGCCATGGACCTGGCGGCCCTCCTCGGAACGCGGGAGCTCGTGGTCGTCACCGGCAAGGGCGGCGTCGGGAAGACGGCGCTCGCCGGGGCCGTCGCGGTCGCCCTCCATGGAGCCGGCCGCCGGGTGCTCGTGCTCGAGGCCGACCCGCGCGAGAGCCTCCACCAGCTCCTGGGGACTGCGCCCTCGGCCGGCGACGTCGTCCCGGTCCGGCCCGGACTCTGGCTGCAGAATCTCCAGCCCCGGCGCGTGGTGGAGCGCCTCGTGCACCGGCGGATCCCGATCGCCCCCATTGCCAACGCCTTCACCGCGAGCCCGGTCTTCGGGCACTTCGTCGAGGGGTCCCCCGGCCTCAAGGAGATGGCCCTCCTCGGGCAGGCGGTGGAGCTGGCGTCGGGCGTCGAGGGGCCGGGGGTCGACACCGTCGTGCTCGACGCCCCCGCCACGGGCCACGGACTGCAGCTGCTCGCGGCCCCCCGGCTGGTGAGCGCGGCGATCGGCGGCGGGCCGCTGGGGGAGCTCGCCGCGCAAGTGGATGCGCTGGTCGCGGCCCCGGCGCGGAGCGCCATCGTGGCGGTGGCGCTCGCCGAGGAACTTCCGGTGCAGGAGACCCTGGAGCTGCTGACTGCGCTCCGGAGCCGGGTCGGAAGGGAGCCCGCGCTGGTCGTCGCCAACCAGCTCTATCCCCCGGTGCCGCCGGAGGCCGACGGCCTCGACGGCGCGCTCGGCCCGGCGCTCGACCTCTGGCGCCGGCGCCGCGCGATGAACGAGCGCGAACTCCGCCGGCTGCGGACGGCCTGGCCCGGCGCCTTCGCCGAACTGCCGCTCCTGGCGGAAGCGCGCGGCCCGGCCCTCGTGGACGCCCTCGCGACGCGGCTCGACACCGCGCTCCGGGAGGGACGATGAGCCTTGGCGCGCTGGACCGTCCGCTGGTCGTGGTGGTGGGCGGCGGCGGGGTCGGAAAGACCACGCTCGCCGCCGCCCTCGGGGTCGTCTCCGCCGAGGCCGGCACCGACACGCTGGTGATGACGTTCGACCCGTCGCGCCGGCTCAAGGATGCCCTCGGCGTGGGGGACGACACCGGTGACCGGGAGGTGCCGGCGCCGCTCGACGCGCCGGGCCGGCTCGACGTGAGCCTGCTCGATGCGCGCGCGACCTTCGACCGCCTCGTCGCGCGCTACGCCCCGACGCCAGAAGCGGCGGAGCGGGTCTATCGCAACCGGTTCTATCGCGATCTGTCCGGCTCGCTCGCCGGTATCCTCGAGTACATGGCCGTCGAGCGGCTGTTCGAGGTGGCGAGCGGTGGCGCCTACCGGCGGGTGATCCTCGATACCCCGCCCACCCGGCAGGCCCTCGACTTCCTCGAGGCCCCCGACCGCGTGGTGGGTTTCCTCGACAGCGGTGCGGTGAAGCTCGCGCTCGCGCCATGGTTCGACCGCGCCGGCCGCTTCCGCCGCCCGCCGGGATTCGCCCTCGCGCGGAAGGGGGCCGAGGCGGTGCTCGACCGGATCATCGGGGCCGGGCTGCTGCGCGACATGGCGGAGTTCTTCGAGGCCTTCGCCCCGCTCTACGGCGGGTTCCGGGAGCGCGCCGAGGCGGTGCGCGCCCTCCTCCGGCGGCGCGACACCGTCTTCCTGCTGGTGGGCGGGCCCGGCGAGGCGCGCGTGCCGGACACGATGCACTTCGCTCGGCGCCTTCGCGACGGGGGCCACCACCTGGGCGCGGTCGCGGTGAATCTGGTGCACCCGATGGTGCCGCCCGTTCCGCCGGATACCCCGCCCGCAGTGCGCGACGGCCTGGCACTCCTCGCCGCGCTGGGCGACCGGGACCGGCGCGGGCTCGCGGCACTGCGCGGGCTGCTCGGTCCCGCCCGGCCGCCCGTGGCTCTCCCGCTCCGCCCCGACCCGCCGGGCGACCTGCCCGCCCTGGCCGATCTCGGGCGCGAGCTGCTGCGGCGCCTCGCCGCCGCATAGCCCTCCCCGACCCCCGCTCACCAACCCTTCACACCGGGTTCACCGGCCCTTTACCGCACCGCGGCATTCCGCCCTTGACTCTTTGCCGCAGTGCGGCAATATTGGTCCCATGCGCGGGGAGGGTGCGATGGTCCGGCTGATCAAGCGGTACGGCGGCGGGAGCCGCAAGCTCTACGACACCGAGGAGAGCCGGTACGTCTCGCTCGACGAGCTGGCGGCGCTGGTGCGGGCCGGGCAGGAGCTCCGGGTGGTGGACAGCGCCAGCGGCGAGGACGTCACCGGCCAGGTGCTGGCGCAGGTGATCTACGAGGGCGAGAAGCAGGGCCGCCGGCTGCTGTCGCCGGAAGTCCTGCACGACGTGATCCGCCGCGGGGAGGCCGCGCTCCTCGCCCGGGTGGAGCAGCTGCAGGCGGGCGTGGACCGGCTGGTGAAGGGGTCGATGGACCGGCTGCCGCCGGTGCGGGACCTCCGCGGCGAGTACGAGGCCCTGCAGCAGGGGCTGGCGGATCTCGAGGCGTCGCTCGCGGCGCTCGAGGCGGAACGGGGCGGGGCCGCGCGGCCGAAGGGCCGGCGGAAGCGGGCACGGGTGGGCTGACCGCCCGCAGGGACGTGGAATCAACCGGCCGCCGAGGCGGCCTGACGGAGGAGGACACCATGGCACGCAAGACGACGATGAAGAAGACGGTCGCGGTCCGGGAGGCGGCGCAGGAGATCTACCTCGCCGGCCTGGGTGCGGTCGCGATGGCGGGCGAGGAGGGCAAGGACCTCTTCGTCGACCTGGTGAAGAAGGGCCGTGCCCTCGAGCGGACCGGCCGCGCGCGGGTCGAGCAGGCGCTGGACCGCGCCCGTGGGCTCGGGAGCGACGCCCGCAAGGTGGTCCGGAAGGCCGCCGGCCCGCTGGATGACGGGATGACCAACGCGATGCACCGGCTCGGCGTGCCGACCCGCCGGGAGATCCAGGCGCTCACCCGCCGGGTCGAGGAGCTGACCCGGGTGGTCGAGAAGCGGGGCACCCGCGCGCCGCGGGTCGCGAAGCGGGCGCGCAGGGCCGCGGCGAAGTAACGCCGGCCATGGCCACCGTCCGGCACCGCCGGCGGAGCCAGGGCGTCGGCCTCGCCCTCGCGGGCGGCGGGCCGGGGGGCGCCGTGTACGAGATCGGCGCCCTCCGCGCCTTGGAGGAGGCGATCGAGGGCTTCGACCCGAACCGGCTCGACGTCTACGTGGGCGTCAGTGCAGGAGCCTTCGTCGCCGCCTCGCTCGTCAATGGGATCACGGCGTCCCAGATGGTCCGGTCCCTGGTGTTGCGGGAGCCGGGGGTGCATCCGTTCACCCGCCAGACCTTCTTCACGCCCGCCTATGCGGAGTGGGCCCGGCGCAGTACCATGATCCCGCGGCTGGTGGCGGACGCGATGCTGCAGTTCACCCGCGCGCCCGAGGACCAGACCCTGGTCCACTCCCTCGCGCGCCTCACCCGGGCGCTCCCACTCGGCCTCTTCGACAACGAACCGCTCCGCCGCTGGCTCGCGGAGGCGTTCCGCCACGCCGGCCGCACCGACGACTTCCGCCAGCTGGAGCGGAAGCTCTACGTGGTCGCGGCCGACCTCGACGCGGGGCGGGCCGTCAAGTTCGGGGAGCCGGGGCTCGATCACATCCCCATCTCGACCGCGGTCCAGGCCAGCACCGCGCTGCCCGGGCTCTACCCCCC
>DATIBS010000028.1:0-3740 GCA_035457305.1 Gemmatimonadales bacterium
CATCACGCTGGCGAACCGACAGCACGCTCAGCCGGCCGGCACGGTCGCCGGTCTTCAGGCTGTAGCGCTTCCCGCTCACCCGGTCCCTGAGGACGGCCACGCTGCGCGCGGGCCGGGCGCCGTCGAAGTAGATCCCCAGCAGCTGCAGGTCGGCGAACTCGGGGCCGATGCTCTCGGCGTCGAGCAGCGAGACGAAGGGGTCCCGGCCGCCGCCGCCGTAGGCGAAGGTCTCGCGCCGGACCTTGTCGCTCGCGAGGCCCGCGGTGTCGAGCGGGGCCGGCGCGGCCGCCCGGGCCCGCCGCACGCTGTCGCGCACCGCCTGGACGTCCACCGCGGTCTCGGCTTCCGCCGCCGGTGCCGGCTCCTCGCCCCCGCACGCGGCGGCGCCGAGCAGCAGGCAGAGCCCAAGGGCAAGGTCACGCGTCACTGGGCCGGCCCTCCCGCCGTGTCCGACTTCACGTAGGTCCGCACCTGGAACTGCGCCTGGAGCATCGCGCCGGTCGTGTCGCCCAGCGCCTTGGCCTTCGCCACCTCGGCCGCCCCGACCTTCACCTCCACCGGGACGATGATCCGCGGCAGGCTCGCCACGTCCGCCATGAACTGGCCGATCTGGTCGTACCGGCCGATCACCGCCATCCCGTACTTCTGGGTGGCGAACGGCGCCGGCCCGGCCTCCTGCGGCAGCGGCGTCACCTGCGAGAGCGTGACCCCGCGGATCCGCGCCCGGGTACTGATCGCGTCAAGCAGGTTCGGCACCTCGCTCCGCTCCGGCACCAGCCGGCGGAGGAGCTGCAGGCTCGCCCGGTAGGTCTCGACCCGCTGGCGGAGGTCCTCCGCCGTGCCCTTCGCCAGCTCCTGCTTGGCGCTGTCGATCTGCGCCTCGAAGGTGGCGATGGTGTCCTTGATGGCCTGGACCCGGGCGCGGCGCGCCTGGAGGCCGTTGATCCCCAGCATCTCGATGCCGGCGCCGGTGTAGAAGGCGTAGACCGCCAGCACGGCGAGGAGCGCCACGAGGATCGGCGTGCTTCGGGAGGTGGTGGCCATCGTTACCTCACCGACTCGCTGAGGGGGACCGTCCGGATGTACGCGGAGTCGGCCCGTTCGAAGGTCGCCCGGATCTCGAAGGCGGTGACCGCCCGCTCCTTCTCGACCACGGTCTCGGCGGAGAGGGCGGTGACCGCGGTGAGCCAGGGCGACGCCTCCAGTTCCCGCAGGAACCGGGTGAAGGCCTGGATGTCCACCGTGCGGCCCTCGATGAGCACGTCGGTGCGCGGCACCGGCACCGCCCCGCCGGCGGTGTCCGCCGGCGTGATGGTCTGGGGCTGGGACGCGACGTTGGTCAGCCAGGTGTAGGCCGGGAGCGCGCGCGCCACCTCGTCCAGCACGTGGGCCCAGACGTAGCGCTCGCCGTCCACCTGGCGGATGGTGCTGATCTGCGCCAGCACCGAGTCCCGGATCAGCTCCTCGCGTCGCTTGGCGGCGACGAAGTTCTTGAACCGCTCGTGCTCCGCGCGGGTCTCCTCCAGCTGCGGCTCGAGCCGGCCGAGCTGCGCCGCCCCCATCAGCCAGGAGGCCCCGAGGAAGAGCAGGGCCAGCGCCCACGCCCCCCCCGCCAGCAGCATCATCGGGTCCTGGACCTTCGCGCCGAGCGCCTTGAACTGCTCGCCGACGCCGGCGAGCGGGCTCGTGCCCGCGCGCTTGCGCTTCAGGCCGGGACGCAGGTTGATCTCGATCATGGGCGATCCGGGGCCGGGGTCAGGCGGCCTGCCGCAGCGCGAGGCCGATCGGCAGCATGAGGAGCGGGGCGAGCTCGTCGGGGTTGTACAGGTCCCAGACGCCCTCGGCCACCTGGAGGCGCTCGAGCGGGTTGGCGGACTGCACCGGCAGCCGGAGCCGGTCCGCCAGCACGCGGTTGAGCCCCGGGATCCGGGCCCCCCCGCCGATGGTGTACAGCCGGGACAACCCCGCCACCGAGCGGCTGGCCGACTGGAGGAACGCCGCGGCGCGCTCGATGCCGATGGCGATCTCCTCGCCCCGGCTCGCCAGCACCGGATCCAGCGCGTCGGCCCGCTCGTGCCCGCGGAGCAGCCGCTCGGCGTCGTCCGCCGACATCCCGCGCTCCCGCTGCAGGTCCTCGCGGAACCGGCGCGTGCCCACCGGGATGTCCCGGGTGAGCACCGGCACGCCGTGCTCCACGATGTTCACGTTGGTGACCTCGTGCCCGATGTTCACCAGCCCGACCACCCCCGACATCGCCTCGGGATGGTTGAACTCGAAGGCGTTGTGCAGGGCGAAGGCATCCACGTCGATGACCGTGGGCTCGAGGCCCACGTCGGCGAGGAGCGCCATCTTGTTCTCGATCAGCTCGCGCTTGGCCGCCACGAGCAGGACCGACATCTGGAGGGTGTCGCCCTCGGGGTCGAGGATCTGGAAGTCGAGCTCGACGTTGTCCATGTCGAACGGGACGTGCTGCTCGGCCTCCCAGCGGATCACCTCGCGCGCCTCGGGCTCCTTCATCCGGTCCATCGCGATGCGCTTGACGATCACGTCGCGGCCGCCCACCGCGGTCACGACCTGCTTCGCCTTCACCCCCGCCGAGGCGAGGAGCCCCCGGACCGCGTCGGCCACCAGGCCGGGGTCCATGACCTCGCCCTCGACGATGGCGTCGTCCACCACCGACGCGTAGGCGACCTGGGTCAGGACCGGCTCCCCGCTGCCGTGGTTGACCACGACCAGCTTGATGAGCCCGCTCCCGATATCCAGGCCGACGGTCGTCCGCTTCCGCCCGAAGAGCGCCATAGGTTCCCGCTGGTGAGGTCGAGATGGGGAGGTGGGCTCGGCTACGCTACCACCCACCCGGGGTTTTGTCAAGCTACTACAGCGCTGGAACTTAGCGCCGCAAGTCTCATCCGAAAAAGGAGTTGCCGGACCGAAAAACTTCACTCGACGCGAGTGCCCGGGGCCGGATCGTCGAGCCGGGTCCCGGAGGCGTCGGATCGCCGGTCAGTAGGGCAACCGATGTGCCAGCCGGTGCACCGACAGTGCAACTCGTTGTCAGCAGTGACGTTACCGATGTCGGCCGGGCCGGGAAAGCGTTCGGAGGCAACGACTTGGGGCACGCAATCGCAAGGTTCCCTCTCGCGTTGCACGGCTTGGCCTGGGACGCGGAACGGGCCCGGGAGGCTTTTGCCCCCGGGCCCGTCCGGCCGATCCTAACCCCTGACGGGGCGTGAACTTGGGGCGTCTACTGTACCACGCTCACCCAGCTCCGGGTCCGGAGCGGGACCGGCAGGGACGAGCCCTGGACCGCCTTCGCGATGGCGCAGGAGGAGTAGGTGATGGTGATGTCGCCACCGATCGAGTTGTTCTCGGTGACGCTCTCCGAGAGGAGCGCACCGTAGACCTTGTTGCCCATGCCGGCGATGATCACCGAGCCGCGCACCAGGATGATGCCGCTCCACTCGAAGCCGCCCTGGATCTCGAGGTCGCCGTCCACCAGCAGCGTGCCCTGGCCCCGCGCGTTGGCCGCCATCTTGGTCCGGTTGGCGGTCCCGTGCGCGATCGGGAAGTAGCCGTAGCACGGCGGCACGACCACGTCGGGCGGCCGGTGCGGCTCGCCCATGTTGAGCAGGATGTCCCGGTCGCACTGGGCGGCATTGGTGAGCTCGACGATCGGCGCGAACAGGTAGGGCGTGCTGAGCGGGAGCTCCTTGACCCCGTCCTGCGCCGCCAGCGTGGCG
>DATIBS010000029.1:0-3139 GCA_035457305.1 Gemmatimonadales bacterium
CCGCCGGGAATCACTTCCCGATGTGCGGACCACGATCAGTGGCCAACAGTCACCACCTTTGGAGGACGGTATGATGAACCGCAAGGGCTTCACCCTGATCGAGCTTCTGATCGTGGTCGTGATCATCGGCATTCTGGCCGCGATCGCGATTCCGAAGTTCGCGGCGACCAAGCAGAAGGCGTACCTGGCCGCCATGAAGTCGGACCTGCGCAACCTGGCGACCTCGCAGGAGAGCTACCTGGCCGACCAGAACCCGCCGGCGTACTTCAACTACGTCGGTGACAACACCGCGCCCTTCATGGTCGCCGGTCAGGTTCTCTACGCCCCGTCGACGGGCGTGACCGTCACCGCGACCGCGGTGCCGGGCGGCTGGAGCGCCACGGCGGTGCACCTGCAGGCGCCGGGCCGGAGCTGCGCGATCTTCATCAACACCGTGCCGGTCGCCCCGGCCACCATCGAGGGCGAGCCCGCCTGTAACTAAGCGGGTTGCGGCACGCGGGCTCACGGGCGGCGGTCCTCGGGTCGCCGCCCGTTTGCCTGAACCCCTGTCCCAAACGGAGCGAGAGAAGGAGTCCCCGATGACCCCCAGGTCCGAGCACAACAACGCGGGACGGCACGCCCGGGCCGGCTTCACGCTGATCGAGTTGCTGATCGTCGTGGTCATCATCGGGGTGCTCGCCTCCATCGCGATCCCGAAGTTCTCGGCGACGAAGGAGAAGGCCTACCTCGCCAAGATGAAGGGCGACCTGCGCAACCTGATGACGGCGCAGGAGGGCTATTCGGCGGACAACTTCGCCTACTACGGCGGGGCCGTGCCGAGCCTCGCGCTGGCCTACAACCCGTCGGGCGGCGTCGTCATCACCATCGTGCAGGCCGTGCCGGGCGGGTGGAGCGCCACCGCCGCGATGCCGGCGCTCACCGGGAAGACCTGCGCGGTCTTCACCGGAACCGCGGCCCCGGTGGCACCGGCGACGGCCGACGGCATCATCACCTGCACCTGAGCCAGCCGGGCGACCCGGCCGGCCGTGCCGGGGCCGCCCCGCGGAGCGACGTCCGTGCGCCACGGCCCCACCCTCCCGTCGCTGAAGACCGAGCTCCTGCTGGGGCTCGGCTTTCTCACGTCGAGCGGGGTGCTGATCGCGGGGCTCGCCACCTTCATCGTGGCCGACGCCGCGTACCAGGCCGGCGAGGGCGCGGCGGTGAACCCGTTCCTCCCGCTCCTCGGGCTCTGGCTCGGCAGCACGCTGGTCTTCGTCCTCTTCGGCACCCACCTGCTCCGCCGGGTCGTGCTCCGGCCCCTCGACCAGCTCTCGGCCCAGGCGGACCGGCTCGCGGCCGGCGCCCCGGACGAGGTCCCGCCGCGGCTCGAGACCGTGGAGATGGCCCACCTGAGCGAGCGGTTCGGCGCGATGGCCAGCCAGCTCCTCGACGCGCAGAGCCACCTGGTCCGGGCGGAGAAGCTGGCCGGCATCGGCCGGCTCGCCGCCGGCGTGGCGCACGAGATCCGGAATCCACTCGGCGCGCTGGCGAACTACGTGGAGGTGCTGCGGGGTCGGGCCGTCGGGCCGGCGGACGGCCGGACGGTCCAGCCGACCGCCGACCTCGCCGCGGCCATGGCGCGCGAGATCGAGCGGATCGACCGGATCGTGGAGAGCCTGCTCGACTACAGCCGGCCCAAGCCGGCGGCCGGGCCGGTGGACCTGAACGAGGCGGTGGCGCGGGGCATCGGCTACCTGCGCGACCAGGGGATCTTCCCCAACGGCAAGCTGCAGGTGGCGCTCGAGCCCGGCCTCCCCGGGGTCCGCGCCGACCGATCCGCGCTGGAGCAGGTGGTGGTGAACCTGCTGCTCAACGCGCGTGACGCGGCGCCGGGCGGGAGGGTCTGGGTAGGCACGGTGGCGCGCACGCTCCTGCCGCGGCACCTCGAGGAGGCGCGGGCCGGCGACGCGCCCGCCGGCAACGGCGTGGCCGCGGCGGCGCGCCGCGACCGCCCCGGCCGGCGCCCCTGGCGGGCCGACCTCGCCCCCGGCACGCAGGGGATCGTGCTCTATGTCGCGGACGAGGGCGCCGGCGTGCCCGACGATGCCCGCGAGCGGGTGTTCGACCCGTTCTTCACCACCAAGCCGCCGGGCCAGGGCACCGGGCTCGGCCTCGCGATCGTGCAGAGCGCGGTGGACGGCGCCGGCGGCCTCGTGTGGGTGGACCGCGCGCGCGAGGGCGGCGCGGTGTTCAAGGTCTTCCTCCCGGCGGCCTGACCAGGACGATGCGGATCCTCATCGTGGACGACGACCCGGGCCTGCGGCAGTCGCTGGCCCTCCTGCTCGGCGAGGCGGGGCACGCCTGCACCGCCGAGGGCGACCCGGCGCGCGCGCTCGCCCGCGCCGGCGCGGAGGCATTCGACGCCGTCCTCTGCGACGTGCGGATGCCGGGGATGGACGGCCTGACCTTCCTCCGGCGGTACCGCGCCGAGGGCGGCGAGGCCCTGGTCCTGATGATGAGCGCCCACGGCAACGAGGATGCGGCCATCGCGGCGATGCGCGAGGGCGCCTACGACTACCTCCACAAGCCGTTCCGGCCCGACGAGGTGACCCTCACGCTCCGGAAGGCCCAGGAACGCGAGCGGCTCCGGCGCGAGGTGGCGAGCCTGCGGGCCACCCTCGGCACCGGGCTGGTGAAGGACGACGTGGTCGCCGAGAGCCCGGCCATGCGGAAGCTCCTCGAGCTGGCGGGGCGCGCGGCGGGGTCGAGCAGCACCGTGCTGATCACCGGCGAGAGCGGCACCGGCAAGGAGGTGCTGGCGCGGGCGGTGCACCGGATGAGCCCGCGGAGCGAGGCGCCGTTCGTGGCGGTCAACTGCGCCGCGATCCCCGAGAGCCTGCTCGAGTCGGAGCTCTTCGGCCACGTGCGCGGCGCCTTCACCGGCGCCACCCAGGACCGGCCCGGCCTCTTCGAGGCGGCCGACGAGGGGACCCTCTTCCTCGACGAGATCGGCGACCTTCCCCAGGCGCTCCAGGCCAAGCTCCTCCGGGTGCTGGAGGAGGGCGAGATCCGGCGGGTGGGCGACCAGCGCACCCGCGCCGTGGACGTCCGGGTGCTGGCCGCCACCGCGCGCCCGCTGGAGGAGGCGGTGCGGCAGGGC
>DATIBS010000030.1:0-31273 GCA_035457305.1 Gemmatimonadales bacterium
TCGCGCTCGACGGCCGGGCGTACGAGGCCGGCGCGCTGGGGACGAAGACCAAGGAGATGCTGGGGCTGGTGGCGTCGCTCGTGCTCCGGTGTGACGACTGCATCACCTACCACGTGATCCGCTGCCGCGAGGAGGGGGTGACGCGGGAGGAGTTCCTCGAGGTGTTCGGCGTCGGCCTGGTGGTGGGCGGGAGCATCGTGATCCCGCACCTCCGCCGGGCGATGGCGCGGCTGGAGGAGCTGGAGACGGTGAGCGGGGACCGGTGAGCGGGGAGCGGGCCACCCCACCCCGCCGAGGGGGTGGGCGGGCGGGGCCTGCTCCCCGCTCCCCGCTCCCTGCTCCCCGCTATATTCTGCGCCATGAAGGCCGCCCGCATCCGCAACTTCTGCATCGTCGCGCACATCGACCACGGGAAGTCCACCCTGGCCGACCGGCTGCTCGAGGCCACGGCCTCGGTCGAGAAGCGGCTGATGCGGGAGCAGCTGCTCGACACGATGGACCTCGAGCGCGAGCGCGGGATCACCATCAAGCTCAACGCCGTGCGGATGGCCTACCAGGCCCGGAACGGCGAGGCCTACGAGCTCAACCTGATCGACACTCCCGGGCACGTGGACTTCACCTACGAAGTCTCGCGCTCGCTCGCGGCGTGCGAGGGCGCGATCCTCGTGGTGGACGCGAGCCAGGGGATCCAGGCCCAGACCCTCTCCAACCTCTTCCTGGCGCTCGACGCCGGGCTCGAGATCATCCCGGTCCTCAACAAGATCGACCTCCCCGGCGCCGAGCCGGAGCGCCGGGCGCAGGAGATCGTGGACCTGATCGGCGCGCGGCGGGACGAGATCCTGGCGGTCTCGGCCAAGGAGGGCACCGGCGTGCCCGACCTGCTCGAGGCGATCGTGGCGCGGGTGCCGCCCCCCCGCGGCGTGCGGGAGGCGCCGCTCCGCGCGCTCATCTTCGACTCGTACTTCGACCGCTACCGCGGCGCGATCCCGAGCATCCGGGTGGTGGACGGGGCGGTGCGGAAGGGAACCCGGATCGCGTTCGGCTCCCACCCCGACGAGGTGTACGAGGTGGACGAGGTCGGGTACCTGCGGCTGGGCCAGGTGCCCACCGACCTGCTCGAGGCGGGCGAGGTGGGCTACCTGGTGGCCAGCCTGCGCGACGTGCGCGACGCGCCGGTGGGCGACACCATCCTCGACGCGGACGACCGCGCCGCCGAGCTCCTGCCCGGGTACCGCCCCGCCAAGCCGATGGTGTTCGCGGGGCTCTACCCCACCGACTCGGAGCAGTACGAGGTGCTCCGCGACGCGCTGGCCAAGCTCCGGCTCAACGACGCCTCGCTGCAGTACGAGCCCGAGACCTCGACCGCGCTCGGGTTCGGCTTCCGCTGCGGCTTCCTCGGCCTCCTCCACATGGAGATCGTGCAGGAGCGGCTGGAGCGGGAGTTCAACCTCGACCTCATCAGCACCGTGCCGACGGTGGAGTACGTCGTCACCCTCACCGACGGGGAGACGGTGCTGGTGGAGAACCCGAGCGCGCTGCCCGACCCGGCCCGGATCGCGAGGATCGAGGAGCCCTACGTGAAGGCCCGGATCATGGCGCCGACGGAGTACATCGGCGGGATCATGAAGCTGGGCCAGGAGCGGCGGGGAGTGTACCATGGGCTGCACTACCTCGACACCGCCCGGGTCGAGTTCAGCTGGGAGTTCCCGCTCGCCGAGATCGTGCTCGACTTCTACGACCGGCTGAAGAGCCTCTCGCGGGGATACGCGTCGCTGGACTACGAAGCGATCGGCTACCGCCCCTCGGAGCTGGTGAAGCTCGACATGCTCATCAACGGCGACCCGGTTGACGCCTTCAGCGTGATCATCCACCGGGACAAGGCCCAGGACTGGGGCCGGAAGGTGGCGGAGAAGCTCAAGGAGCTGATCCCGCGGCAACTCTACCAAGTGGCGATCCAGGCGGCGATCGGCAACAAGATCATCGCGCGGGAGACCATCTCCGCCTTCCGGAAGGACGTGCTGGCCAAGTGCTACGGGGGGGACATCACGCGGAAGCGGAAGCTCCTCGAGAAGCAGAAGGAAGGCAAGAAGCGGATGAAGCAGATCGGCACGGTGGAGATCCCGCAGGAGGCGTTCCTCGCCGTGCTCCTGGTGGACTGAGGGGTCGTGGGAGGGGAACGGGGAGCGGGGAACGGGGAGCGGGAACGGCCCGATACGGACGGCCCCGTGGCGGCAGGATCCCCCCACCGTTCCCCGTTCCCCGTTCCCCGCTCCCCCACCCTGGTGGTCCAGACCGCCTTCCTCGGCGACGTGGTGCTCACCGCCCCGCTGCTCGAGGTGCTGGCGGCACGGCACGGGCCGGTGGACGTGGTGACGACGCCGGCCGCGGCCGCGCTGCTCGAGACCCACCCGGCGGTGCGGCGGGTGTGGCGCTACGACAAGAAGGGGCGCGAGGCGGGCCTTGCGGGCCTCCGCCGGCTCGCCGCCACCCTCCGGGCCGAGGGTTATTCCCGCGTGGTGCTGCCGCACCGCTCGTGGCGGAGCGCGGCGCTCGCGGTGTGGGCCGGAATCCCGGAGCGGATCGGCTTCGCCGACGCGCCGGCCCGGCTCACCTACACCCACAGGGTGGAGCGACCGCACGGCGGGCATGAGGTGGAGCGGCTGCTGGCCCTCGCGGGGGGAGCGGAGAGCGGGGAGCGGGGAGCGGGAGGGACCGCGCCGCCCGTGAGGCTCGGGCTCACCGACGAGGATCGCGCCGCGGCGGAGCGGTGGCTCGCGGAGGCGGGGATCGCGTCCGGGTTCGTGGCCCTGGCACCCGGATCGATCTGGGGGACCAAGCGCTGGCCGGGATACGGCGAGCTCGCCGCGCGGCTCGTGGCCGGGGGCCGGCAGGTCGTGGTGGTGGGCGGCGCGGACGACGCCCGGCTGGCCGAGGAGGTCGTCGCGGCGGGGAACGGGGAGCGGGGAGCGGGGAGCGGGAGGATCGCGTCGGCCGCAGGGAGGCTGCCCCTCCGCGCGTCCGCGGCGCTCATCGCGCGGGCGGAGGTGCTCGTCACCAACGACTCGGCCCCGCTCCACCTCGCAACCGCGACCGGGACGCGGATCGTGGCGATCTTCGGGCCGACGGTGCCGGCGTTCGGCTTCGGGCCGCGTGGGCCGCTCGACCGGGTCATCGAGCATCCCGACCTCGACTGCCGCCCGTGCTCGCCGCACGGGCCGGCGCGATGCCCGCTGGGACACCACCGGTGCATGCGGGAGGTGGGGGTGGAGGTGGTGCTGGAGGCGGTGGGCGGGTCGAAGGTCCAAGGTCGAAGGCCGAAGGAGGCACCGCCCCGGACTACCGGCCCACGACCCCTGGCCTTTGACCTTCGACCTTCGACCTTCGACTTTCATTCCATGCCTCACCCCTACGTCATCGGCATCGACCTCGGCGGCACGAACATCGTGGCCGGCGCCGTGCGCGCCGACGGCGGGAAGCTGGTCGCCCTCCGGAGCGAGCCCACCCGGGCCGAGCGAGGCGCGGAGAAGGTCGTCCGGCGCATCGTGGCCATGGCCAAGGCGGTGCGGAGCGAGCTCCGCCGGGAGGCGCCCGGCGCCGAGCTGCTCGGCGTGGGGATCGGCGCCCCGGGCCCGCTCGACACCGCCCGCGGGGTGGTGCTCCTGACCCCCAACCTGGGGTGGGTGGACATGCCGCTCCGCGACCTGGTCGCGGAGGGCACCGGCCTCCCGGCGGAGCTCGACAACGACGCCAATTGCGCGGTGCTGGGCGAGTGGTGGCAGGGCGCGGCCCGCGGCGCGCGCCACGCCATCGGCATCACCATCGGCACCGGGATCGGCGGCGGGCTCATCCTCGACGGCAAGCTCTACCACGGCGCCTCGGACGTGGCCGGCGAGATCGGCCACACCACGATCGACACCGAGGGCCGGCGCTGCAAGTGCGGCAACTACGGCTGCCTCGAGGCCTATGCCTCGGGCCCCGCGATCGCGATGCGCGCGGTCGAGGCGCTGGGCGCGGACGGCGCGAGCGCCCTGCCGGCCTACGTGGGCGGCGACCTGTCGCGGATCACCGCCCAGACGGTCTACCAGGCGGCGCACGACGGCGACGAGCTGGCGCGCGAGGTGGTGCGGGAGACCGCGAAGATCCTCGGCGCCGGCGTGGGCAACCTGATCAACATCTTCAATCCCGAGGTAGTGGTGATCTGCGGCGGCGTGACCCTCGCGGGAGAGCGGCTCTTCCAGCCGCTCGAGCGCGAGGTGGCCCGGCGGGCGTTCCGCCCCGCAGTGCAGGCCTGCCGCATCGTGCCGGGCGAGCTCACCGGGTCCGCCGGCGTCTACGGCGCGGCGCGGGTGTTCCTCGACCGGCAGGGGTGACGGGTGCCGCGCCTCGGCGTGGTGGGTTCACTGGTCTGGGACGAGATCCACGGCCGGGACCCGCTCGCGCCGCCGGTGGAGGAGTGGGGCGGGATCGCCTACGCGCTCTCGGGCCTCGACGCGGCGCTCCCGGCGGAGTGGGAGATGGTCCCGCTGATCAAGGTGGGGCGCGACCTTGCCGGCCCGGCCGCGGCGTTCGTGGGCACGCTCCGGCGGCTGGTCCCCGGCGGGCGGTGCCTCGAGGTGCCGGTGCCCAACAACCGGGTGGTATTGCGCTACCAGACCGGTGAGCGGCGGTGCGAGCGGATGGCCGGCGGGGTGCCGGCGTGGACCTGGGAGGAACTCGGCCCGCTGGTCACCGGGCTCGACGCGCTGTACGTCAACTTCATCTCCGGCTTCGAGATGGGGCTGGGCACGGCGGCCGCACTGCGGCGCGGTTTCGCCGGGCCGATCTACGGCGACCTCCACAGCCTCTTCCTCGGGATGGGGAACGACGGGACCCGCACCATCCGCCCGCTCCCCGACGCGCCGGGCTGGTTCGGCTGCTTCGACGCGGTGCAGATGAACGAGGAGGAGATGGCGCAGCTCGCGGCCGACCCGATGCTGGTCGCGGCCGACGTGCTCGGGGCAGGGCCGCGGTATCTCCTCGTGACACTGGGAAGGCGGGGGGCAGTGTATTTCGAGACGGGAAGACGGGACGGCGGGAAGCCGGGACGATGGGGAGAAGGGAGCGGGGAGCGGGGAGAGGGAGGCCCGATCCGCACCGCACTCGTCGCCGGCTCGCCGGTGGACGAGGGCGACCCGACCGGATGCGGCGACGTGTTCGGGGCGGTCTGCTGCGCCCGGCTCCTGGCCGGGGATCCGATCGAGGCGGCCGTGCGCGCCGCCAACACGCTCGCCGCCCGCAACGCCGCCTTCCGCGGCGCCTCGGGGCTGGGGGCCCACCTTCGCGGAGAGTTGCTCGTCCCGTGACCCGTATCGTGGAGGTCCCCGCCTGGTTCGACGACCGCGCCTTCGACGGCTTCGCCGGCGGCTTCGGCGCCTGGCCGCCGGAGGAGCGGATCCTGGTGGACGCCCGCCCGGCCACCTGGGCCAGCCCCTTCGGCCTCACCGGGCTCCTCACCGCGGGGCAGGCGCTGGTCGAGGCGGGCTGCGAGAAGCCGCTCTTCACCGTTCCAGCCAGCGACGACGTGAGCCGCTACTGGGCCAAGGCGGGCTTCTTCCGCTACGCGGCCGAGCTCTTCGAGCTGCACGGCAAGGTGCCGCGGCTCAAGCCGGACGAGCCCTCGGACGTGCTGTTGGGGGTGACGCCGATCCGGGGCGCGGAGGACGTGCACGACGTGGTGGGGCGGATCCAGGAGGGCGCGAGCCGAATCCTGCACGGCGAACTCGGGATCGAGGCGAAGGCGACGATGGGCTTCGCTATGGCGCTCTCGGAGTCGTGTCAGAATATTGTGGAGCACGCCGGGACCGGCGGGTGGGTGGCGGTGCACGCCTACACCTTCCGGAAGCGGCTCGGCGGCCGCCGGGCCGCGGTGATCGCGGTGAGCGACGCCGGGATCGGGTTCCGCAGGAGTCTCGAGGCCACACAGATGAAGCGGTTCGGCGAGCGGTGGGGCGACGCCGCGGCGCTGGAGGCAGCGCTCGTGCACCACACGAGCCGCTTCCGCGACCCGGGGCGGGGCCAGGGCCTGGCCGGTATCAAGCGGTATCTCGCGCGGTGGCAGGGCAAGATCAGCATCCGGAGCGGCACGGCGCGGCTCGCCATCGTCCCCGCCTGGGACGAGGACGTCCCGCTGGCGAGCGGGCTGCCGTACTTCCCCGGCGCCCAGGTGCAGATCACGATCCCAGCGCAGCAGGAGCCGACGGGATGATCCAGACCATCCGGCTGGACCATGTGCTCCGCGAGACGGTCCGGTCGCCGTACGCGGACCTGGTGACGCGGCCCACCGGCGCGGCGGTGCGGACCCGCATCCGGCAGGCCCTGGCGGAGACGTCCTGCCGCGGCGCGTGCCTCGACTTCTCGGCCGTGGGGCTGGTGGACTTCTCCTGCGCCGACGAGGTGGTGGCGAAGCTGCTGCTCGACCTCCCGCCGGAGGACGCGCCCTACCTGCTCCTGGCCGGCCTGTCGGAGTCGCACCGGGAGGCGATCGACCACGTGCTGGAATGGCACTCGCTGGCGGTGGCGGCGTTCCCGGCGGCGGGCGGGCCCCCGGCGGTGCTGGGCCGGGTGGACCCGGACGCGCGGGCGGCGTTCGAGCGGATCGCCGACGCCGGCCAGGGCACGAGCGACGAGGTGGCCGCGGGCCTCGGCTGGCCGACGGAACGCGCCGCCGCGGCGCTCCGGACCCTGGCGCTCCTCCGCCTGGTGCAGGCGGCCGGCGCCACCTACTGCCTCCTTCCCCTCCCCGCGTGACGCAGCCCGGCCTCTCCACCCGCGCGGTGCACGGCCGCCCGGAGCGGCTGCCCGACTGGGCGCCGGTGGTCCCCCCGATCGTCCAGAGCGCCACCTTCACCTTCCCGGTCGGTTCGGACGAGGAGGTGCTCTACACCCGCTACGGCAACAACCCCACGGTGAAGGCGGTGGGGGAGAAGTACGCCGCGCTCGAGGGCGCCGAGGCGGGGATCGCAGTCGCGAGCGGGATGGGCGCCACCGCGCTGGCGCACCTGGCGGTGCTCCGGCCCGGCGACCACCTGCTGGCGAGCCGCTGGCTCTACGGCGGCACGGAGCGGCTGTTCCAGGACGAGTTCGGGCGGCTGGGGATCGAGGTCACCTACGTGGACCCCGACCAGGTGCGGCAGTGGCGGAAGCTGGCGCGGCCGTCCACCCGCGCGATCTTCGTCGAGACGCCGAACAACCCGCTCACCCGGGTGCTCGACCTGGGGCCGATCGCACAGGTGGCGAAGGAGCAGGGGATCGCGCTGCTGGTGGACGCCACCTTCGCGAGCCCGGTGAACTTCCGCCCGATGGAGCATGGCGCCGACGTCGTGATCACCAGCGCCACGAAGTACCTCAACGGCCACAGCGACGTGATCGCCGGCTGCGTGGCGGGCGACGCGACGCTGGTCGAGGAAGTGACCCGGCTGATGCGGCTCTGGGGCCAGGCCCTCGACCCCCACGCCGCGTGGCTGCTCGACCGCGGGATGCGGACGCTCGACGTCCGCATGGCACGGCACAACGCGAATGGGCTGGCGGTGGCGGAGTGGGCGTCGCAGCACCCCGCCATCGCGAAGGTGCACTACCCCGGGCTCGCCACCCATCCCGACCACGAGGTGGCGGCCCGCACGCTGGACGGCTTCGGCGGCATGGTGGGGCTCGAGCTCGTCGGGGGCGTGCCGGCGGTGGAGCGGTTCCTCCGCCGGCTCCGGCTGGTGAGCCATGGCCCGAGCCTGGGCGGCGTCGAGAGCCTGGTCTCCGAGCCGCGGAACACCTCGCACAAGGCCGTCGGCGCCGAGGGACGCGCGGCGCTCGGGATCCCGGACGGGTTCCTCCGGCTCTCCTGCGGCATCGAGGACGCGGTCGACATCATCGCGGACCTGGAGCAGGCGCTGGGGGGCTAGGCGGGGAACGGGGAGCGGGGAGCGGGGAGCGGGAACAGCCGGGCCGGCGGCCCCCGTTCCCCGTTCCCTGTTCCCCGTTCCCCCGTTTAGGTTGGTCGGGTGATCCGCTTCCGCCACGTCGACATGGCCTACCCGAAGGGCGAGCTCGCGCTCGTGGACGTCTCCTTCGAGGTGGCCAAGGGCGAGTTCGTCTTCCTCACCGGCCACTCCGGCGCCGGGAAATCCTCCATCCTCCGACTCCTCTGGGCGGGCGAACGGCCCACGCGCGGCGAGGTGCGCGTGGCGGGCTTCGCCGTCAACGACCTGCGGAACCGCGACGTGCCGCGGCTCCGGCGGCGGCTTGGCATCGTGTTCCAGGACTTCCGGCTGCTCGAGGAGCGGACCGCGGAGGAGAACGTGGCGCTCGCGCTCGAGGCCATCGGCATGCGCCCGGAGCTGATCCCGGCGCGGGTGCTCAAGGTCCTCTCGCAGGTGGGCCTCTCCACCAAGGCGCGCTCCTACCCGCGGGAGCTCTCGGGGGGCGAGCAGCAGCGGGTGGCGATCGCGCGCGCGCTGGCGAACGACCCGCCGCTCCTCCTGGCCGACGAACCCACCGGCAACCTGGACGAGAAGGCCACGCGCGCGGTGGTCCAGCTGCTCCGCGACATCAACGCCGCGGGGACGAGCGTGGTGATGGCCACGCACGACGCCGCGCTGGTCCGCGAGGCCAGCTACCGCACCATCGAGCTCCGCCAGGGCCGGCTGGTGGCCGACTCGGCGCGGGGCGCCGGCGAGGACCTCGCGTGAGGCCGGTCATCCGCGAGTGCATGCTGGGATTCACCCGCGTGCCGCTCCTCTCGGTGTTGTCGGTCCTGACCATCGCCTTCTCGCTCTTCACCCTGGGCCTGTTCGGGCTGGTGGCCGTCAACCTGCGCCACGCGCTCACGGCGCTGGAGAACCGGGTCGAGATCGTCGCCTACCTGCTCCGGGGCACGCCGATCGAGGCGGCCACGCTGGCCGCGGAGGACGTGACGGCCTTCCCCGAGGTGGCCCGGGTGACCTACGTGTCGGCCGACTCGGCGTTGGCGCGGGCGCAGGCGGAGATGAGCGAGTTCCGGGAGGCGTTCCGCGATCTCCAGACCAACCCGCTGCCGGCGTCACTCGAGGTGGCGCTCCAGCCGGGCCAGCGCGACCCCGAGACGGTGGCCGCGGTGGCCGAGCGGCTGCGGGGAATCGGTGTCGTGGAGGACGTGCGCTTCGGGGAGGAGTGGGTGGCGGGCCTCGCGCGGCTCCGGCGGATCGCCGGGCTGGTGGGCGGGGTGATCGGGCTCGCCTTCGCCGGCGTGGCGCTGGTGATCATCGGCACCACGATCCGGATGGCACTGCTCCAGCGCTCGCGGGAGATCGCCATCCTGCGGCTGGTCGGCGCCACCGACGGCTTCATCCGGGCCCCCTACCTGCTCGAGGGCGCGCTCAAGGGCTTCCTCGGCGGCATCCTCGCCCTGCTCCTCACCTGGGCCGCGTTCGCGCTGGTGCGGGGCGGCGCGTCGGACGTGCTGGTGGCCCCGGTGTTCCTGCCGCCGGCGGTGATCGCCGCGGGCGTGGCGGGCGGCACGCTCCTCGGCCTGATCGCCAGCCTGCTCAGCGTCGGGCGGCACCTGAGGCCGATGGGGGTGCGGTGAGGGGGGAGGGGGGCGCCGGGGGAGGGGAACGGGGAACGGGGAACGGGGAACGGTGCGGCTCCGGCAGGGCCGCAGCGGCGCTCCTCTTGCTCGCATTCCTGTCCCCTGCCTTGCCACAGCTCGCGTTCGGCGGTCCCCGTTCCCCGTTCCCCGTTCCCCCTTCCCCCTTCCCTACCCATCTCGCCGCCCAGCAGCCCCCCTCGCTCGACGCCTCCCGCCGCCGGCTGGAGGAGATCCGGGCGGAGCGGGAACGGCTCGAGGCGGAGCGCATCCGGCTCCAGGGGCAGGTCCGGGACGCGGGGGCGGAGCTCCGGAACATCGAGCGGCAGCGGGAGACCACCAACCGCATCGTGAACGAGCTCGAGTCGCAGATGCGGCAGCTCGGGAGCCAGGTGGACCAGGTGTCGGCGGAGCTGATCCTCGCGGAGGACAATCTCGCCGACAAGCGAGCGGTCCTGGACCGACGGCTGGCGGAGATCTACAAGCGGGGCCGGCTGCACACCTTCCAGGCGCTCCTCAGCGCGGGATCGTTCGGGGACCTGGTGAGCCGCTACAAGTACCTCGCGCTGCAGAGCCGGCAGGACCGGGCCCTGGTGTCGGAGGTGGAGCAGCTCCGGCGCCGCGTAGCCCGGCAGCGCGCCGACCTCCTCGGCCTCCGATCGAACCTCGACCGGAACCGGGAGGAGCGGTCGGGCGAGCTGGCGCGGTACGACGCGCTCGCCCGCCAGCGCCAGACGCAGATCGGTCGGCTCCGGCGCTCGGAGCGGAGCGCCGCGCAGCAGCTGACCGCCCTCCAGCGCGACGAGCGGCAGCTGCTCGACGTGATCGCCCGGCTGGAGCGCGCGCGCCGGGAGGCGGCGGCGCGCGGCGCGGCCCCGGCGACGCGCGGGACCATCTCCACCGCGGACCTCGGCCGGCTCGACTGGCCGGTGGAGGGGACGCTGGTCTACGACTTCGGGCGGACGAGCCTGGAAAGCGGGGCGGAGATCCGGTGGAACGGCGTCGGCATCGGGGCGGCTCCCGGCACGCCGGTCCGGGCGGTCGAGGGCGGCCGGGTGGAGCTGGTGAGCCGGCTCAGCACCTACGGCCTCACGGTGCTGCTCACCCACGGCGACGGCTACTACTCGTTCTACGCCAAGCTCGCGAGCGCGAGCGTGCGGGTGGGCGACGCGGTGACCAAGGGGCAGGCGATCGGGACGGTGGGAGGCGACGCCACGGACTACGGGCCGCACCTGCACTTCGAGATCCGGGGCCCCGGCGGCGCCGCGCTCGATCCGACGGCGTGGCTCCGGCGGCGGCGGTAGGACGGATCACCGCAGAGGCGCAGAGGGCGCAGAGCACTGCACCTGCGACTTCTTGCCGCACCCCACCCCACTGGCATGCGGAAGCGGGGTGGGGGAGCTCACCAGGTGGTTGAAGGAGTCCTCTGCGCCCTCTGCGCCTCTGCGGTGAATCACGCCGCGACGGACTCCGCGGTGCCGATGCGCTCCTCGCTCTGGGCCTTGCCCCGGAGGAGCGCCGCCTCGACGAGGGCCAGGAGGTCCTCGGGCTGGGCGGCGGAGGGGTGCGGGAAGGTGACGATGCCGGCGGAGAGGCGGGGGCGTCCGTCGGCCGGCACGTCGGCGAACTCGTGGCCGAGGATCTGGGTCCGCACCCGGGTCACGGAACGGCGCGCGCCATCGAGGTCGGTCTCCGGCAGCACCAGGGCGAACTCGTCGCCGCCGTAGCGGCAGACGAAGTCCGGGGCGCGGAGCTCGCGCTGGAGCACGGCGCCGAGCTCGGCGAGCACGCGGTCGCCAGCCTCGGCGCCGAGCCGCTCGTTGATGGCCCTGAGCTCGTCCACGTCCAGCAGCACCAGGCTGAAGCTGAGCGCGTAGCGGCGGGAGCGCTCGAACTCGTCCTTGAGCCGGCGGTCGAGCGCGTCGAGGCTGGCGCAGCCGGTGAGCGGGTCGAGCGCGGCGGCGGCGCCCTGGCGGCGGTAGATCGAGGCCCGGCGCTCCTCCGACTCGAGGAGGCGCGAGGCGGCGTGGGTGAGCCGCACGGCGAAATCCACCTGGTCCGCCGCGAGCGGGTGCTCGTCCCGCCGGGTGCGGAGCAGGAAGACGCCCGCCTTGCGGCCATGGAGCGTCACCGGGACGGCGAGCACGCTGCGGACGTCCACCACCATCCGGCGCTCGGCCCAGAGGGCCCGCTGGCCCTCGAAGAGCGGGTGGCGCTGCACGTCGGCGACGTAGACCGCCTCCCCGGTGCGGAGCGCCTCGCCGATCTCGGGGTAGCGATCGAGGTCCACGCGGAGGTCCCGGAGCGTCGGCGACTCGTGGGACGCGACGACCCGGGCCGACTGGCCATCGTCCCCGACCCGGACGAAGCTGCAGTGCGCGACGGCGAGCGTCTCGCCGACCCGCCGCACCAGTGTCTGGACCACCTCGTCAGGGCGGAGCGCCGCGGAGAGGTCCTCCATGATGTCGAACATGACGTCATGGACGCGGGAGGCGTCGCGGAGGGAGTCGACGTCGCCCTGGCCGCGGAGCCGCGCCTCGACGCGGGCGCAGAGCTCGGCCAAGTCCACCGGCGTGGTCACGGCGTCGGCGCAGCCCAGGCGGAGTGCCGCGCCCACCGCCCCCGGCGCCGGCTGGTCGAGCAGGGCCACCACGGGCACGCCCCGCCACTGCGCGGGGTCGAGCCCGCGAAGCAGCTCGGCGAGGGTCTGGTCCGCCGCCGCGGCCGTGACGAGGACACACTCCGGCAGGGGGCCGTCGGGCAGCCCGCCAGGGAGGAGGTCGGCCTCGGTCACCTGGAAACCGCCCCGGACGAGGGCGCGCTCGAGCCCGTCCGGCCGGAGCCCCGGATCACCCAGCAGCAGGACGCGCGGCCGCGCGAGCGCGCTCAAGCCGCCGCCACTGCCCCGGAGAGAATCATGCCGCCCACCCCCAAGCCGTCCCGCCACCTCATCGGTGCCCACGTCTCCACCCAGGGCGGGGTGCAGACCGCGCCGGGGCGGGGCGTCGTGATCGGGGCCACCGCGCTCCAGGTCTTCACCAAGACCCCGAACCAGTGGCGCGATCCCGAGGTGCCGCCGGCCGGGGCCGAGGCGTTCCGGAAGTCATGGGCTGACAGTGGCATAGCAGTGATCGTAGCGCACGATTCATACCTGATAAACCTCGCCTCCCCGGACCCGGTTCTCAACCGCCGATCGGTGGCGGCCTTCACCGCGGAACTCACGCGCTGCCGCCTGCTTGGCATCCCCGCGGTGGTATCCCACCCGGGCAACTACATGGACCACCGGGAGGCGGGGCTTCGCCGCAACGCCGCGGGGATCGCCGCCGCACTCCGGGCGGCTCCGGGGGCGGTCCGCGTCCTGCTCGAAACGACCGCTGGCACGGGGACCGCGCTCGGGCGGACCTTCGAGGACCTCGCGGAGCTCCGGGGGCTCATCCCGGCCGACCTCAGGAGCCGGATCGGCTTCTGCGTCGACACCTGCCACCTCTACTCCGCCGGCTACGACCTGGTGGGCGACTACGAGGGGGTGTGGGCGCAGTTCGAGCGGGTGCTCGGGCTCGAGCACCTGGGCTGCGTGCACCTCAACGACTCCAAGACGCCATTCGGCTCGCGGCGGGACCGGCACGAACTGCTCGGTGAGGGCAGCCTGGGCCCGGCGCCGTTCCGCCGGCTGATGCGGGACCCGCGGTTCCGGCAGATCCCCCTTATCCTGGAGACCCCCAAAGGCGACGACGGCGTCACGAATGACCGGGTGGCCCTGCGGCGACTGCGCCGCTGGGGGACGGGCGGCGGCGAGGCGGGGGCGGCGACGCGGGAGCGGGCAGGCGGGAGAGGGGGGTGACGGCCGGCGCCGGGCGGCTCGGCGGCCCGGCAGCGAGGCTGTATCTTACCCCGATGCACCGACTTCGCCCCCTTCCGCCGACCCGAGTTGCCGCGGCGATCGTGGCCCTCCTGGCGGCCCGACCGGCGAGCCTCGCCGCGCAGGCCCACTTCACCGCCCGCCTCGGCGTCACGTGGAGCTCGACCCTGGTCGAGGACGAGATCCGCACTGACGAGCCGATCACCCTGGAGGCGGGGATCGCGCCCACCCTGGTCCTCGGGGCGGACCTCCCGCTCACCCCGAAGAACCGGGTCGGCCTCGAGGTCGCGCTGGCGCGGTCGGACGCCGAGGTGGACGACGCGGGCACGACCTCCACGCTGACCAGCCTCACCACTGCCACGTTCACGGTGGGCCTCGACGGCCGGATCCGGGATCCCCTCCGCTGGCGGGCGGCGTTCGGCGCGATCAAGTACCTGCCCGGCGAGGACGTCGGCGTCTTCCGCGAGGGCGGGCCCTGGCGGTGGGTGGCCGGCGCCGGCCTCGACTGGAGCCGCCCGCTCAACGACCGGCTGTCGCTCACCGCCGGCCTGCGCTACGACTACCATCGCTTCACCACCGACGCGCTCCGGGACCAGGGGTTCGCCAATCCGGAGGCGGTGCACCGGGTGGCGGTGACGGTGGGGGTGGGGCTATGAAGCGACGGGTCGAAGGTCGAAGGTCGAAGGTCGAAGGATCGGCGGTCCTCGTGTCGCTGTTCGCCGGCATGGTGCTGGCAGCGGGGTGCACGGACGTGCAGGCGCCAGCGCGGGCGGAGCGGTACGAGTGGCGGCTCGACGGCACCAAGAGCTTCCACTGGCCGCGCGAAGCGCTGCCGGTGCGGGTCTGGGTGGAGGACACGGAGGACCTGCCGGCGTACGCGGCGGGCGCGATCGCGGACTGGAAGTCGGCGTTCCTCTACGGCGAACTCGACGCGCGGCTGGTGGACGACTCGACCGAGGCCGACGTGCTGGTGCGGAACACGACACCGCCGGCCAGCCCGGTGTTCTCGGTGCGGCTCTTCCGTCGCGCGCCGGAGTGCCAGGGGGCGACCGACCTCGACATCGACGGCGAGCTGCTCCAGCTCCCGGTCCGGGTCTACGTCAGCGAGCGGCTGGCGGGCGCGGGCCTGGCCGCCTGCTACCGGCTCACCCTCCGGCACGAGCTGGGCCACGCCTTCGGCATCTGGAACCACTCGCCGAGCGAGGCCGACGCGATGTACCGCGACCCGGCGCTGGACGGGCTCAGCGACGCCGACCGGCAGACCATGGAGTACCTCTACCATTTCCCGCCGAACGTCGCCCCGGCGCGCTGAGCCGGGGCGCGCCGAGGGCACCCGATGACCGACCGCCGCGTGCAGGACGCGCTCCGCTACCACGAGGAAGGCCGGCCGGGCAAGATCCAGGTCGTCCCCACCAAGCCCACCCGCAACCAGCGGGACCTCTCGCTCGCCTACACCCCCGGGGTGGCGGCGCCCTGCCTGGCGATCCAGGAGCGCCCGGAGGACGCCTACCGCTATACCGCCCGGGGCAACCTCGTCGCCGTGGTCTCCAACGGGACGGCGGTGCTGGGCCTGGGCAACATCGGGCCGCTCGCCGGGAAGCCGGTGATGGAGGGCAAGGGGGTCCTGTTCAAGACCTTCGCGGACATCGACGTCTTCGACCTCGAGATCGACGCCCCGACCGCCGACGACGTGGTGCGCTTCTGCGAGATGCTGGCGCCGACGGTGGGCGGCATCAACCTCGAGGACATCCGGTCGCCCGACTGCTTCGTGATCGAGGAGCGGCTCAAGGCGCGGCTGGACATCCCGGTCTTCCACGACGACCAGCACGGCACCGCGATCATCAGCGGCGCGGCGCTGCTCAACGCCGCGGAGCTGGCGGGGAAGCCGCTGGAGGAGCTCCGCGTGGTCTTCGTCGGCGCGGGGGCGGCGGCGATCAGCACCGCGGAGCACTACGTGCGGCTGGGGGTGCGGCGCGAGCGGATCACGCTGATCGACAAGGAAGGCGTGGTCTGGGCCGGCCGCGGCCCGCTCGACCCGTACAAGGCGCGCTTCGCGGCGGGCGTGGCGGCGCGGACCCGGGAGGAGGCGTTCGAGGGCGCGGACGTCTTCGTCGGGCTCTCCTCGGCGGGGGCGGTGGGGGGCGACCTGGTGCGGCGGATGGCGCCGCGGCCGATCGTGCTGGCCCTGGCCAACCCGGTGCCGGAGATCATGCCGGACGAGGTCCGCGCGGTGCGGTCGGACGCGCTGATCGCCACCGGGCGGAGCGACTTCCCGAACCAGGTCAACAACGTCCTCGGCTTCCCCTTCATCTTCCGCGGCGCCCTCGACGTACGGGCGCGGGCGATCAACGAGGAGATGAAGATGGCGGCCACCCGGGCGCTGGCCGCGCTCGCGCGGGAGAACGTGCCGACCACGGTGCTCCGCGCCTACGGGATGGACCGGCTCCGGTTCGGGCCGGAGTACCTGATCCCGAAGCCGTTCGACCCGCGGGTGCTGCTCTGGGTGGCCCCGGCGGTGGCGTGGGCGGCGATCGGCAGCGGGGCCGCGCGCGAGCTGGTGGACGTGGAGGAGTACCGCGCCCGGCTCGACACCCGGCTCAGCCGGGGGCGGGCGGTGATGCGGATGTTCAGCAACCGGGCGGCGGAGGACCCGCAGCGGGTGGCGCTCACCGACGCGGAGGACCCGCGGGTGCTCCGGGCGGCGCGGATCCTGGCCGACGAGGGCACGGCGGTGCCGGTGCTGATCGGCGACCGGGAGGAGATCGCGGCCACGGCGAAGGCGCACGACGTGTCGCTCGAGGGCCTCGCGATGGTCGACCCCGCCACCTCGCCGGCGCGCGCCGGCTACGCCGAGCTGCTCTGGCGCCGGCGGCAGCGGCGCGGGGTGACCCTGGCGGAGGCGCGGCGCCGGCTGCTCGAGCCGGTGTACTTCGGCTCGATGATGGTGGCGCACGGCGACGCCGACGCCCTGGTGGCGGGGGAGAACCAGCACTATCCCGACGCCATGGGCCCGGCGCTCCGCGCCGTGGGCGCGCAGCGGGGGAGCGCGGTGGCGGGGATCTACATGGTGGTGCTGCAGTCGGAGACCCTCTTCTTCGCCGACTGCACGGTGAACATCGACCCCGACGCCGACCGGCTCGCGGAGATCACGGTGGCCACCGCGCGCTTCGTGCGGAGCCTCGGCATCGAGCCGCGGGTGGCGATGCTCTCGTTCTCCAACTTCGGCTCGGCGCCGCACCCGCAGTCGGAGAAGGTCGCCGCCGCGGTGCGCCGGCTCCATGCCACCGAGCCCACCCTGGCGGTGGACGGCGAGATGCAGGCGGACACCGCGGTGGTCGAGGGCATCCTCACCCGGATGTACCCGTTCAACCGGTTGCATGGCGCCGCGAACGTGCTGATCTTTCCCAACCTGACCGCCGCGAACGCGAGCTACAAGCTGCTGCACCGGCTCGGGGGCGCGGAGGCCATCGGCCCGATCCTCGTGGGGATGGCGGCGCCGGTCCACGTGCTGCAGCGCGGCACCGACGTGGACGACATCGTGACGATGGCGGCGATCGCCGCGGTGGACGCCCAGGAGCGCCGCCGGGCGCCGAACGAACCCTGACCCCGACCGCGCCGCAGGGCGCCCGCGATCGATGACGACCATGCCGGCCTCCGACGCCGCCACCCTCGCCGCCCACGGCATCAGCGCGCCGCGGGTGCACGCCAACCTCCGCTACACCGAGCTCTACGAGCATGCCCTCCGGCGGCAGGAGGGGCGGCTCACCTCCAAGGGCGCCCTGGTGGTGCTCACCGCCCCGCACACCGGCCGCTCGCCCAACGACAAGTTCGTGGTGGACGAGGCCGGGTCCCGCGGGCGGATCTGGTGGGAGCGGAACGCCGCGATGGACCTGGCGGCCTACGAGCGCCTCCTGGCGACGGTGCGCGAGCACCTCGACCGGCA
The DNA here is from genome assembly GCA_035457305.1 of Gemmatimonadales bacterium. Classification (GTDB taxonomy): domain Bacteria; phylum Gemmatimonadota; class Gemmatimonadetes; order Gemmatimonadales; family GWC2-71-9; genus JAICEH01. The sequence continues at coordinate 17,395 of DATIBS010000030.1, forward strand.
GCCGGAGGTGTTCGTGCAGGACCTCTTCGGCGGCGCGGACGACCGCCACCGCCTCCCCGTGCGGTTCATCACGCCGAACGCGTGGCACGCGCTCTTCGTGCGCAACATGTTCATCCGGCCGGGCCTGGCGGAGCTGGCGGGCTTCGCGCCCGGCTTCACGGTCTACCACGCGCCGGAGCTGCACGCCGACCCGGCGGTGCACGGCACCCGGAGCGGCACGTTCATCGTGCTCAACTTCGCGAGCCGCACGGTGCTGATCGGCGGGACCCGGTACGCCGGGGAGATGAAGAAGTCCATCTTCACCGTGCTCAACTACCTGCTCCCGCTCCGCGGCGTGCTCCCGATGCACTGCTCCGCGAACGTGGGGCCGGCGGGCGACACCGCGATCTTCTTCGGGCTCTCGGGCACGGGCAAGACCACGCTCTCCGCCGACCCGGCCCGGAAGCTGGTGGGCGACGACGAGCACGGCTGGGCGGACCAGGGGGTGTTCAACTTCGAGGGCGGCTGCTACGCAAAGGTGATCCGGCTCTCGCCCAGCGGCGAGCCGGAGATCTACGCCGCCACGCAGACCTTCGGGACCGTGCTGGAAAACTGCGTGCTCGACCCGCAGACCCGGACGATCGAGTTCGATTCCGACCGGATCACGGAGAACACCCGGGCCAGCTACCCGATCGACTTCATCCCGAACCACGAACCCAGCGGGTGCGCCGGCCACCCGAAGAACGTGGTCTTCCTCACGGCGGACGCCTTCGGGGTGCTGCCGCCGATCGCGCGGCTCTCCGCCGAGCAGGCGATGTACCACTTCCTCTCGGGCTACACGGCGAAGGTGGCCGGCACCGAGCGGGGCGTGACCGAGCCTGCGGCGACCTTCTCGGCCTGCTTCGGGGCGCCGTTCCTCCCGCTCCATCCCGGGGAGTACGCGCGGATGCTGGGCGAGCGGATCGCGCGGCACGGGTCGCGGGTGTGGCTGGTGAACACCGGCTGGACCGGCGGGCCGTACGGGACGGGGCACCGGATGAAGCTGGGGTTCACCCGCACGATGGTGACCGCCGCGCTCTCCGGCCAGCTGGACCACGCGCACTTCGTGGCGGACCCGGTGTTCGGGATCGAGGTGCCGACCAAGGTGCCGGGCGTGCCGTCGGACATCCTCGCGCCCCGGGTGACGTGGGCCGACCCGGCGGCGTACGACGCGCAGGCGGCGAAGCTCGCGGGGATGTTCAAAGCCAACTTCGAGAAGTTCGCCGCGGGGGTGGACGAGGCGGTGCGGGCCGCCGGGCCGCGCTAGGCCGGATTCACCGCAGAGGCGCAGAGGGCGCAGAGAACTGCATCGACTCGCAGCAAGGGGGTGATGGGGTGGGATTCCCATCACCCCACTTGTATGTTCTTCCACTCCCCCCGTCCCCCTCTGCGCTCCCTGCGCCTCTGCGGTGACACGATCCACGGAGCGAGGATGACCCGAGGCGTCCCGGAGTTCGAGATCATCCGCGACCCGCTCTGGGACAACATCCGGCTCGACCGGCCCACGATGGCGGTGGTGGACACCCGCGCGGTGCAGCGGCTCCGCTACGTGCGCCAGCTGGGCCATGCCTTCCTGGTCTACCCCGGCGCCACCCACACCCGCTTCGAGCACGCCCTCGGCGCCTACCACCTGGCCCGCCGGGCGGTGCAGTCGCTCGCCGAGCGCGGGGAACTGGCGCGGGTGACGGAGGAGGACCGCACGGCGGTGACGCTCGCCGCCCTGCTCCACGACATCGGCCACTACCCGTTCTCCCACAGCCTGGAGGAGGCCGGCTTCCCGCACCACGAGCGACTGGGCGTCGAGCGCCTGGGCGGGGAGGAGCTCGCCGCGCGGCTGGCGGCCTGGGGCGTGCCGGACCTCATGGCCCGGATCGGCGGGCTCATCACCGGCGAGGCTCCGCACCCGCTGGCCGGCCTGATCTCCGGCTCCCTCGACCTCGACAAGATCGACTACCTCAGCCGCGACGCGCGGATGTGCGGGGTGCCCTATGGGCAGGTGGACGTCGACCGGCTGCTGGCCTCGCTCACCCTGCTCGCCACCGACCGCGGCGTGGAGGTCGGGGTGCACGAGAAGGGCGTGAGCGCGCTCGAGTCGCTGCTCTTCGCGAAGTACCAGATGTACCGGAACGTCTACTGGCACCACGCCGTCCGGTCGGCCACCTGCATGTTCAAGCGCGCGGTGCGGGGCGCGGTGGCGAGCGGCGCGGTGACGGCGGGCTGGGTGGCGTCCGCCACCGACGGCGCGCTGGTGGAGCGCCTGCTCGCCGCCGACCCCGACGGCCTGGCCGCCCGGGTGCACGCCCGCCGGCTGCACAAGCGGGCGCTCGACCTGCCGGCCAGCGACGTCCCCGCGGACGCCCAGCCGTGGGTGGCGGAGGACGCGGAGCTGCTCGCGCGGGCGGAGGACGCCTTGGCGCGGGAGGCGGGACTCGGGCCGGGGGAGCTCCTGCTCGACTACCCGGTGCGGGCGTCCATGCTGGGCGTGGACCTGCCGCTCCGCACCCGCGGCGGCGCGGTGGAGCGGCTCACCGACGAGGGCCGCGCGGGGCAGCTCGGGCTCCCGCGCATCGCGCGCGAGCTCTACCAGAGCGCCCGGCGGCTCCGGGTGTTCGTGGCGCGGCCTCCGGAGCGCCCGCTCGACGGGGTGCTGGCGCTGGTGACGCTGCCGGCGGACGACGTCCGGAGGCGGCTGGACGCCGGCGACCCCCTGCTGGCCGAATAGGGATTCACCGCAGAGGCGCAGAGGGAGCAGAGGACAGCAAAGAGCGGACAGTGAACAGCGCGCAGTTCCCCACCGCCCCACCACCCCCTGGGGCCGGGCACCGATCCAAGGGCAGGGCCTGATGACCTGGGAGACAGCGTTCCGACTCGCGAACCTCGCGGTGGTGCCGGTCTGGCTGCTGATGATCCTGCAGCCCCGGTGGTCCATCACCCGAACGATGGTCCGCTGGGCCCCCGTGCCGATGGTGCTCACGGGCCTCTACACCCTGCTGGTGGCGACCCACCTCGACCACACGCCGGGGAGCTACAACTCGCTGCTCGAGGTCCGGCAGATGCTGTTCCACAAGCCGGTGCTGCTGGCGGCGTGGACCCACTTCCTGGCGCTCGACCTCTTCCTCGGCGGCTGGATGTTCGAGGAAGCGGAGCGGCTCCACATCCCGCACGTCCAGCTCGCGCTCTGCCTGTTCCTGACGTTCCTGCTCGGGCCGACCGGACTCGGCCTCTTCCTCCTCATCCGGCTCCACTACCGGAAGGCGTCGGCGGAGTCGGCGCGGTTCGGGCTGGGGGTGGGGCACGGGGATGGGTAGACGGATAGACGGATAGACGGATAGACGGATAGCGGGAAGGACATTCCGTCTACCCGTCCACCCGTCTATCCGTCTTCCCGACTAGTGCCTCAGGAAGAACTTCAACACCCAGTCCTTCCACCCGCCCCGCGGGAAGGGCGGCGTGATGAGGCGGCTGGGGGTCCAGCGCGGCTGGACGAAGACCGACTTCAGGTGCGAGAAGGTGTAGAAGCCCTCGGGGCCGTGGTAGGCGCCCGATCCGCTCTCCCCCACCCCGCCGAAGCGCATCCCCTCCTGCACGAAATGCCAGAGCACGTCATTGGCCACCAGCTGGCCCGAGGTGGTCCGGCGCTCCAGCTCCCGGCGGCCGGTGGCGCCGCCGAACCAGTGCAGCGTGAGGGGGCGGGGGCGCGCATTCACGAAGGCGATCGCCTCGTCGAGCCCGTCGTACTCGAGGATCGGCAGGATCGGCCCGAAGATCTCCTCGCCCATCATGGCCAGGTCGGGTGGTGCGCCGGGGACGAGCACCGGCGGCAGGAGGCGGCGCACCGGGTCGGGGCGCTCCTCCGGGTGGGTCTCCACCAGGGTGGCGCCCCGCTCCCGTGCGTCGGCCAGCAGGCGCTCGAGCCGGGCATACTGCCGATCGGTGATGATCGCGGTGTAGTCGGGATTGCCGGCGATGGCCGGGTAGTGCCGCCGCGCATGGTGGGCCACCCGCTCGGCGAAGCGCGCGGCGAGGCCCCGGGGCACCAGTACGTAGTCCACTGCGACGCAGGATTGCCCGGCATTGAACAGCTTGGAGAACGCCACCCGCTCCGCGGCGTGCTCCAGGTCGCCCCCGGTCCCGACGATGGCGGGCGACTTCCCGCCGAGCTCGAGCGTGAGCGGCACCAGGTGCTCGGCCGAGGCGCGCACGATGTGGCGCGCGATGGCGCTGCTGCCGGTGAAGAAGAGGTGGTCGAGCGGGAGCCGGGAGAAGGCGTCGCCCACCTCCGGCCCACCCTCCACCACGGCGACCCGCTCGGGCGGGAAGGCCTCCGCGAGGAGGTCGCGGACGGCGGCACCGGTGGCCGGCGCGTGCTCGCTCAGCTTGACCAGCACCCGGTTCCCGGCGGCGAGCGCCGCCGCGGCCGGCATCAGCGCGAGCATCACCGGGTAGTTCCAGCTCGAGATCACGCCCACCACGCCGAGCGGCTGGGGCACCAGCCGGATGCTGGCGAAGGGCGTGTGGAGCGACGCGGGGCGCCACTGCGGCGCCATGAACCGCCGGAGGTTCCGCCGGAAGTAGCGGATGTAGGCGAGCGTGGGGACGACCTCGCCCCCGATGGTCTTGAACCAGGCGCGGCTGCCGAAGTCGGCCTCGACCGCCAGGTAGAGCCGCTTCCGCCAGGCGAAGACGGCGGCCTCCAGGGCGCGGAGGTGGGCCTGCCGCTCGCGGCGGGACGGGGGGCCCTCCCGGAGGAAGGCGGCGCGCTGGCGGTCGAGGAGGGTCCGGAGGGCCGCGGAGGGCATGGCCGGAAGATAGCCGGGGCGGTCCCGGCTCAGTCGAGCGAGTCGATCCGGACCACGATGGCGGTGATGTTGTCGAGGCCGCCCCGGTAATTCGCCTCGGCGACCATCCGGTCCACCCAGGCCTCGGGGCCCCCGTCCGACTGGAGGATCTTGACCAGCTGGTCGTCCTCCAGCATGCCGGTGAGGCCGTCGGAGGCGAGGAGGAGGACGTCGCCGGCCCGGAGCGCGCCGAAGTAGATGTCGGGCAACACCTCGCTGCCGGCGCCGACGCAGCGGGTGATGACGTTGCTGTAGGGATGGACCCGCGCCTGGTCCGGGGTGAGGAGCCCCGCGTCCACCTGCTCCTGGACGTAGGAGTGGTCCTTGGTGAGCTGGAGGAACTCGCCGTCGCGGAGGATGTACGCCCGGCTGTCGCCCACCTGGCCGATCAGGTACCGCCCCCGCATGAGCACCAGCACGGTGGCGGTCGTGCCCATCCCGCGCTTGTCGTGCTCGGCCAGGGTGCGCTCGTAGATCGACTCGTTGGCCGTCACGATGGCGCGCTGGACCCGGCGGGAGGCCTCGTCGTCCTCCACGCCGCGGAGCGCGCCGATCTCGCGGGCGATGATGCGGGTGGCCATCTCGCTCGCCACCTCCCCCGCCGCGTGCCCCCCCATGCCGTCCGCCACCACGAAGATCCCGCGATCGGACAGCATCAGGTAGCTGTCCTCGTTTCCCGACCGGACGACCCCGACGTCCGTCCGCGCGGCGCAGGAGAAGTGCACGGAATCAGCCGAGCAGGAGGACAAGGGCCGCGGCGAGCGCCGCGAGGAGGAGCACCCAGACGACCCAGCGGCCGGAGGATGCCGGGGCGGAGGGCTCGGCGGCGGGTCGGCGGGTCGGCGCGCTGCGGGGTCGGGGGGACGGCGGGACGGCGGGTTCGGCCCCGGCCGTCACCGGGGGGAGCATCTCGGCGGTCGGCCGGCCGGATCCCGACGGCTCGACGTCGGCGGGATCGAACAGCACCTGCACCTCCCCGAACCGGAGGGCGGCACCGGCGGTGAGGACCGCCTCCTCGGCGACCCGCTCCCCGTCCACGAAGGTGCCGTTGGTGGAGCCCTGGTCGGTGAGGATCCAGAGGTCCTCGCGCCGCTGCAACTTCGCGTGGACCGTGCTCACGCTGGGGTCGGGGAGGACGACGTCGTTGTAGTCGGCCCGTCCCACGTTCACCACCAGGGACCGGATCGGGACGCGCTCGCCCTTCCGCTGTCCGCTCCGCACCAGCAGGCCGCCGAGCGGCTTCGGGGTCGGGAGGGCGGGCAGGAGCCCGGGAAGCGGGGTCACCGGGATCCCCATCAGCGTGTCGTTGAGCTGCATCGCCGCGCCCTTGGGCGGGGTGACCGGCCCGGCCGCGGAGAAGCGGAACTCCTCGCGGCCGACGCGGATCACGTCGCCCCGCGCGAGCATGAGCGCCTCCGGCACCCGGCGGCCGTTGACGAAGGTGCCGTTGGCACCGCGGTCCACGAGGCGGTAGCCCTCGGGGCCGGGCACGATCTCGCAGTGGATCCGGGAGACGTCCTCGTCGCCCAGCACCACGTCGGCTCCGGCGTCCCGCCCGATCACCAGCGGCTCGGCCCCGATCCGGTACTCGCGGCCGTCGGTCATCGAGACGATGCGGCCGCCGGAGGCGCCCATCCGGGTCCCGGTGGCGTCGGGCACGGCACGGAGCCGCTCCACGTCCGCCGTGATCCGGGTGGCCCCGCCGCGCTCGGCCTGGACCACCCGGAGCTCGTGGGACCCGATGTAGAGCTTGTCGCCGTGGAAGACGGGCGTCGGCTCGGCCGCGAGGCGGACGCCGTTGAGCGTGGCCTCGGCCCCCGGGGCGGGGCGCACGGCCACGGCCCCGCCGGGCTCCGGCGTGAGCAGGAGGTGGCGCGGGAGGATGCCCTCCCCCTCGAGCACGACGTCGCAACCCGGGCCGGCGCCGATGCTCAACGGCCGGTCGAGGGGGTGGCGCTCAGAAGCGTGCTCGAGCTGGAGCATCAGGGTCGGATCCGATCGCCGGACGGGGGAGGCAAACCTATCGGTTCGCGGAGGGGGGGCGCAAGCGACGGGTCAGGCGGCGTCCGGGGAGACCGCCCCCGCGAACTGGAGGCGCTCCAGCCGCCGGTAGAGCCCGTCCCGGGCCAGGAGGTCGGCGTGCCGCCCCCGTTCCCGCACCTGGCCGTGGTGCAGGACCAGGATCTCGTCGGCATCCACGATGGTGCTGAGCCGGTGGGCCACCACCAGGCTGGTGCGGCCGTGCATCAGCTCGCGGACCGCGAGTTGGATGCGGGCCTCGGCCTCCGCGTCCACCGAGCTGGTGGCCTCGTCGAGCACCAGGATGGCCGGGTCCCGCGCCAGGGCCCGGGCGAAGGAGAGGAGCTGGCGCTCCCCCACGCTGAGGGACCGCCCCCGCTCGCCGAGGACGTGGCGGTAGCCGGCCGGGAGGCGCCCGATGAAGCGGTCGGCCCCGGTGCGCCGGGCGGCGGCGACCGCGGTGTCGTGGCCGCCCGGGGCATCCAGCAGGATGTTCCGCTCCAGGTCGCCGGCGAAGAGGAAGAGGTCCTGCTGGACGTAGCCGATGGCACCCCGGAGGTCGGAGAGGGCGAGGTCCCGGATGTCGGTCCCGTCCAGGGTGATCCGCCCCCGCTCCGGCTCGTAGAAGCGGAGGAGCAGGCTGATGATGGTGGTCTTCCCCGCCCCGGTGTGCCCGACGAGCGCGAGGGTGCGCCCGGGGCTCGCGGTGAAGGTCACGTCCTGGAGGACCCAGGGGCCCTCGGCCCGATAGCGGAACCAGACCCCCTCGAACCGGACCTCCCCCCGGAGCGGCCGGGTCAGCGGCACCGGGGCGACAGGCTCCGCCACCTGCACCGGGGTGTCGAGCAGGGCGAAGATCCGCTCTGAGGAGGCCATCGCGCTCTGCACCAGGTTGAACTTCTCGGACAGGTCCTGGAGGGGCTGGAAGAACCGCCGGGTGAGCTGGATGAACGCCGCGAGCACGCCCACGGTGAGGGTGCCGCCGAGCGACCGGAGCCCGCCGTACCAGAGGAGGGAGGCGAGCGCCACCGCCGTCAGCACCTCGATGATGGGGAAGAAGACGGCGTAGATCGTGATGGAGCGGAGGTGGGCCCGGAGGTGGTCGCGGTTCACCTGGTCGAACTGCGCGGCGGCCGCCTCCTCCCGCCCGAAGAGCTGCACCACCCGCATCCCCGAGAGGTGCTCCTGGGTGAAACTGTTGAGCCGGGCGAGCCGGGCGCGGATCTCGCGGAAGGCGTCGCGCACCCGCCGGCGGAAGAGCACCGCCACCAGCCAGACGAGGGGCATGACGCCGAAGGCCACGAGCGCCAGCCGCCAGTCCATCAGCAGCATCGCGGCCATGATCGCGGCGAGCGCGAAGAGGTCGCCGAAGACGGCGATGAGCCCGCTGCTGAAGAGCTCGTTCAGGGTCTCGACGTCGGAGGTGACGCGGGTGATGAGCCGGCCCACCGGGTGGCGGTCGAAGTAGGGGACGCTGAGCCGCTGGAGGTGGGCGAAGAGCCCCGTGCGGAGGTCGTGCATCACCCGCTGGCCGATCCGGGTGGTCAGGACGGTCTGGGCGTACTCCTGGGCGAAGTCGACGAGGAGGGCGAGGACGAACGCACCGGTGAGGAGCGCGAGGAGGCGTCCGTCGCGCCGGGGGATGGCGACGTCGAGGGCCTGTTGGGTGAGCCAGGGGCCGACGAGGGCGAGGAGCCCGCCGGCCACGAGCAACGCCAGCGCCGCGCCGACCGCGGCCCGGTGGGGCCGGACGTAGCGCAGCAGCCGGCGGAGGAGGGCCGCGTCGTAGGGCCGGCCGGTTGCGTCGTCGGGGAGCTCGATCACGCCGGGTCCGGCTCCACCACGGGCGACCCGGGGCCCCCGCCGGTATCGAGCGCCTTGAGCCCGCGCCGCACCCAGGCGTAGAAGATGGAGCCGCCCACCCCGAGGGTGAACCAGCTCAGCACGAGGCGCCACATCATCGTGTACAACGGCGTGAGCTCGCGGGGAACGTAGATCGACATCACCGCCGCCGAGAGCACCTCGGCCACCCCCGATCCCCCGGGCGTGGGGGCGAAGAAGTAGAGCAGGAAGGTGATCATCGTCTGGAGCAGCAGCACGTCCACGAAGTGGGCCTCGATGCCCACCGCCCGGAGCGCCACGTACCCGGCCAGCAGCTTGTTGCCGTGGGAGGGTCCCGAGATGAGCGTGGCGAGGAGCAGGGCGAGCCAGCCGCGGGGCGAGTTGAACGCCACGACGCTCCGGTGGGCCTCGTCGAGCCCCGCCTGCACCGCCGCGAGGCGGTGGGCGAAGCGCGGCGCGCGGCGCATGGCCCAGCCGCTCAGCCGGTGCAGCAGCCGGTGGAAGAGCCGGGGGAAGACGATGACCGCCACCAGCAGCACGCCGATGCCCACGAAGAGCCAGAGGCTGCCGAGGAAGAGGTCGTAGAGGGAGAGGCCGAGGACGTTGCCCCGGTCGCCCAGCGAGCGGCCGGCCCCGGCGGCGATGGCGATGGGCCCGGCGAGGGCGAAGAAGAGGACCGTGGCGATGAAGGTGATGAGCGTGGCGGTGAACGCCGCGGGCACCGGCACGCCGTAGCGCCGCATCGTGTAGATCATCATCGGCGCGGCACCGGACTGGGCCGGCGTCACGTAGGCCCCCCAGGCGCCCATCCCGCCCGCCACGATGAGCGGCCGGAGCGGGATGCCGGGGATCAGGTGCCGGAGCACCACCCAGAGCCGGAGGCCGCCGCCGAACCAGTCGAGCGACGCCACGCCGGCGCCGACGAGCACCCAGCTCCACCGGATGCGGCCGAGCGAGGCCCAGAAGGCGCCGAGGTCGTTCCCGTACCAGAGGATGCCGGCGAAGGTCAGGACGGAGACGAGGACGAAGGCCTCGAACCCCCGGAGCACCATCCGCGGCGTGAGCAGTTTGGCCATGCGGCCGGAAACGTACGGCCGCGGGGCGGCACCGCGGTAGCCCGGCTACATTTCCGCATGCCCCACGGGGTCATCCGCATCGTCAACGCCCGCCAGCACAACCTGCAGGGCATCTCGGTCGACCTCCCGCGCCGCGCGCTGGTGGTGATCACCGGCCCCTCCGGCTCGGGCAAGAGCTCGCTCGCCTTCGACACCCTCTATGCGGAGGGCCAGCGGCGCTACGTCGAGTCGCTCTCGACCTACGCGAAGCAGTTCCTCGACCGGATGCCCAAGCCGCTGGTGGACCGCCTGGAGGGGGTGTCGCCGGCGATCGCGATCGAGCAGCGGAACCCCGCGGTCTCGAGCCGCTCGACGGTCGGGACCGCGACCGAGGTCTACGACTACCTGCGGCTCCTCTGGGCCCGGGTGGGCACGCCGTTCTGCCGGGCGTGCGGCGCCCCGGTGCGGCGCGACACGCCGGACGCCGCCGCCGGCGCGGTGCTGGCCGACGGGCCCGGACGGCTCCAGGTGGCCTTTCCCCTCCCCTCCTCCGCGCGCGCCGACCACCGGCTGATCGTGGACAACCTCTCGGCGCTCGGTTTCGTGCGGGTGCTGGCCGACGGGGAGCCGCTCCACCTCGGGGAACTGCCGCCAGCGGCCGACCTGGCGCGGGCGAAGGAGCTGCTCGTGGTGGTGGACCGGCTGGCGGTGGCCCCCGAGCGGCCGGACGAGGCCCGGGGGCGCCTGGTGGAGTCACTGGCCACCGCCTTCGCCGAGGGCGAGGGCGTGGCGATCGTGGTGCGGGAGGGCGGCGCCCGGCGGCGCTTCACCGAGTTCCCCGCCTGCAGCGCGTGCGATACCCCCACCCTCCCCCTCTTGCCGGCGCTCTTCTCCTTCAACAACCCGCGCGGCGCCTGCCAGGGATGCAACGGCTTCGGCGCGGTGCTGGAATACGACGAGTCGCTGGTGGTCCCCGACCCCGAGCGCTCGCTCCGCGGCGGGGCGATCGACCCCTGGACCAAGCCGCGCTACGAGGCGCGGCGGAAGCTGCTGCTCAAGGCGGCCGACCAGCTCGGCGCCGACCCCGACCTCCCCTGGCGCCGGCTCAAGCCCCAGCACCGGCGTGAGCTCCTGCACGGCAAGGTGGGGCGCTACCAGGGGATCTTCCCCTTCCTCCGCGGCCTCGAGGAGAAGCGCTACAAGCAGTACGTGCGGGTGTTCCTCCGGCAGTACCAGCTGGCGAAGACCTGCCCGGCGTGCGGGGGGACACGGCTCAACGAGCACGCACTGGCGGTGCGCCTGGGCGGCGAGACCATCGCGCGCGCGGCCGCGATGACCGTGGCGGAGCTCGCGGCCTGGCTCCAGGCGATCGACCTCACGCCCGGACAGCGGGCGGTGGCCGAGTTGGTGCTGTCGGAGGCGGGGGGACGACTCGCCTTCCTGCTCGACGTCGGCCTCGGGTACCTCACCCTCGACCGGCAGGCGCGCACCCTCTCGGGCGGGGAGGCGCAGCGGATCTCCCTCGCCAACGCGCTCGGCTCGCGCCTGGTGGACGCGCTCTACGTGCTCGACGAGCCGTCCATCGGGCTCCACCCGCGCGACACCGGGCGGCTGCTCGCGGTGCTCCGGAGGCTCCGGGACTACGGCAACACGGTGGTGGTGGTGGAGCACGACCCGGCGACGATCGCGGCGGCCGACTGGATGCTGGAACTGGGCCCCGGCGCCGGGGAGCACGGCGGCCGCGTGGTGCACGCCGGGCCGCTCGCCGAGGCGGCCGACTCGCTCACCGGCAAGTACCTCCGCGGGGAGCGGCGGATCGCGGTGCCGAGCCACCGGCGGGTGGCGGGCCCCCACTGGCTCCGGGTCCGGGGCGCGCGGCTCCACAACCTCCGCGACGCCGACGTGGACATCCCGCTCGGAACCCTCACTGCGGTGACGGGGGTGTCGGGCTCGGGCAAGAGCACGCTGGTGCAGGACGTGCTCTACCGCCAGCTGGAGGCGCGGCTCCACGGCGGCCACAGTGCCAAGACCCACCTGGGCGAGGAGGTGGGCGAGGTGGGCGCGCTGGACGGGTGGGAGCGGCTGCAGGACGTGGTGCTGGTGGACCAGTCGCCGATCGGGCGCTCCCCGCGATCCAACCCGGTGACGTACGTGAAGGGATTCGACGACATCCGCGAGCTCTTCGCCAGCCAGCCGCTGGCCCGGGCCCGCGGGTGGACGGCGAGCACCTTCTCCTTCAACCTGCCGGGTGGGCGGTGCGAGACCTGCGAGGGCGCCGGCCACGTGCAGGTGGAGATGGTCTTCCTCGCCGACGTGTTCGTGCCGTGCGAGAGCTGCGGCGGCACGCGGTTCCGGCCCGAGGTGCTGGAGGTGAAGGTGGCGGGGCGGTCGATCGCCGACGTGCTGCAGTTCACCGTGGAGGAGGCGACGGAGCGGTTCCGCCACCAGCCCCGGCTCGGCGCGGCGCTGCAGCAGCTCCGCCAGGTGGGGCTCGGCTACCTGCGCCTGGGGCAGCCGGCGACGACGCTGTCCGGCGGCGAGGCACAGCGGCTCAAGATCGCGCGGGAGCTGGCGCAGGCGGGCCGGAAGGCCGGCTCGAAGCTCTACATCCTCGACGAGCCGACCACCGGGCTCCACCTCGAGGACGTGCGGGTGCTGCTGCAGGTGCTCGACCGCCTGGTGGAGCACGGGCACACCGTGCTGGTGATCGAGCACCACCTCGACCTGATCAAGCGGGCGGACTGGGTGATCGACCTGGGCCCGGAAGCGGGCGCGGCGGGAGGGAGCGTGGTGGCGCAGGGGACGCCGGAAGAGGTGGCGGAGTGCGCGGCCTCGATCACCGGACGGTACCTGAAGGACGTGCTGGAGATGGGGAGCGGGGAGCGGGGAGCGGGGAGCGGGACGATGGCACGACGGCACGACGGCACGACGGCATGATGGAAGAGCAGTTACCGCTCCCTGCTCCCCGTTCCCCGTTCCCCCTTCACCCCGTTCCGCAGTTCCTCCCATACGCCCTCCACGTGCCGCGCTTCCGTGAGCCTCCCGCCCAGCGCGACGCGGATCACCTGCCGGCCCCCGAGGATGGTTCCACCGAGGTGGTAGCGACCGGCGGCATTGACGGCGGCGAGCGCCCGGCGGTTGAGCTCGTCGGCGGACGCGTCGTCGACTCCCTCGGGCTGGAAGCGCAGGCAGACGAGCCCGAGCTCCGCCGGCGCCACCAGGCGCCAGCCCGGCTCCGCTGCCGCCATCGCCGCGAGCCGCCGGCCCTGCGCCACGGTCGTCCGCACGTGCGCCCGGAGTCCCTCCGCCCCGTAGCTCCGGAGCACGAACCAGAGCTTGAGGGCACGGAAGCGGCGGCCGAGCGGGATGCCCCAGTCGCGGTAGTTGACGACCTCGGCATCGTGCGCGCCGCGGAGGTAGGGCGGCGCGGTGCCGAAGGTCCGGGTGAGGTGCTCCACGTCCCGCACGAAGTAGGCGGAGCAGTCGAAGTTGACCAGCATCCACTTGTGCGGGTTGAAGACGAGGCTGTCGGCCCGCGCGCACCCGTCCAGCACCCAGCGGAGCTCGGGGCAGACGGCGGCGGTCCCGGCATAGGCGGCGTCCACGTGGAGCCAGGCCCCGTGCCGGGCGCAGAGTTCCGCGATGGCCGCCACCGGGTCCACGGCGGTCGTGTTCGTCGTGCCGGCGGTGGCCACGACGCAGGCCGGGACGAGGCCGGCGTCATGGTCCTCGTGCATCATCCGCGCGAGGGCCTCCGCCCGGAGCGCGAAGCGCGCGTCCACCGGCACGCGGCGGAGCCGATCCTCGCCGAAGCCGGCCAGGCGCGCCGCCTTGGGCACCGAGGAGTGGGCCTCCGCCGAGGCGTACGCCACGAGCCGCGCGGCGTCGGGGGCCGCCGCGCCCTCGCGGCCGAACCCGCCGGCCGAGGCGCGCTCGCGCGCGGAGAGGAGGGCGACGAGCGTCGACGTGCTCGCCGTCTCCTGGATGACACCGGCAAATCCCTCCGGCAGCCCGACCAGACGCCGGAGCCAGTCGAGGGTGACCTGCTCGAGCTCGGTCGCGGCCGGAGCCGTCTGCCATGACATCACGTTCGTGGCGAGGGCGGCG
>DATIBS010000031.1:0-58335 GCA_035457305.1 Gemmatimonadales bacterium
GCCCGACGGTCACGGCGCTCACTGCCCGACCGTCCTGGCCACCGCGCGGGGCACCCGAATCTCCATCCGGAGGAGGGCGGTCGAATAGACCTTGCCCTGGGCGTCGGTCTTGAGGGAAATCGTCCCGCCACCGTCGAGGGCCCCGTGGAGCAGGAAGTTGAGGGCCCGGAGATTGGGCAACTCGAACCGCTCGACCCCGGAGACCAGACCCTTGAAGTGTCGCTTTACCTTCGCAACCGTAACTTCTTTCGCCAGAATCGGATAGAATTCATCCCTCAAGGCGATTATTCCCACGTTCGCCGTGTCGCCCTTGTCGCCCGAACGGGCGTGGGCGAGGTAGCGCAGCTGGACGGCGACAGTGCCTCGGGACTTGGGCATCAGAGGATTTCCACACGGACTCCGGGTTCGATCGCCGTCCGATCCACCAGCGCCGGCCAATAGGCCACGATCTCCTGCACCTGCGGCCGACCGCCGGCGAATCCCGTGACGCTGGGCGGTCCGGTGAGCACCAGGGGAGCGATTTCCCGGGTGAAGCGCTCGACGGGCGCCTTCTCCCGGGCGCGCACGCCGACCCGAAGCTGGACTTCCGCCAGATCGGGGCTCGGCGGACCGGCGAGCGGGCCGTGGGTGGCGTCCACGCCGACGTACTCCGTCAGGAGCCGCTCGAATTCCAGCCCGAGGTCCGCGAGGCGTCGGCGCAGGATCCGGTCGGCCGCCCGGGCCTTGTCGTACGCCTCCGGCCAGGAGTAGACCAGGGTGCCGACGGCTTTCCATCCGTAGAACCAGGCGATGGACACCTTGAGCATCGGGGTCTTCGGCGCACCGCGGATGCCGGATACCTCGACCCGGTCCCTGCCCCGCTGCCGCAGCCGGATGCTGGTGAAGTCGGCCACGCCGTCCGGCGTGATGTAGTGGTGCGGGTCACCCATCTCGTACACCAGCTGCTCCGTGACCGCCGCGACGTTCACCACCCCACCGGTACCTGGGTGCTTCGTGATGGTGCAGCTTCCGTCGCCGCGCACCTCGGCGATCGGGAAGCCGGGATTCTCGAGTCCCCGCACCCGGCGCCAGTCCTTGAGCAGGTTCCCGCCGGAACTCTGCGCCCCGCACTCGAGGATGTGGCCGGCCACGGTGCCGGCCGCGATGCGATCCCAGTCGTCGGCAGCCCAGCCGAATTCGTGGACCAGCGGACCCAGGGTGAGCCCCGTATCGGTCACCCGCCCGGTGATCACGATGTCCGCGCCGCGGCCGAGGGCCTCGACCACTGGCGCCATTCCGAGGTAGGCGTTGGCGGAGACCACGGCGGGGCGGATGTCCGCGAGCGGGCGGCCGGAGTCCATGTCCCGCAGCTCGTGTCCCGCCTCCAGCAGCTCGTCGAGCCGGGGGAGGATGTCGTCGCCGCTGACGAGGGCCACCTTGATCCGGCCCGCGAGTCCCAACTTCCGCGCCGCGGTGAGCACCGCTTCGGCGCAGGCGCGGGGATTCACCCCACCCGCGTTCGTCACCACCCGCACCCGCCTGGCGACGAGGTCCGGCAGGAGCCGCTCCATCAGCGGGACGAAGTCTCGCGCGTAGCCTGCCGACGAATCCCGGGATCGCTGCTTCTGCAGGATGGACATGGTGACCTCGGCCAGGTAGTCCAGCACGAGGTAGTCGATCGGTCCGCCCTCGACCTGCCGGACCGGGGCCTCCAACCAGTCGCCCCAGAAGCCCTGCCCCGCGGCGATCCGCACGACCCGGTCCGTCACGGATGCACCTCGGCCACCAGCGGCAGCTCCCGGGTCCAGATGCCCTCCCCGGCTTCCGCCCAGATCACGCCGAGCCGTTCGAACCCACCGGGCGGAAGGGGCCAGGGAGACGGAGGAAGGGCGAACCTGGCCGAGGCAGCGCCCGACTTCGCGATGGCGAGCTCGCCCGGCCGCTCGGGCGCGAGGAACGCCGGCTCGGCGGCGTAGAATCGCGTCCGGACCACGACTTCCCAGGGCCGGGTATCCGACGCGTCGGCGAGCCCGGGCAGGAGCGCGAGGGTGGCGGATTGCGCCCCGACCGGGATGGAGTCGCCGAGCTCGAGCACGAGCCGGCCCAGGTGGTAATTGAGCGGTTGGTGGAGGAGCTGGCGGCCGTCGGGACCGAGGAGGGTGGCGCCGAGGTCGGTGAACCGGCTCCACTGCACCGGATCCATCGTCACTTCCACCACCACACGGCGCGCCCAGTCGGGGATCGGCACCGGATGGCGAACCGGGCGGCCGCCGGCGGCTCCGGCGAGCGCGGCCTGCTCCGCGCCGAGAAGCGCCGCACCGGGGTTGATCGTGACGGCGGTGTCGGAGGCGTTGCGGAACCGGGTCTCGACCGCGTCCCCCGTACGCCGCCCGGCGAGGCGTACCGGGCTCCGCGCCACGTGCAGCCGCACCGTGGCCACGCCGCCGGGCGGCGCGATCGCATCCACCTCGTACAGGCCGGCGCGGACATCCCGGCCGTCCACCTGGTAGAAGGCGGCGTGCTCTCCCGGCCCGGCGGGCCGGCCGTTCTCCTCCCGCCACGGCATCCCGCCCGGCTCGTGCAGGGAGGTGAGCACGGCCTCGAACGGCCCCTCGGTGGCGATGCCGACCTCGAACGGACGCTCCGCCTCGGCAGGGAGGAACCAGCGCCGCACCTCGCCGGGCGCCAGCGCCACCGGGCCCAGCGTCGTGTCCCGCGCCGGGAGGGGGACCACCACGGTCGAGACCATCCGGGCCACGGAGCCGACCGCGGTGTCCGGCCCCCAAGCGGCCACGACGCCGGTGTAGGTCCCCGGCTCCCTCAGCGACTCGGCCCGGTAGCCGACCTCGACCCGGGTCGTTCCCGCGGCCAGCGTCACCGGTCCGGGCGCGATCAGCCAGTCGGCACTCGACCGGAAGTGCACCGGGAGGGGTGGCGACCCGGCGGGCCGCGTCACCTCGAAGGCCTGTGGACCGGTCGGCGCGCCCGCGACCAGCGCGGCGGCGGTCCCCCCGCCGGCGAGCGCGACGGTGGCGTCGGGCGCGTGGCGGCCCTCCCGGAGCCAGGCCCAGGCGAGCGCCACGTCGGGTACCCCGGCGCCCTGGTCCACCCAGGAGGCGCCAGGTGAGGCGAGGGCGGTCACCATCAGGGCGCGCTTCACGCTCGCGGCGTCGGGGGCCTTCCCCTCCGCGGCGAGTGCCGAGACCAGCAGGGCCGCGAGGCCGGCGGCGTGGGGCGCCGCCATCGAGGTGCCGGCATTCCGTTCCTCGCCGGTGCTCCAGCGCGGTACCGTGCTGTAGGCGATCCCGGGCGTCACGAGGTCGGGCTTGGCCACCTCCCCACCCCGGCTGGAGAAGAAGGCGACCGGGTCGGGCGCACCCTCGGCCGCCGCGGTCCGTTCGACGAACACCGTGGGAAAGGTCGCGCCGACGGAGATGGCCCGCTCGGCGCTGCCCGGGAAGCCGACGGTCGAGAGCCCCGGCCCGTCGTTGCCGGCGCTGATCGTCATCACGACGTCCGGGTTGGCGGCGAGGATCGAGTCCACCATGGCGTCGATCCGCGCGGCCCCTTCCCGTTCGTTGCCGACCCCGAAACTCAGGTTGAGCACGACCGGGAGCCGGCGTTGCCGGGCCACGCGGAGCGAGTACTCCATCGCGGCGCGCATCGCGCCGGTGGCGCTGATGCCGCCGTTGGCGTTGTCGGCGATCTTGAGCCCGAGGAGAAAGGCGCCGGGCGCGACCCCGTCGAAGCCCGTCACGCCGTACATGTCGTTGCCGGCGGCGATGCCCGCCACGTGGGAGCCGTGCCCGCTGGTGTCGAAGACCAGGTCCAGCACGGGCGCCCCGCCCTCCTCCCGGAGATTCACCGCCACCCCCACCGGGCACGGGCGGCGCGGCCCCCGCCAGCAGAAGGTCTCGCCCGCCGCCAGGTAGTCGCGCACCGGCCGCTCGTTCAGGAGCGACCCGTCCCGATCGGTGTCGGCGAAGAGGAGCCAGCCATCCGAGCCGCGGACGACGACCACCACCAGGCTGTCGGCCTCGGAGCCGTTCCCGTCGAGGTCGCTGGCCGGCAGCTTCCCGAGCGGCCGCTCCGCCAGGCGCCCCGCGTACCACGGGCCGCCCGTGCTGAAGGCGCGCACCCGGGCGAGTCCGGCCAGTGCGCTGCCGCCGAGCCGGAGGGTGTCGCCGGACGGGCGGACCGGCGCGAGCGCCACCCGGCCCTCGCCGGAGAAGTCGCGCACGTCGAGCACCTTCCGCGCCCCGGTGCTGGTGCGGTCGAGGCCCGGGATGCTCGGGTCGAGCCCGCTGTCCAGAATGGCGATCAGCACGCCCCGGCCGTCGGCCTCCGGCAGCGCCTGGAGGAACCGTGGCACGCCGGTGGGCGCGAGCGGCATCCAGCCGGCGGCGTACGCCGCATCCGGCGGGGCGACCCGCTCCGTTTCCGCCGGGCGGACCGGCGGGGCCGGGGCGGGATCCGCCGGAAACCGGATCGGATCCACGTTGGGGCGGGGCGGTGCCGGGTTGGGCGCACACGCGGCGGCGAGGAGCGGGGCAAGCAGCAGGAGCGCAGGGCGCATCAGCGGGCGGAATCGAGGGGAGGGAGGACGAAGGGGCCGAGGTGGGGCCCGTCCCACCGGCTGGCGACCTGCAGCAGGAAGGCGAGCTGGTCCCGGGTCTCCTCGGCGGTGACAATGGCGTCCACGAAGCCGCGTGCCGCGGCATGCCGGGCGTCGAGCTGGTGCTCGTAGTCGGCGCGCATCGTCTCGACCGCCTCGGCGACGCCGGCGGGGAGCGGCTTGCCCTCGGCCTGCGCCCGCTGCAGGGCGGGGCCGTGGACCGCCATGACGGCGGACTCGCCCTCCATCACCGCCATCCGGCCGGTGGGCCACGACAGGATGAAGTCGGGGTCGAATCCCTGCCCCGCCATCGCGTAGTACCCGGCGCCGCTCGCGTGATTCACCGTCAGCACGAGCTTCGGCACCACGGCGGTGGCCATCGCCTCCACGAACCGCGCACCGGCGCGGATGATCCCCTCCTGCTCCGCCTCCGGTCCCACCATGAAGCCGCTCACGTCCTGCACGAAGAGGATCGGGAGGCGCTCGCGGCTCGCGTTCTCGATGAAGTAGGCCACCTTCTCCGCGCTGTCGGCGTAGACGATACCGCCGAACCGGGGGCGCGCGCCGGGCGGGCCCTTGATGAGGCCGCGGTCGTTGGCGATCACCGCGACCGGCCAGCCCTCGATCCGGCCGTGGCCGCAGATCATCTCGCGGGCGAGTTCGGGCTGGAACTCGTCGAGCACGCCGCCGTCGAGGAGCGCCCCGAGGAGCTTCCGCGCGTCGTAGGAGAGCCGGTGGTCGTGCGGCAGGAGGTCGTAGAGGGCGGCGGCGGGCACGGCGGCAGGCCGCGGCGCCTCGCGCCGGCTCTCGAGCCCCGTGCGCCGCGGCAGCCGCGCGAGGTAGGCCCGGATCTGCCGGAGGCAGTCGGCGTCGTCGGCGGCGCGGTAATGGGCCACGCCGCTCACCGCGGTGTGGGTCCGGGCGCCGCCGAGGGTCTCCGCGTCCACCGTCTGCCCGGTGGCGCCCTTCACCAGGTTGGGGCCGCCCAGCCCCATGAAGCTCGAGCCCTCCACCATCCAGATCACGTCGGAGAGCGCCGGGAGGTACGCGCCGCCCGCGACGCAGCTCCCCATCACGGCGGCGATCTGCGGCACGTGGAGGTAGCGCCGCATGATCGAGTTGTAGTAGAAGATCCGCGCGGCCCCGTACTGGCCGGGGAAGACGCCCCCCTGGTAGGGGAGGTTCACGCCGGCGCTGTCCACCAGGTAGACGATCGGGATCCGCTGGCGCATCGCCACTTCCTGCGCGCGGAGGATCTTCCGGATCGTCTCGGGCCACCACGAGCCCGCCTTGACCGTGGGGTCGTTCGCGACCACCACCACCTCGCGCCCTTCCGCCACGCCGAGCCCGGTGACCACGCCGGCGGCCGGCGCCTGTCCGTCGTACTGGTCCCAGGCGACGAGCAGGCCGAGCTCGAGCCAGGGGCTCCCGGGGTCCAGCAATGCGGCCACGCGATCGCGCGCGGGGAGGCGCCCCTGCGCCCGGAGCTTCGCGAGACGCGGCTCGCCCCCGCCCAGCTCGAGGCGCCGGGCGAGGGCGAGGTACTCGTCGGTGAGCTCGCGGAGCCGGCCGCCGCTCACTCGGCGAGGTGGGCCAGGGCCCACTCCTGGATGTAGCGCACCAGGTCCGCCGTGGGGGTGCCCGGCCCGAAGAGGCGCCCGACGCCCACGGCGGAGAGGGCGTCCATGTCCTCGGGGGGAATGATGCCGCCGCCGGTGACCAGCACGTCGGGACGGCCCTTCTCCTCGAGCAGCTGCCGGACGCGGGGGAAGAGCGTCATGTGGGCGCCGGAGAGGATGGAGAGCCCGACCACGTCCACGTCCTCCTGCACCGCGGCGGTGGCGATCATCTCCGGCGTCTGGTGCAGCCCGGTGTAGATCACCTCCATCCCCGCGTCGCGGAGCGCGGCCGCCACCACCTTGGCCCCGCGGTCGTGACCGTCGAGGCCGGGCTTGGCGACGAGCACCCGGATGGGCCGGGCGAGGGGCGGGCGGGGTTGGGCGGCGGTCATCATCATGGGCGGCGTCCGGGTCAGCGGAAGCGGAGGAAGGCGGCGAGGCCGTCGATGCCCCGGCGGGCCTCGGGATCGTAGACCACGTCCACCGCGGCCTGCTGCCGGAGCGCGTCCTCGATCGCGTCGTCCACGACGTCGAGCACGGGCGCGAGGTCGCCCTCGTCGCGCAGCTCGATCTCGCGGAGCGCGAGCCGGCCGGTGGCCGCCGCGCGCCAGCCCGGCTCGGAGGCGTCCGGGTCCACCAGCAGCGTGCGGACCTGGCCGCGCCGGAGCGCGCGGAGCGACTCGCCCACGCCGGTGACGGCCATCCGCTGGCCGAGCAGCTCGGCCAGCTGGCGGGCGTTGGACCGCTCGGCATCCCGCTCGTGCTTCTCGCGGGCCTCGAGGGCCGCCTCCCGCACGAGGGCAGGAGTCGCTTCCTTGGGGTTGGTGCGCACCTCGCCCAGGACCCGCCCTTCGAGGTAGGGGTGGAGGAAGGGCCGGAGGGCCGCCGCGTCGCCGCCCATCCCCCCGATCACCACGCCTGTCGCCCGGCGCTCGCGGTCGAGCGCGAAGAGCCGCCGAGCCACGAGGTCGAGGTGGCGGGCCCGCTCGGTGCGCATCCGGTTGTTGTAGGCGTGCTCCCCCCAGCCGGGCCCGTCCTGGTCCCCGCGGAAGCGGCCGCCGCGCGTGCTGTCGGCGCGCAGCCCCGGCAGCTCCTCGACGCCGAAGGCGGTGACCTCGAAGAAGCGCGCGGCCGTCCGGTCGAGCGCCACGGCCAGGATCCGCCCGACCTCGTCCTCCAGCGCGGCCAGCTCGCGCACCTGCGCGGAGGTGTCCACGCCGAGGCGGGAGCGATGGACCCGCGGCACCGGCACCACCTCGAACAGCTTGAGCGGCCCGCAGGCATACACCACCACGCCGCGGCTCGGCGGGAGGTTGCCCGGCACCCGGAGGAATTCCTCCAGCCGGGCGAGGTCGGCGCGGACCTGCGCCTCGGCCTCGCGCCCCAGGCCGAGGCGCGGCAGTCCCGCCTCCACCGACCGGATGCGGTTCTTCAGCTTGATGAGGTACTTCCCGCGGGCCCGGTCCCGCGGCTCGAGCTTGAGGAAGCACGACACCACGCGATGCCGGCCGGGGCGCAGCCGGGCGAGCCGGTCGAGCAGGGCCCGCACGTCCACCGCACCCGCTGCCGGGCGAGTCTTGGCCATTCCGTCCCTCCTCTCCCGCGACCCCGTCAGGTCAGAAGAACACGGGCTCGCGATAGGATCCGTAGATGCGCTCGAGCACGTGCCGGATCTCGTACAGCGTGCAGTAGGCACGGGCGCAATCGAGCATCGCCGGGATGACGTTGCGGTCCTGTTCCGCCGCCAGGCGCAGGGCCTCCAGCCGGGCCGCCACCAGGCCGTCGTCCCGCGATGCCCGGAGTCGCGCCAGCCCCTCGCGCTGGGCCCGCTCGGCGGTGTCGGCCACCTTGAGGATCGCCACCGGCGCGTCGTCCGACTCGGTGAACGCGTTCACCCCGACCAGCACGCGTCGGCCGGCCTCGGCCTCGGCCTGGAAGCGGGCGGCGCTCTGCGCGATCTGGCGCTGGAACCAGCCGGACTCGATCGCCTTCACCACCCCGCCCTGGGCCTCGATCTCGGCGAAGAGGCCCTCCGCCTCGCGTTCCAGGCGGTCGGTGAGGGCCTCGAGGTAGTAGCTCCCCCCGAGGGGATCGGCCACCGAGGCGACCCCGGTCTCGTAGGCGAGGATCTGCTGGGTGCGGAGCGCGATCCGTACCGACTCCTCGGTGGGGAGCGCCAGGGTCTCGTCGAAGGCGTTGGTGTGGAGCGACTGGGTGCCACCAAGCACCGCCGCCATCGCCTGGTAGGCCACCCGCACGGTGTTGATGTGCGGCTGCTGCGCCATCAGCGACACGCCCGCGGTCTGGCAGTGGAAGCGCATCTTCCAGCTCCGCGGGTCGGTGGCGCCGTACTTCTCCCGCATCACGCGCGCCCAGATCCGCCGGGCGGCGCGGAGCTTCGCGATCTCCTCGAAGAAGTCGTTGTGGACGTCCCAGAAGAACGAGAGCCGCGGCGCGAACGCGTCCACCGCGAGGCCGCGGGCCACGCCGTGGTCCACGTAGCAGAAGCCGTTGGCCAGCGTGAACGCGAGCTCCTGCGCGGCGGTGGCGCCCGCCTCGCGGATGTGGTAGCCGCTGATCGAGATCGTGTTCCACCGGGGCGTGTGCTCGGCGGCCCAGTCGAACATGTCGACGATGACCTTGAGCGCGGGCTCCGCCGGGTAGATCCAGGCGTGCTGCGCCATGTACTCCTTGAGGATGTCGTTCTGGACCGTGCCCTGCAGCCGGTCGAACGGCACCCCCTGTTTCTCCGCCGCCGCGACGAAGAAGCAGAAGAGCATCGCGGCGGGGCCGTTGATCGTCATCGAGACCGACACCCGGTCGAGCGGGATCCCGTCGAAGAGGGTCTCCATGTCGGCCAGGCTGGAGATCGCGACCCCGCACTTCCCGACCTCGCCCTCGCTCCGGGGATGGTCGGAGTCGTACCCCATCAGGGTCGGGAAGTCGAAGGCCACGGAGAGCCCGGTCTGGCCCCGCTCGAGCAGGAACTTGTAGCGCGCGTTGGTGTCCTTCGCGGTGCCGAAGCCCGCGAACTGGCGCATCGTCCACAGCTTCCCCCGGTACATCGTGGGGTGGATGCCGCGGGTGTAGGGGAACTGGCCCGGGAGGCCGGAGGCCGTCACCAGGTCGGGGCGGAGGTCGAGCGGCGTGTAGACGGGCTGCACCTCGAGCCCGGAGATGCTGGCGAAGTCCACGTCGTCGCGGACCGGCATCCGGCCCACCAGCTCACGCCACGCCTGCACCTCGGCGCGGAGCTCGGCCAGCTCGCGCGCCTGCGCGGCGAGCCGGGCCTGGAGGTCGGGGTCGGGCGGTCGGTGGCTCACGGTCGGCTCCCTTCACGCAGGTCGTCGAGGATCCCGGCGGCCACCTCGTACGGGCTGGTCCGGCCCGCCGCAATGGCCGGCAGCGTGTCGCGGATCCGGGTGTCGGCGCGGGTTTCGTCCCACATCCAGCGGCGCACCGCGCGCTCCACCACCTCGCGGGTGCGCTCGGCGAGGCGCCGCTCCCGGCGGCGCGCCAGCTCGCCGGTCGCCTCGAGCCAGGTGTGGTGCCGCTCGAGCGCCCCGAGCAGCTCCGCGACGCCCTCGCCCTTCACGGCCACGGTGGCGAGCACCGGCTGGCGCCAGGCCCCGTCCTCCGCGGGGGGGGCGGCGCGACCCGACTTGAGGGCCCCGTGATGGGCGGGCACGTGGCGGAAGGCGTTCCCCCGCCGGATGCCGAGGGTCACCTCGATCTCCTGCCGCAGCTTGTCGGCCCCCGGCCGGTCCGCCTTGTTCACCACGAAGAGGTCCGCGACCTCCATCACCCCGGACTTGAGGGTCTGGATCCCGTCGCCCGACTCGGGGACGAGCACCAGCACGCTCGTGTCCGCCATCCGGGACACGTCGAGCTCCGACTGCCCGACCCCCACGGTCTCGACCAGGACGCGATCGAAGCCGTAGGCGTCGAGCAGGTCGCACACCTCGCGGGTGGCGGTGGCCAGCCCGCCGAGCGAGCCACGGGTGGCCATGGAGCGGATGAAGACGCCGGGGTCGAGCGCCACCGATTCCATCCGGATCCGGTCCCCGAGAAGGGCCCCCCCGGTGAACGGGCTGGTGGGATCCACGGCCACGACGGCCACGGTCCGCCCGCCGGCGCGGAACGCCTGGACCAGGCGCTCGGTGAGGGTGCTCTTGCCGGCTCCCGGCGGGCCGGTGATGCCGATCCGGCGAGCGTGGCCGAGGCGGGGGTGCAGGGCGGCGAGGAGGTCCTCGAAGCCGGGCCGGGCGTTCTCGACCATCGAGATGGCGCGGGCCAGCGCCGCGGGGCGGCGGGCGCTGAAGTCGGCGAGCAGGCGGTCGAGGGCCATATCCGCCCGTAAGTTCGCCGGGCGGAAGGGGATGGGCAAGCGCGGGGCGGCCGTCAGCGCCGGGGCGCCCGGGGCCGGAACCGCAGCGGATTCTGGAAGAGGTGGCTCGGGAGGACGAACACCACCGCGAACATGCCGAACGAGACCAGCAGGCCGAGCACCAGGATCTCCAACCGCCGGGTGCCGAGATACAGGATGCTCGCGATGAGGCCGACGGTGAAGGCGAACACCGCGAGGAGCGCCCGCCGCACCTGCTGCGCCAGGAACCGCTGGATCTCGAGCACGTCCCGCGGATGGGCCCGGAGCTTGAGCTCCTCGCGCTCGACCCGGTGCAGGAGATCGCGGAGGACGCGCACGGTGGCGGCCGCCTCCACGCCCCAGTCGCGCAGCGTGGCCTTCGGATCGCTCCCCAGCACGCTCTGGAGGAGCTCCGGGCCCATCCGCTGGACCACCGGCCGGAGCACCATCGCGGCGTTGAAATTCGGGTCGTAGCGCATCCCGATCCCCTCGACCAGCACGCCCGCCCGGCCGAAGTAGACGAGGTCGGACGGGAGCATCAGCGGCCACTGGTAGAACGTCTCCAGGATCTGCTCGACCACCACCTGGATCCGCCGCGGCGTCAGGTCGTCGCGCGCCGCCACGGCGAGGAGCTGGCGGGCGGCGTCCCTCACCGTGCCCCGGTCCACGTCGGGATCGAGGATGCCGAGCTCGTAGAACCCGTTGATGACGCCATCGACGTCCTGCCGCACCGCCGCGAGCACGGTGCGGAGGATCCGGGCCCGGGTCTCCTTGTCCACCCGCGACACCATGCCGAAGTCGAGCAGGACCACCCGGCCCTGCGGGTCGACGAGGAGGTTTCCGGGATGCGGGTCGGCGTGGAAGAAGCCGTCCACCAGCATCATCCGCAGGTAGACCTCGGCGAGCGTGTCCACCAGCGCCTCGAGCCGGAGCTCCCCCGAGGCGAGCCGGTCGTGCAGCCGGTCGATCCGGGTGCCCTCCACGTACTCGAGGGCCAGCACCCGGCGGGTGGTGAGCGCCGGGATCGCCTCGGGCACCACGACCCGCGGGTCGGCGGCAAGGTTCCGCCGCAGGGTCTCCGCGTTCCGCGCCTCCTCGCGGAAGTCCATCTCCTCCTCGATCCGCTTGGCGAATTCCTCGACGATGGTCCGCGCCGCCCGCACGTGGTGGTTGGGGAAGAGCACGTGGAGGGCGAAGAGCAGCTTGAAGGAGACGTCCAGGTCCTGCGCGACGATGTCCTCGACGCCGGGCCGGAGGACCTTCACCACGATCTCCCGGCCTTCCCACCGGGCGCGGTGCACCTGGCCCAGCGAGGCGGCGGCGAGCGGCGCCGGCTCGAAGCGTTCGAAGAGCGCGCCCGCGGCCCGGCCGAGCTCGGCCTGGATGACGCTCTCGGCGACCCCCGGCGCGAGCGGCGGCACCCGGTCCGCGAGCGTCGCGATCGCCCCGAGGTAGGGTTCCGGCAGAATGTCCGCGCGGGTGCCGAACACCTGGGCCAGCTTGATGAAGGTCGGCCCCAGCCCGGCGAGGGTGGCGGTGAGCCGATCCGCGCGGCGCCGGTGGTGCTCCGGGCGCCGCCGAGCCGGCCGACCGAAGACGAGGAAGCGGCGCCGGTCGAGGAGGAACGCCAGCAGGAAGGGAAACAGCCGGCCGGTGACGACGAGGAAGCGCACCGGCGGCGCTAGAGGAGGAGCACGCCCGCGAGTCCCAACAGGAGGGAGAACCCGCAGAGGTCCGTGAAGGTGGTGACGAAGACCGACGAGGCGACCGCCGGATCCACGCCGAGACGGGAGAGCAGGATGGGCACGAAGGCTCCGGCGAAGCCCGCGACGAAGAGGTTCCCGGCCATCGCGGTGCCGACGACGAGCCCGAAGGGTGCACCCCCGACGAGGCCCGCCACCGATCCCGCGAGCACCGCCGCCAGGAGCCCGTTCGCCAGCCCGACCGTCATCTCCTTGAGCACCACCCGCGGCAGTCCCGCCGCCGGGAGCTGTCCCAGCGCCAGCCGCCGGATGGTGACCGCGAGCGCCTGGGTGCCGGCGTTGCCTCCCATGCCGGCCACCACGGGCATGAAGACGGCCAGCAGGGCGAGCTGGGCGATCCGGTCCTCGAAGAGGAACACCACCGAGGCCGCGGCGAGGGCGGTGATGAGGTTGAGGACGAGCCAGGGCCGGCGGCTGGCGGCCGCCTCGCGCCAGCCGCCACCGAGCTGCTCGTCCGGCGAGACGCCGCCGAAGCGGAGGAGGTCCTCGGTGGTCTCCGCCTCGACCACGTCGATGACGTCGTCGAAGGTGACGCGGCCGAGCAGCCGTCCGCCGGCATCCACCACGGCCATGCTCGCGAGATTGTACCGCGCCATCAGGCGCGCGACCGCTTCCTGGTCGAGATCGGGGGTCGCCGTGGCCGCCGGTTCCTCCATCACGTCCCGCACCGCGCGGGCCGCAGGATTGACGACGAGCGCGCGGAAGGGGACCACCCCCCGCAGGCGGCCGGCGTCGTCCACCACGAAGGCCTGGTAGACGTCCTCGAGCTCCAGCCCCTCCACCTGCGCCCGGATGGTCTCCAGCGCGCCGCCGATCGTGTCGGCCTCCCGGACGGTGAGCATCGCCGCGGTCATCAGGCCGCCGGCGGTCTCCTCGTCGTAGCGGAGCAGGCGCTCGACGTCGCCGCGGTCCTCCACCTCCCGGAGGATCCGCTCCTGCTCCTCCGGCTCCAGGTCGCCGAGGAGGTCGGCGGCGTCGTCGTCCTCCAGCTCCTCGACGATGTCCGCCGCCTGTTCGGGGTCGAGCGCGGCGAGCGTGTCCTCCGGGTGCGCCCCCTCGGGCATCTCGATCAGCGCCTCGCCCGAGACCTCGGGCGGCAGGACGCGCACCACCGCGAGCCGCTCGTCCTCGTCGAGGGCGGCGAGGACATCGGCGAGGTCGGCCGCCGCGAGCCCGCCGGCCTCGCGGACGAATTCCTCCAGCCGCCCGGCCCGGGCCAGCTCCACCATCCGGTCGGCGGCGATCGGCTCGAGGCTCACGGCGTCCTCCGGGGGAGCGGCAGCGCGACGACGGGCCCGGGACGGATCAGGATCCGCTCCGCCCGCGCGGGGGAGGCCTGCACGATGTCGAACTCGAGCCCGTCGAGGAGGAAGCGCTCGCCGGCCCGCGGGATGCGCCCCGCGGCGTCGGCGAGGAGGCCGGCGACGGTGGTCGCGCGGGACGCGTCCAGCGCCACGCCGAACCGCGCCGCGACGGCGGCGACCGGGGTGCCACCGTCGGCCTCGAGCAGCGCCGGCTCGCCCTCGGCCCCACGCCGCACCGCTTCGTCGTGCTCGTCGTAGATCTCGCCCACGAGCTCCTCCAGCAGGTCCTCGAGCGAGACGATGCCGAGCGTGCCGCCGAACTCGTCGAGCACCACCGCAAGGTGACGGCGCTCCCGCTGCATGTCCACGAGCAGCGCGGCGGCGGTCCGGCTGCCGGGCGTGACCGCCACCGGCCGCACCGGGAGCGGGTCGCCCGGGTGGAGCTTGAAGAGGTCGAACGCGTGCAGCATGCCGACGATCTCGTCCAGCGTGCCGCGGTACACCGGGAGGCGGCTGTAGCCGCTCTGGGCGAAGACCTGGGTGATCTCCTCGAGCGTCGCCTCCTCGGCCACCGCCACGACGTCGGTGCGCGGGGTCATCACGTCGCGCACGGTGCGGGCCCGGAAGGCCAGCACCCCGCCCGCCATCGCCAGCTGGTCCCGGCTGCCGACCCCGGTGGTGATGCCTTCCTGCCAGACCTCCGCCAGGGCGTCGCCGGCCTCGAGGCCCCGGGAGGGGAGGAGCAGGCGCATCGCCGCGCTGAATGGCCGGAGCAGCGGGACGAGCAGCGCCACCGCGCGCTCGGGCCGCGCCGCACCGAGCCGGCGCGGGAGCAGGTGGGCGGCGCCCAGCGCGGCGGGGACGCCCGCCACCGCGGTGAGCGCGAGCGCCACCGGCCAGGTGAGCCCGGCGGCGAGGGCGGCAGCGCCGGCGCCCACCAGAACGGCCCCCAGTGCGGTCAGTGCCGACGCCGCCGCGAGCTGGCGCTCCGCCTCGCGGAACCAGCGCGCGTCCGCCCGGCCGCCCCGGAGCTCGCTCGAGGCCGCGCGCGCGGCCGCTGCCTGGCCGACCGCCACGAGCGCCACCGCCGCCGTCGCCCCGACGAGCGCGAGCGCGAGCCCGGCCAGCAGCACGAGGGCGGTCACGCCGGCTCCCCCGCGGCCACGGAGGCCCGCCGGACCCGCACCCGCCTGACCCGGCGGCGCGCCACCACCTCGGGCACGAGCTCCCACGGCCCCATCCGCACCGCCTCGCCGGGCCGGGGGACCCGGCCGAGCTCGGCCAGGACGAGGCCACCCACGGTGCTCACGTCCTCCCGCCCGAAGCTCCAGCCGAGGACTTCTTCCAGCTCTGCGAGCGGGGCGCCGCCCTGCACCACCCAGTCGCCCTCCGCCTGCCGGGCGATCGGGGCGGCCTCGTCGACGTCGTGCTCGTCGCGGATCTCGCCGACGATCTCCTCGAGGATGTCCTCCAGCGTCACCAGGCCCGCCGTGCCACCGAACTCGTCCACGACCAGGGCGATGTGGCTCGGCCCCCGCTGGAAGTCGCGCAGCTGCCGGTCGAGGGTCTTCCCCTCGGGCACGAAGGGGATCGGCCGCACCAGCTCGGCCCACTCCCCCGCCCCGCCTCCCGGAGCAATGCGGCCCAGCACGTCCTTCGCATACAGGACGCCGACCACGTTGTCGGGATGCCCCTCGAAGACGGGGAGCCGGGCGTGCTCGGCGCGCCGCAGGGTCGCCACCACCTCCTCGGGGTCCGCGCTCGCATCCAGGGCCACCATGTCGATGCGCGGGGTCATCACCTCCGCGACAGTGGTGCGCGCCAGCGCGAAGAGGCCGACGAGCATCTCCCGGCTCTCCCCGGCGGCGGTGGGTGCGCGGGGCGCGGGGCGCGGCAGCCGGCGGTCGGCCCATCCCACCAGACGGAACAGGGGCCGGAACGGGCCGAGCGTGCGGAGGGCGACCGGGGCGAGCGTGGCGACGAGCTCGGGCGCAAGCGCACCGAGGAGGCGCGGCAGTCCGTCCGCGACCACCCAGACCAGGAGCGCGGCCACGGCCAGCCGTCCCAGCCCGGAGCCGGCGGGGGCCGCCCACCAGGCGACGGCACTCGACGCGCCGGCGCCGGCGAGGCAGAGCAGCGCCAGGTGGGCGACGAAGAGCCGCCGGCTCGGCGGGAGCTCCTCGTCGGCCGGGCCATGCGAACCGGCGAACACCCGCGGCAGCCCGGAGTTCGCCTCCCCCGCGATGCCGCAGAGCGCGGCCCACAGCGCGAAGGCCAGCGCCGCGAGTGGCGCGCCCACGATCCGGAGGGTCTCCGTCACGTCAGCTGCTCCACGTACCGCTCCTGCCGGCGCCACATCGACGACCGGGTGCGCGCCTCGCCCTCCGGGTGATCCCAGCCGAGCACGTGGAGGGTGCCGTGCACCACGAGGCGGATGACTTCCTGCCGCGCGGGCAAACCGCGCGCCCGCGCCTCCCGGGCCGCCACCCAGGGACAGACGTAGACGTCGCCGAGCAGGCCGCCGGGCGTGTCCAGGGCGAAGCTCAGCACGTCCGTGGGGCGATCGTGGCCCAGGTGGTCGCGGTTGAGCCGGCGCATGGTGTCGCGCCCGACGAAGGTGACGGACATCCGGGCCGCGCGGCGCTCGCCGGCGAGTACGCGCGCCACCGCGCGCCGCACCACGGCGTCGCCCACCGGCCGCGGGCGCCCCTGCACCGCGACCTCAGGCATCGGGCGCGGCTCCGGGAGCGCCGAAGTCCGCCGTCACGCCCCCGGCCCCGCTCGGGTAGCCCACCCGGGGATGGTGCACGCCGGCGAGGACCCGGGAAAAGGTGTCCTTGACCACGTCGAGGTCACGCAGCGTGAGGGGTGCGTCGTCCAGCTGGCCGCTCGCGACCTTGGCGTCGACCAGGTGCACGATCGCGGCGCGGACCCGTTCGGGGGTCCGTTCCCCGAGCACCCGCACGCCGGCCTCGACCGAGTCCCCGAGCATCACCAGCGCCGTCTCCCGGGAGCGCGGCCGTGGTCCCGGGTAGCGGAACTCCGGGGCGTCGGGGTTGAAGGAGGGATCCCGCTCCCGCGCCCGTTCGAGGAAGTAGGTGATCGGTGCCGTGCCGTGGTGCTCGGCGATGAAGGCCTGCAGCACGGGCGGGAGCCGGGCCTCCTGCGCCAGCTCCACTCCCTCCCGCACGTGGTTCCGGATGAGCTGCGCCGATTGCTGGGGCTTGAGCTTGTCATGGGGGTTCGAGGCGCCCGCCTGGTTCTCCACGTAGTACTGCGGCCGCCGGAGCTTGCCGACGTCGTGATAGTAGCAGCCGACCCGCGCGAGCAGGCCGTTGGCGCCGATCGCGTCCGCCGCCGCCTCGCACATGTTGGCGAGCATCAGGCTGTGGGCGTAGGTGCCGGGCGCCTCGGTGGCCAGGCGCCGGAGCAGCGGGCGACTCGGGTCGGCCAGCTCGACCAGGGTGAAGTCGGTGGTGATGCGCGTCACCCACTCCGCGACGGGGAGCGCGAGCAGGGCCAGCGCGGTGCAGGCGACGGCGCTCACCAGCCCGGTCATCCCGCTCACCGCGATGGCTCCGGGCGTCCACCCCAGGGTCAGCCCGAGGGTCACCGCGGCGAGCAGGTACCCGGCCCAGGTGAGCCACACGACGCGGAACAGGTGGGCGCGGCGGCGGACCACGCGCACCGCCAGCGCCGCCGCGGAGCCGCCGACCAGGGCGAAGTAGAGTGCGTTCTCGTCCTGCAGGGTCCACTGCCCGCCGAGGAGGACGGCCAGCACCAGCGCCACGATCACGCCGAGGCGACCGTTGTAGAGGAGCGTCACCAGCAGCACCGCGAGCGGGACGGGCAGGAGTTCGGGCCGGTCGGGGAAGAGCCGGGTGACCCCGGCGGCGCCCACCACCGCGACGGCGAGGAGGCCCGCGAGGAATCCCATCTGGCGGAGGTCGCTCCACGTCTCCCGACGGTAGAGCGCGAGGAGCAGCCAGACGACGCTGAGGATGGTGAAGTTGTACAGCACCGGCGCGACCTCGTCGCGCAGCACCCCCGTGCGCACCGCCATCCGCTCCTCCACGGCGCGAAGGGCGAGCAGCTTCTCCCGGGTGGACTCCGAGACCACCTGACGGGCGGCCACGATCCGCTCCCCGGCGGGCACCACCGCCTTCACGCTGTCCACCGATGTGCGAGCCTCGGCGCGGCGCGCCTCGGTCTCCACGACGTCGGGGAGGATCGAGGGGCGAAACGCCGCGGCAGCGAACTTCCGGAAGACCCGCCGGGCGTCCTCGCCCCGCACCCGCGGGAGCGCGAAGTCGGCCCGGTCCACGAAGTCGGCGAAGGTCAGCACCGAGTCCCGCCGGACGACCTGCTCCCGTCCGTCCCGCTGCAGGACGATCTCCGCGCTCGGCTCGGCGAGGATCACGCCCGCGTCGGCCACGCCCTCACCCAGGTACCGGGCCAGGAAGCCGTCGAGGGCGTCGCGCAGGGCGCGGCGGCGCCCCGGGGCCGCGAGCCATTCCCGGTCCTCCGGAGCGAGGGGCGGGGCCGGGCGGGCGGTGTCGAGCGCCGCGGCGAGCAGCCGGTCGAGCGCGACGCGGCTCGAGTCGAGCGCCGCGGGCTGGAACCGGTAGACCGGGCGCACCGCGTCGGCGAGCGCCGCGGCCTCGCGCCGGACTTCCTCCGCGGACTTCCGGACCTCGAAGGTCCGCGGGGCCACGACGTCGCGGTCGGACACCTCACCGGCGGCGAAGACCGGAGTGCCGGTGCCGGCGGGCGCGGGGAACGCCAGGCGCGTGAGCAGCGCCACCCCGACGAGGAGGCCCCAGCGCAGCGCGTGGTCCCGGCGCCGGAGCCGGCCTCCTCCGTGGCGCGGCATGTCCGCGGGGAAGGCGACCGCGCGCTCGCTCACCCCCCCTGGTCCTCCTGGTAGGCCCGGATGATCTCGCGCACGATCCGGTGCCGCACCACGTCCGTCTCCTGGAAGTACTGGAAGGCGATCCCCTCGATGCCGGGCAGGATCCGCTCGATCTGCACCAGGCCGGAGTCCTCGCGGCGCGGGAGATCGATCTGGGTCTTGTCGCCCGTCACCACGGCACGGCTGGCGACGCCGAGCCGGGTGAGGAACATCTTCATCTGCGCGATGGTCGCGTTCTGGGCCTCGTCGAGGATGATGAACGCGTCGGAGAGCGTCCGCCCCCGCATGTACGCCAGCGGGGCGATCTCGATGGTGCGGCTCTCCAGCGCCTTCTGCACCCGGTCGTGGGGCATCATCTCGTCGAGGGCGTCGTACAGCGGGCGCAGGTAGGGATCCACCTTCGCCTGGAGGTCGCCGGGGAGGAAGCCGAGGGATTCCCCGGCCTCGACGGCGGGCCGAGCGAGGATGATGCGCCGCACCTGCTTCCGGGCGAGCGCCTCGACCGCCTTGGCCACGGCCAGGTAGGTCTTGCCCGTGCCGGCGGGCCCGATGCCGACCACCACATCGTTGGTCGAGATTGCCTGCAGATACTCCCGCTGCCCCTGGGTCTTCGGCACGATCGCCCGCCGGAGCCCGGGGAGCACGATCTTCCCGTCCGACACCGGCAGCTCCGGGGGTGGCCCCTCGGCCGCCAGGCGGAAGACGTCCTCCGGCGCCACCGCCTCGCCCATCCGCGCCAGGTCCACCAGCCCCTGGACCACGGGCAGGGCCCGCTCCACCGAGTCGGCGGACCCGGTCACCAGGAGCGTGTCCCCCCGCAGGGTGGCGCGGATCCCGAGGGCCCGCTGGAGCTCCAGCAGATTGGCGTCGTTCACCCCGGCAAGGAGCAGGGGATCGGCGCCCTCGATCGACAGGCGGCTGGTGGTGTCTTCGGTCAATGGCGGTTGCTCGCTATGCGCTGTTCGCTGGTCGCTGGTCGAGGGTCAAGGAGCCGGCGAGCCGTGCCCGCGTGCGGCCCGGGCCTCACGACGCGTCCTCGGTCACCGTGAGGTGCAATGCCGCCAGGTCCCTCGGATCCACCGGCGACGGTGCGCCCTCGAACAACGCACGGGCGGCGGTCGTCTTGGGGAACGCGATCACGTCCCGGAGCGAGGAGGCACCCGCCAGCAGCATCACGATGCGATCCATCCCGAGGGCGAACCCGCCGTGGGGCGGTGCGCCGGCGGCGAGCCCGTCGAGCAGGAAGCCGAACCGGCGCCGCTGCTCCGCCTCCGGGATGTCGAGGAGCGCCAGGATGTGCCGCTGCACCGCGGGGTCGGTGATGCGGATCGAGCCGCTGCCGAGCTCGTTCCCGTTGTAGACCACGTCATAGTGAAGCGCGCGGCAGGCGCCCGGCATCGCGTCGAGTCGCGCCACGTCGTCGGGGTGCGGCGCGGTGAAGGGATGGTGGGCCGGGACATGTCGGCCGGTGGCGGGATCGGTCTCGAAGAGCGGGAAATCCACCACCCAGGCGAAGGCATGCCGGTGGGCCGGCACCACCTCCGGGCGCCGGCAGAGTGCCGAGCGGACGGCGTGGAGTGCCGCCGACGTGACAGCGTCCGGACCCACCGCCGCCAGGAGGAGCTCGCCGGGCCGGGCCTCGAGCGCAGCGAGCAGCGCGGCGCCGACCGCCTTCACCCCCTGCCCCTCCCAGCCCTCGGCCCCGCGCCGGGCCCAGAGGAGGCCGCCGGCGCCGGCCGCCTTCGCCAGGTCGGTGAGGCCGTCGAGGTCCTTTCGCGAGAGCCCGGCGGCCGAGACGATCGCCCGGAGCCGCCCACCCGCCGCCAGGGCTTCCCGCACGAAGGGCGCGGCGTCGGCGCCGACCCGCGTCGAGAGGTCACGGAGCTCCATGCCGAACCGGAGGTCCGGCTTGTCGATCCCGTAGCGCTCGAGGGCGTCGCGCCACGCGAGCCTGGGGAACGGGGCGCTCACCTTCTCGCCCGCCTCGGCCCACAGGTCAACGAGCACCCGCTCGACGGCCGACTGGACGTCCTCCTGCCCCACGAAGGAGGCCTCCAGGTCGATCTGGGTGAACTCCGGCTGGCGGTCGGCCCGGAGGTCCTCGTCCCGGAAGCAGCGCGCGATCTGGAAGTAGCGATCGTAGCCCGCCACCATGAGGAGCTGCTTGTAGAGCTGCGGGGACTGCGGCAGGGCGTAGAACTCGCCGGGATGCACCCGGCTGGGCACGAGGTAGTCGCGCGCCCCCTCCGGGGTCGGCTTGGTGAGGATCGGCGTCTCGATCTCCAGGAACTCGAGCTCGCTGAGCGTGCGGCGGGCCCGCTGGAGCAGCCGGTGGCGGAGCGTGAGGTTCCGCTGGAGTTCCGGGCGCCGCAGGTCGAGCACCCGGTGGCGCAGGCGGAGGTCCTCGGCGGCCAGTTCCTCGCCGGGGAGCCGGGCGACGGGTATGACGGGCGTCTCAGCGGGACCGGACACGCGGAACGACGCCACGCGCACCTCCACGTCCCGGCTCGCCATCGCCTCGTCGCGCCCCGGCTCGAGCCGGATGGCGACCTCGCCCTCCACGAGCACGACGGTCTCGGGCCCGGCGGCCTGCGCGACGGCCAGGACCTCCGGCGGCGTCCAGCGTGGGTCGAGCGCGAGCTGCACCAGCCCCGCACGATCCCGCAAGTCGATGAAGAGGATGCCGCCCAGGTCGCGCCGCCGGTGCACCCACCCGCCGAGTCGCACCTGCCGGCCGGCGTCGGCCCGGGTAAGGGAGCCACAGCGATGGGTGCGCAGGGTCGTCGCCTCGACGGACACTCAGCTCTCCTCGGATTCGCGGATGATCGCGGCGAAGGCGGCAGCGGATTCGGCCGCCAGCAGGCGCGCACGCCAGTCGGCGCGCTGGGCCAGCCGCGCGATGCGGCCCAGCACCTGGACATGCCCGCCGGCCTCCGCCGGCGGCCCCACCACCAGGAAGACGAGCCGCACCGGCTCGCCGTCCGCGGCGCCGAACGGGATCGGGTGCTCGGTCCGGCCGGCCACCACCCGGAGCCCCCCGACCCCCTCGGAGCGGCCGTGGGGCACCGCCACCCCATGCCCGATGCCAGTGCCGAGCGCCGACTCGCGCTCCTCGACAGCGTCGTACAACCGGGACGCATCGCCACCGTCCCGGGCGGCCAGGAACTCCGTCAGTTCGCGGAGGAGGCTGGGCTTGTCGATAGCCAGGATCGGCAGCCGGACATGGGCGGCCGGGAGGAAGTCGCTCAGCAGCACGGCGTCCGCGCGGCAGGTTCGGCGGAAACGTAACCGGCGCCCGTGGGGCCGGCAAGCAATTCAAGGACCGTCAGTTACACGCTCCCGCCGGGGATGTATCTTTGGGGCGTGAGCGCCGTCCAGCCACCCGCCGCCGAGAACCTGCTCGACCTCCCACCCGCCCGGGCGCGGGAGCGCCTCGAGGCCTGGGTGAAGGCACAGGGCCTCCCTGCGTGGCGCGCCGGCCAGATCCACCGGCGGCTCTGGACCCAGCCCATCGGCTCGTGGTCCGAGGCCACCGAGTTGCCGAAGCCGCTCCGCGATACCCTCGAGGGGGCGTTCCCGCTCCTCCGCCTCGTCCCCGAGGTGGTGCAGCAGTCCGCCGACGGCACCCGCAAGTACCTCTGGCGGCTCACCGACGGGGAGGCGGTCGAGTCGGTCCTGATTCCCTCGGGAAAGCGGCGCACGCTCTGCATCTCGTCGCAGGCGGGATGCGCGCTCGGCTGCGTCTTCTGCGCCACCGGCCGGATGGGCTTCCGCCGCAACCTCGCCGCCTGGGAGATCGCCGGCCAGGTGCGCGAGCTGGTCGTGTGCGATCCCGCGGACAAGCCGACGAACGTCGTCTTCATGGGGATGGGCGAGCCGCTGCTCAACTGGGAGGGGGTGGACCCCACCCTCACGATCCTCAACCATCCCGATGGCCTCGCGATCGGCGCGCGGCACATCACCGTCTCCACCGTGGGCATCCTGCCGGGGATGGCGCAGCTCGCCGCCCGGCCGGAGCAGTTCCGGCTCGCGATCTCGCTCCACTCCCCGGATCCCGAGGCGCGGCTCCGGCTCATGCCGGTGGAGAAGAAGTACAAGCTCGCCCAGGTGCTCGAGGCGGCGAGGGCCTTCCGGAAGCGGGTGACCTTCGAGTACGTGCTCATCGCCGGGCAGAACGACGCGGACGCCGACGCCGACCGGCTGGCCCGGCTGGCCCGGCCGCTCGGGGCGCTGGTGAACCTGCTTCCGCTCCACCCGGGAGGGTCGCCCGGCCTGGCGCCGACCGACCCCGGACGCATCCGCCGGTTCGCCGAACGGCTCCGCAACCAGGGGATCGAGGCGGTGGTCCGCCGCAGTCGCGGGCTCGACATCGACGCCGCGTGCGGGCAGCTCCATGTGAAGCTGGAGCCGAAGGGTCGACGGAAAGCCGGCGTGGTTGGTTGACCAGCGGAACACGCCTGGTCCCGGGCCGAACTCGCCGAGCGGCTCGGCGTGTCGCGCCAGACGGTCAACGCCATCGAGACCGGGAAGTACGACCCCTCGCTTCCGCTGGCGTTCGCACTCGCGCGGAACTTCGGGCAGCCGATCGAGACGATCTTCGAGCCGGCGTGAGGGCCGGCGCCTGATGGGCTTGGAGCCTCGGAACCAGCTCGAGGAACTCTTCCGGGCGGCGCTCGCCGCGGTGGATCCGGCGCGCGTGGTGCCCCCGGCGCTCGACCGCCTCCCTTCCCCGGCCCGGGATCCGCACCTCTTCGCCCTCGGCAAGGCGGCTCCGGGCATGGCGCGCGCCGCCGCAGCGTGGCTCCGCGGACGGGGGCTCGGTGTCGGCGGCGGGGTGGTGGCGCACGGGGTCGACGCGGGCGCCGAGGACGGGGCGCTTGCCCACCTTGCCTGGGTCGAGGGGGATCACCCGGTTCCGGGCCCGCGCTCGGCAGCGGCGGCGGCCGCCGTGGGTGACGCCGCCGGGCGGGTGCGGCCGGGAGACGAGGTCCTCGTCCTCGTCTCCGGCGGAACGTCGAGCCTGATCGCCGCCGCCGTGCCGGGGGCGGGCAGCGGCGACCTCGCGGCCCGCTTCGGGACGTTACTGGCCTCGGGACAGGACGTGCGCGAGATGAACGCCGTGCGGCGCCGGCTTCTTCGCTGGGGCGGCGGTGGGCTCGCGCGGGCGCTCGCCGGCGCCCGGGTGCGGTGCGTGGTGCTGAGCGATGTCCCGGGCGGCGGCCCGCACGACGTCGGCTCGGGGCCCTGCGACCTGCCGTCCGTGCCCACGGTCGTGGCGGCCGACAACCGCACGGCGGTGCTCGGCGCAGTGGCGGCCGCCCGCGACCGCGGCTGGGACGCGGCGGCGGCATGCGAGGAGCTCCGGGGGGAAGCGGCCGGGTGCGGCCGGCGCCTGGCGGCGCGCCTGGCCGCCCTCGCGTGGGGGGACGACGGGGGTACCGTTCGATGCCTCGTCTGGGGCGGGGAAACCGCGGTACGCCTCGGGGGCGCGACCGGCCGTGGCGGACGCAGCCAGGAACTCGCGCTCGCGGCGGGCGAGCGGCTCACGGCCGCCCGGGTCGGCGCGCGCGTGACGCTCCTCGCCGCGGGGACCGACGGCCGCGACGGGCCGACCGACGCGGCGGGCGGAGCCGTCAACGGGCACAGTTGGCCCGCGATCGCCGCCGCCGGTCTCGAGCCGGCCACCCAGCTCGCGCGTCACGATGCCTACCCCGCCCTGGACGCGATCGGCGCACTGGTCCGCACCGGCCCGACCGGGACGAACGTGGCCGACCTGGCGCTCGGACTGGTGCACCCGGCCTGACGGCCGGGGACTCAGCTCGCGGCGCGGAGCGGTCGGGCCGGCTGGAACTGTGCGGCCTCGGTACTCTCCCCGAGCGCGAGGGTGGAGGCCGCGCCGCCGGCGATCGCCTGCAGCACCTCGTCGAAGTACCCGGTGCCCACCTCGCGCTGGTGGCGGGTGGCGGTGTACCCGTGCGCCTCCGCGGCGAACTCGGCCTCCTGGAGCCGGGAGTATGCGCTCATCCCCCGCGCCCGGTACTCCCGGGCCAGCTCGAACATCCCGTGGTTCAGCGCGTGAAACCCGGCCAGGGTGACGAACTGGAAGCGGTAGCCCATCGCGCCGAGCTCGCGCTGGAACCGCGCGATCGTGGCGTCGTCGAGGTGCTTCTTCCAGTTGAACGACGGCGAGCAGTTGTAGGCCAATCGCTTGCCCGGGAAGTCGCGGTGGATGGCCTCGGCGAAGGCCCGCGCCTCGGCCAGGTCCGGGGTGGAGGTTTCCATCCAGAGCAGGTCGGCGTACGGCGCGTAGGCCAGCCCGCGCGCGATGGCCATCCCGAGGCCGCCGGTGATCCGGTGGAACCCCTCCGGGGTCCGCTCGCCGGTGAGGAAGGGCCCGTCCCGCTCGTCGATGTCGGAGGTGATGAGCCGGGCGCTGCCGGCGTCGGTGCGCGCCACCAGGACGGTCGGCACGCCGAGCACGTCGGCGGCAAGGCGGGCCGCGACCAGCGTCCGGATGAACTGCCCGGTGGGAATGAGGACCTTGCCGCCCAGGTGGCCGCACTTCTTCTCCGACGACAACTGGTCCTCGAAATGGACCGCCGCCGCGCCGGCCTCGATCATCGCCTTCATCAGCTCGAACGCGTTCAGCGGGCCGCCGAACCCGGCCTCGGCGTCGGCCACGATCGGGGCCAGCCAGTAGCGCTCCGCCCGCCCCCTCTCCGCCCGCTCGATCTCGTCGGCCCGCAGCAGCGCCTGGTTGATGCGCCGGACCACGGCCGGGACCGAGTTGGCGGGGTAGAGCGACTGGTCGGGGTAGGTCTGCCCCGCGAGGTTGGCGTCGGCCGCCACCTGCCAGCCGCTCAGGTAGATCGCCTCCAGGCCGGCACGGACCTGCTGCACCGCCTGGTTGCCGGTGAGCGCGCCGAGCGCGGGAACGTACTCGCGGGCGGTGAGCAGCTCCCAGAGCCGGGCGGCCCCGAGTTCGGCGAGGGTGTGGGCGATCCGCACCGAGGGGCGGAGGCGCTCCACCGTGGCCGCGTCGTAGGGGCGCGCGATCCCGTCGAAGCGGCCGGCAGGCACGGCGGTCGGGAACGGCGTGGCGGTCGACGAGATCATCGGGACACTCCGGTGTCGGCGGATTCGAGCTGGTCGTACGCGAACAAGGTCAGGAACTCCTCGCACTCAGGCGCGGTCGCCAGGCGCTCGAACAGCGCCGCAGCCTCGGCAAACCGCCCCCCGCGATACGCCGCGGTGCCCACCTCTCCCTCGATCACGCCGAGTTCCTCAGCGACGACC
The DNA here is from genome assembly GCA_035457305.1 of Gemmatimonadales bacterium. Lineage (GTDB taxonomy): Bacteria > Gemmatimonadota > Gemmatimonadetes > Gemmatimonadales > GWC2-71-9 > JAICEH01. The sequence goes on from DATIBS010000031.1 coordinate 25,855, forward strand.
TGGCGGAGCCGGGCCGCGGTGAGGCGGCCCCCGTCGTCGAGCGTGGCGCCATGGCGGACCCACTGCCAGACCTGGGTGCGGGCGATCTCGGCGGTAGCCGCGTCCTCCATCAGGTGGTAGATCGGCACGCAGCCCTGGCCCCGCAGCCAGGCCTCGAGGTACTGCACGCCCACCCGGACGTTGTGCCGCAGCCCGGCGCCGGTCCGCGTCCCCTCGGGCACCCGGAGCAGGTCGTCCGGCCCGACGCGCAAATCCTCCTGCATCACGTCGAGCTGGTTGGGTCCGCGCATCCGCTCGAGGAACGCCGCACGCGCGAGGTCCACCAGGCCGGGGTGCGCCACCCAGGTCCCGTCATGGCCGTCGGCGACCTCGCGGCGCTTGTCGGCGCGCACCGCCTCCAGCGCCCGCTCGTTGGCCGCGGGGTCCTCCTTGATCGGGATCTGCGCCGCCATCCCGCCCATCGCGAAGGCACCGCGCCGGTGGCAGGTCTGCACCACGAGCCGGGTGTAGGCCCGCATGCAGGGCTGCGTCATCGTCACCTGCCCGCGATCGGGGAGCATGGCGGCGGGATCGTGCGCGTGGCACTTGATGAAGCTGAAGATGTAGTCCCAGCGGCCGCAGTTGAGGCCGGCGGCGTGGTCGCGGAGCTCCCAGAGGATCTCGTGCATCTCGAATGCGGCGGGGAGGGTCTCGAGCAGCACGGTGGCCTTGATCGTGCCGACCGGGAGGTCGAGGGCGTCCTGCGCGTAGCGGAAGACCTGGTCCCAGATCCGCGCCTCGCGATGGCTCTCGAGCTTGGGCAGGTAGAAGTAGGGCCCCACGCCCCGCTCGACCAGCGCCCGGGCGTTGTGGAAGAAGAAGAGGCCGAAATCGAGCAGCGCCCCCGGCACCGGCCGGGCGTCCACCATGAAGTGCCGCTCGGGGAGGTGCAGCCCGCGCGGGCGGACCAGGAGCAGGGCCGGCTGCTCCCCCAGCCGGTAGGACTTGCCGGTCCGCGGGTCGTCCCAGGCGATGGTGCCGCGGACCGCGTCGAGGAGATTCACCTGCCCCTGGATGAGGTTCTCCCAGGTCGGTGAGGTCGAGTCCTCGAAGTCGGCCATGAAGCAGTCCGCGCCCGAATTGAGCGCGTTGATGACCATCTTCCGGTCCACCGGGCCGGTGATCTCCACGACCCGCCGCTGGAGCGCGGCGGGAATCGGCGCCACCTGCCAGGCGCTCTCGCGAATCTCCCTCGTCTCCGGCAGGAACCCGAGCCGCTCGCCGCGGGCCCAGCGCTGCCGCCGGCGCCGGCGCTCGGCGAGCGCGTCGTCGATGCGCGGCCGGAAGGCCCGGGTGAGCGCGGCGACGAAGTCCACCGCCTCGGGAGTGAGGACCTCATGACAGCGGGGGAGGTTGGGACCGCAGAGTTCCTCGTCGGAACTGGGCGAGCGGTGCAGGTGCAGGCTGGTGGCCACTGGACGGTCCTCGGCTCGATTCCGGAAGGGACTTCGGCAAACGCCGTGCTGATCGAACCGTAAACCCCAGAGCGCTGGCTTTCAATAACTCCATGTGTAACAACATGTTACGTTGTCACACTTGCTTCACAGCTGTCTTGTGAATTAGTAATTGTTGTCAATACCGTCGCGGAGACTCCACACCGTGTCCCACCGATCCTTCGGTTCCCGCATCCGGCGCCTGCGCAACGAGCGCGGCCTGACCCAGGCGGCGCTGGCCGACCGGGTCGGCATCTCCGCCTCCTACCTCAACCTGATCGAGCACGGCCGTCGCCGGGTGTCGGCGGAACTGCTCGTGCGGATCGCCACCGCGCTCGACCTCGACCTCCGCGCCCTCGGCGCCGAGGGGGACGCGGAACTCCTCCTCGACCTGGTGGAGGCGTTCGGCGACGCGCTCTTCGACGACCGGCCGGTGGCCCGGGCCGACCTCGAGGCCCTGGTGGGCGAGGCGCCCGAGCTCGCCCGGTCGGTGATCCGGCTCTACCGGTCGTATGACGCCGCCCGCCGCTCGGTGGAGACGCTGTCCGCCCGGGAGCTGGACCGGATCGAGGTCGCTGCGGTGGACCGCGTGCGGCTCTCCTCGGAGCAGGTCTCCGACTTCATCCAGCGGCAGATGAACTACTTCCCGGCCCTCGAGGAGGCGGCCGAACGGCTCTGGCGCGATGCCCGGCTCGACCGCGAGGGGCTCTATGGCGGGCTCGCCGGCGCGCTGGACCGGGAGTTCGGCGTGCGGGTCCGTATCGCCACGGTGGAGGAGCTGGGAAGCGTGGTCCGCCGGTTCGACCCGGCCCGGCGGGAGCTGGTGCTCTCGGAGACCCTCCGCCGGGGCTCACGCAACTTCCAGTGCGCCACCCAGCTCGGGTTGCTGCGCGAGCGGCCGGCCCTGGAGGGCCTCACCGACGACCCGATGCTCGACACCGAGGAAGCGCGCGCCCTCGGCCGGATGGCGCTGGCGGGCTATTACGCCGCGGCGGTGCTGATGCCGTACGGCGATTTCCATCGCGGCGCCGAGGAGACGCACTACGACGTCGAGCTGCTGGGGCACCGGTTCCGCGTGGGGTGGGAACAGGTGTGCCACCGCCTCACGACGCTCCGCCGCCCGGGGGCGGCGGGCGTCGCATTCCACTTCGTGCGGGTGGACATCGCCGGCAACATCTCGAAGAAGTTCAGCGCGACCGCCGTGCGCTTCCCGCGCTTCAGCGGGCTCTGCCCGCTGTGGAACGTTCACGGGGCGTTCCTCCAGCCCGGGCGGGTCCGGGTGCAGCTCTCCCGGCTGCCGGACGGCAGCGCGCTCTTCTCGGTGGCGCGGACGGTGCAGCGCCAGGCGGGGGGCTGGCGGGAGCCAGCGGTGCTGCAGGCGGTCGGGATCGGGTGCGACGTGGAGGAGGCGTCGCGCCTCGTCTACGCGGAAGGCATGGACCTGTCCAACCTGGGCGCCGCGGTGCCGATCGGGATCTCCTGTCGGGTCTGCGAGCGGGTGGAGTGCCGCGCCCGCGCCTTCCCCTCCCTGCACCACCCGCTCCAGCTCGACGAGAACGTGCGGGGCGTCTCGTTCTTCACGCCGGCCACGCGGCCGGGGGGACCGGCCTGAGGGGGGCGTCGGGAGGCTCAGGGCCGGAGCTCGGCCTCCATCCTGAAGTCGGCGCCGAGGACGACGGTCACGTCCACGCGCCGCAGCGTGTCGAGCTCCTCGCGGATGACACCCTGCCCCAGCGCCCCCCGGACCGCCTGCGCGGTCGCCCCGTCCCCGCGCCGGAGGATCACGAGGGTCGAGTCGGCCCCCGGCTCGTTGCCGAAGGTCACCACGTCGAGGCCCCGACTCCGGAGCTCGCGCGTCACCCGGCGTGCCAGGCCGTCGCGCCCGCTCGCGTTGAGCACTTCCACCACCACCCGCTCCTCGCCCGAGGGAATGGCATAGGCATGGCCCCGCACCCTCTCGGGGCGGGGCCAGGCGGCGACGGCCACCACCGCGATGGTGGCGGCGGTGGCGAGGGCGGTCAGCGCGAGGCGGCCAGGGCGTTCCAGAAGCGCAGCGTCGGTTCGGGGATGGGCCAGCCCTTGCGGACCCCGTAGCTGACCCGGTCGCGCGCGACTTCGCGAAGCACGCCGCGCAGGTCGTGCGGCAGCCGCTCGGCGAGCTCGGCGCGGCGGGCCGCGTCGAAGTCCCGCCCGGGCTCGAGGAAATCGGCGCAGTAGAGCACACGGCCGACCATGTCCCATTCCGCGAGCCCCACCGAGTGGTAGCGGACGGCGTCCAGCACCCCCCGGTCGGTCTCCCCCTCCGCCTTGGCGCGCGCCGCCGCAGCCGGCCCGTGCACCAGGTCGATCGGCCCCTCGGCGCTCGGCGCCCACTCCCGGAGCGTGGCCTCGGGGGCGTCGCGCAGGGCGTCGTGCAGCCAGACGGCGCGCAGCCACCGGTTCCGCTCGGAATCGGGAACCCCGATGGCCTCGGCCCACCGCACCACCAGCGTGGCCACCCGCTCCACGTGCCCGAGGCGTTCCGGCGACATGACGGCCCACGCCGGGGGCGTGGGCCGCAGCAGGGGGGAGGTGGACGGCCCCCGTCCGGGCATCGCGGCTCAGCCCTCGGCGCGAAGCGCGGGGCGGACCGGTCGATTGCGCGCGTCCACGTGCACGACCAGCGGCACGTGCCGCCGCGCCTCCGACTCCTCGTATTCGGCGTAGGTGATCAGGATGACCAGGTCGCCGGGCAGCCCGAGCCGGGCGGCGGCCCCGTTGAGCTGCAGGGTGCCGGACCCGCGGGGACCGGCGATGACGTAGGTGGAGAACCGGGTGCCGTTGTTCACGTTGACGACCTGGATCTCCTCGTGCGGGACCAGGTCGGCCGCGTCCATCAGGTCCTCGTCCAGCGTGAGCGACCCCTCGTAGTGCAGGTCCGCCGACGTGATCGTGGCGCGGTGGATCTTGGACTTCATCAGGCGGCGAAGCATCTCAGCCGATCCCCTGTCCGAGGATGACGTTGTCGATCAGGCGCGTGGATCCGACCCGGGCGGCAATCGCCACGACCGTGCCATCCCCCGCCCGGGTGACCGGCTCGAGGGTGACGGGATCCATGACCGCAATATACTCGGCGGCCACCCCCGGATGCACGCCGAGCACGGCGCGGGCCGCGGCGGCCAACGCATCCGGGCCGGCCTCGCCCGCCCGGTAGCGCTCAACGACCGTCCGGAGCGCCGCCGGAATGGCCGCGGCCGCCGCGCGCGCCGACTCGTCGAGGTAGACGTTCCGGCTGCTCAGCGCGAGGCCGTCCGGCTCGCGGACCGTCGGCACCACCACCACTTCGAGGGGGAAGTCGAGGTCACGCGCCATCTGCCGCACCAGGGTGGCCTGCTGCCAGTCCTTCTGCCCGAAACAGGCCAGGTCGGGCTGCACGATGTGGAAGAGCTTCGCCACGACGGTGAGCACCCCGGCGAAATGCCCAGGGCGCGCGGCGCCTTCCCAGCGCTCGGCCGCCGGGCCCGGGACGACCCGCGTGGCTGCGCCGGGCGGGTACATCTCGGCCACCTCCGGCAGGAAGAGGGCATCCACGCCGCGGGCCGAGGCGAGGAGCCGGTCACCCTCGATCGGCCGGGGGTACCGCGCGAGGTCTTCGCCGGGCCCGAACTGGAGCGGGTTCACGAAGATGCTCATCACGGTCACGTCGGCCCGGCGGCGCGACTCGTCCACCAGACGCAGGTGGCCCTCGTGGAGCGCCCCCATGGTGGGCACGAACCCGACCTGCCGACCCTCGGCGCGCCGGCCCCGCAGCCAGGCGCGAAGGGCGTGGACCGACGCGAACTCGCGCATCAGTCGAAGCTCTGCTCCGGCCCCGGGTACCGGCCCTCGCGCACATCCGCGGCGTAGCGACCGACGGCGTCGCGGACGGAATCGCCGAGCTCGGCGTAGCGCTTGAGGAACTTGGGCTTGAAGCCGGTGTTGAGCCCGAGCATGTCGGGGAGCACCAGCACCTGGCCGTCGCACCCGGCGCCCGCCCCGATGCCGATGGTGGGGACGGTCAGGCCGCGGGAGATCCGCTCGGCGAGCGGCGCCGGCACCAGTTCCAGCACCAGTGCGAACGCGCCGGCGTCCTCCAGCAGCCGCGCTTCGGCGAGCAGGCGCTCCGCCGACTCCGGGGTCCGGCCCTGGACCCGGTACCCGCCGAGGGCGTGCACCGACTGCGGGGTGAGCCCGAGGTGGCCCATCACCGGGATGCCGCGCTCGACCAGCGCCTTCACCGTGCGCACCATCGGGGCGCCGCCCTCCAGCTTGACCGCCTGCGCCCCGGTCTCCTGCAGCGCCCGGCCGGCGTTCCGGATCGCCTCCTCCACCGACACCTGGTACGTGAGGAAGGGGAGGTCGATGACGAGGAGCGCGCGGGCCAGCCCGCGGCGCACCGCGGCCCCGTGGTAGATCATCTGGTCGAGGGTGGCGCTCAGCGTGGATTCCCGCCCGGCAACCACCTGGTTCACCGAGTCGCCGACGAGCACCACGTCCACCCCGGCGGCATCGAGCAGCCGGGCATGGAGCGCGTCGTAGCAGGTGAGGGAGACGATCCGCGTTCCCTCCGCCTTCATCCGGAGGAGGTCGAGCGTCGTGAGGGGCCTGGCGTCAGCGGTCATGGGAAGCGAGTTCCTCCATCTCGCGGCGCCAGAAGTCGCGCTCGGCGAGGCCGGGGTGCGGCAGCGTGAGGCCCGGCTCGGCGGCATGGACGTCGCCGTACCGGACCAGGTCGAGGTCGAGGGTGCGCGAGGCCCATCGCTCGCGCCGCGTCCGGCCGTTGGCGGCCTCGATGCGATGCAGTTCGGCGAGGAGCGCCCGCGGGGGGAGCGAGGTCTCCAGCAGCACCATCTGATTGAGGTAGGGCGGCTGGGGACGGCCGCCCAACGGCGCGGTCTCCTCCACCCGGGAGCGGGCGAGCAGGACGGTGCCGGGCAGTCGCGCCAGCGCGGTCCGGGCGGCGTCCAGGTGCGCGGCGCGGTCACCGAGATTGCTGCCCAGCGCCACCCAGGCGCGCGCGGCCACCGCCGGCGCGGTCACGCCGCCCCGGTGAAGTGGCGGGCGATCTCCTGCAGGTCGGTCGACATCGCCTCCAGCCGGCGAGTGGCCCGTTCCAGCTCCCCCTGCCCCCGCGTCGCCTCGCCCGCCTGGGTGAGCAGGGTCGAGGCGCCGGCCCGGGTGCGGCCCGCCACCTGCGCCAACCGCTCGATCTCGCCCCCGAGGCGCTCGGCGGCCTCGAGCTGGCGGGCGGCCGCCGCGGCGATGCGATCCGCCTCCCGCTCGGTCTGGACGATCGAGGTGACGATGGCCTCGAGACCGTCGGCGGCCGCGCCCCCCACGCCCTCGACCCCGCTCACCGCGGCTTCACCGCGGCCGATCTGCGCCGCGACGTCCTGCACCCGATCGGTCACCGCGGTGAGGAGGCGGTTCGCCTCGCGCGCGGCGGCAGTGCTCTGGGCGGCGAGCTGGCGCACCTCCCCCGCCACGACGGCGAACCCGCGGCCGTCCCGTCCCGCCCGGGCCGCCTCGATGGCGGCGTTGAGGGAGATCAGGTCGGTCAGGTCCGCGATCTCGTGGATGGCGGACAGCACGCCGGAGACGCCGCGCGTCTCCGCGCCGAGGTCGGCCACGCGGGCCGCGCCGTCGGCGACGAAGTGCCGGAGCTCCTCCAGGCGCCCGATCGCGTCGCCGATCGCGGCGCGGTGGCGCCGCGCGGCGGCCGCCGCCTCCCGGCTCGCGGCGGCCACGCGTCCGGCCTCCGCCGCCATCGCGCGGGCGGCCTCCGCCAGGCCCGCGGTGGCCGCCAGCCCCGCCCGGACGAAGGCCTCCTCCTCGGCCACCGCCTCGGTGAGTCCGCCGGCCGCCGCCGAGAGCGCGCCCGCGCCGCTGCGCAGCCCCTCGGTGGTACCCGCCAGCGCGCCGACCTGCTCCCCGATCCGCGCGATCGTGGCCACCAGCGGCCGCCGCAGGTCGGCGATGTGCATGGCGGTCGCGACCTGGGTGGCGATGGTGGCGATGGCGGTCAGGTCGCGGGCGCGGTAGGCCTGGCGCTTGTGGTGTTCGAGTTCGAGGGTGCCGGTCACCTCTCCGGCGAACCGCACCGGCGCGATCACGAGGCTCTGCACATCCGGCTCCGGCGCCACCACGCGCGGGTCGCGCTGCGCGTCGCTCACGGTGAGTGGCTGGCCCGAGGCCACGACCTGGCGGCGGAGCGGTTCCAGCGCCGCGGATGGCGCGCCCCGCCCCGGACGGCCCACCACGGCGCGATACTCGAGCGTCGTGCCGCCGGGCACGGCCCGGTAGATCCGGAGGTCGCCCCAGTCGAGCAGCCGGTGCGCCAGGCGCTCGATCTGGTCCAGCGATGCCTCGAGCGTGAGGTTGCTGGCCACCGCGGATTCCATCAGGTGGACCTTGTTGAGGTCCTCCGCGGTGATCGCCTCCTCCACGATCCGGCGGGTCAGGAGGCCGAGCAGCCCGAGCACGAGCAGCACCGCGATCCAGCCGGGCGGGTCGAGCGCGCGGAACGCCGCGAGCACCAGCGCAGCGGCGAGCAGGGACAGGACGTACGAGACGATCTCGTACCGCAGGATGAGGAGCCGTTCCTCGCTCTCCAACTTGTCGCGGACGAGGAGGGTGAAGTAGAAGAGGGTGCGCGAGGTGAAGAAGTAGGCGCCGCCGAAGGCCACGCCGGCCGGCAGCCAGTCGAGCGAGAAGGCCGTCACGCCGGTGGCGCGGAGGACCGCCGCGTACACCCCGTACGAGGCCGCGAGCGCCAGGACCTCGCGCCCGGCGTTGATCGCCGCCGCCCACGCCGGCTTCCGGAGCAGCCCCAGGTCCCCCGCCATCACCCCCAGGCCGAGCGCGAGGACCGCCGGTGCGGGGCCGAACGCGAGCGAGCCGACGATCGCCATGATCGCGGTCTGGGTCAGGTAGGAGTACTTGCTGAGGCGGACGGGGGCCCCGCGGAGCGCGACCACCCCGGCGAGCAGGGCGAGGACCGGCACCGGCGCGGCGAGCCAGCGCCGGTCGAGCGCGAGGGTGAGGACGAAGACCATCCCGCCGCCCCAGACGAGGAGGCGGCCGTACCAGTCGAGGAGGCGTCGCACGTCACGCATGGACCGGACTCCGCACCTCGTCGAGGGCCGATCGCAGGGCGGTGAGGAACGCGAGTCCGGCAGCCACCCCGCCCCGCCCGAGCCGATCCACCAGGGCGCTCCCCACCACGACGCCGTCCGCCAGCGTCGCCACCCGCGCCGCCTGCGCCGGGGTCGACACCCCGAAGCCCACGAGCACCGGGAGGGAGGTCGCCGCGCGGACTGCACTGACGGAGGCCTCGAGTCCCGCGTCCAGCTCGGCGCTCGCCCCGGTGACGCCGAGCCGCGCGACGAGGTAGACGAAGCCCTGCGCGCCAGCCACGATCCGGCGGAGCCGCGCGGGGGTCGTCGTCGGGGCCACCAGCGGGACGAGGTCGAGGGCGCTGGCCCGGACCGCCGCCTCGAGCTCCGGGTCCGCCCCGGCCGGCAGGTCGGTGAGCAGGAGCCCGCTCACTCCGGCCGCCGCGGCGTCGCGCAGGAAGGCCGCCGGGCCGTACTGCAGCACGGGGTTCACGTAGCTGAAGAGGACCACCGGAACGGGGGGACGCGCCGCGGCCACGAGCTCGAGCACACCCGCCGGTGTCATTCCCGCGGCCAGCGCCTCCTGGCTGGCCCGCTGGATCACGGGCCCGTCGGCGAGCGGGTCGCTGAAGGGAATGCCCACCTCCACCGCGTCCACCATCCCGCCGAGGGCACCGAGGAGTTCCCGGGTGGCGGCCGGGCTCGGGTGGCCCGCCGTCACGTAGGGCACGAGCGCGGGCCGTCCGGCGGCGCGGCGCTCCGCCAGCCTCCGCGCCAGCGACGACTCAGAGGAGGTAGTCACTGGGGGTGATGCCGTAGCGCCCGGGATCGGTGACCTTGACGATGGACCGGGCGAAGCCGTCCCCGTTCCGGTCCGACAGGCTGACCGGGATGCCGGGCGCGGGCACCGGGCCGCCGTCGGCGTTGATCGCCAGGCGGACCAGGGGCCGGTTCAGGAACATCGGGTCCGGATTGACGCCCTCGACGACCGCCACCTCGAAGGTGTCGAGGATCACGCAGGTCCCGGCGGGGTAGATCCCGAGGAGGTTGATCATCCCCTTCACGATCACCGGATCGAGGCCGCGACGCGGGTTGAGGTACATCTCCCGCAGCACCTCGTCGGGCTGGATCGGGATCGTCTGGTAGGCGCGGCGGGTGGTGGCGGCGTCGAATCCGTCCGCGACCGACACGATGCGGGAGTAGAGCCCCAGTGCCCGCGCGCGGATGGCGCGGGGGTAGCCGCTCAGGTCGGTCTTCATGTGGTGCTCGTGGGCCACGAGCACCGCGCGGGCGGGCAGTTCGTCATACCCGCGCATCCCGAAGAGGGCGATGACGCCCTGCCACGGGTGGTTCTGGATGGTGCGCCACTCGGTCTCCTCCAGTCCCGCCGCCTTGTTGAGGATGCTCAGCGGGATCCGGACCTTGCCGATGTCGTGCAGCAGGGCCGCGAGGCCGAGGTCGTAGAGCTGGATCTTGGCGAGGCCGAAGCGGCGGCCCATCGCCACCGAGAAGATGCAGACGTTGACCGAGTGGGTGAACGTGTACTCGTCGTAGTCGCGGAGGGTGGTGAGGCCGAGGAGCGAGACCTCGTTGTTCAGCACCTGGTCCACGATGAGCTGGACCGCGCGCTTGACCCGTTTGATGCTCGCCACCCGCCCGATCCGCAAGCCGTTGACCACTTCCTTGGTGACCGCCACGCCCTGCGCGTAGGTGCGCTTCGCGACCTCGCGCGCCCGGGCGGCGTCCTCGAGATCGTCGAGCTCGGTGGCGGGCTCGAGCGTCAGGTGGGTCACGTCGGTGCGGGCGAGCCGCTCGACCAGCTCCACGTAGCGGTCGCCCTCCTCGTCGTCGCGCGCGGCGATGGCGAGGAGGACGCCGAGCACGATCTGCCACTCCCGCCGGCCCATCCCCGGCTCCACCCGCATCGCCCCGATGCCGAGCCGCCGGAGCAGACCGAGCAGCTGGCTGAAGCTGGCGTAGTTGTCGAGCTCCAGGCGGAGGCGGGTCTGGTTGACGAAGATGAAGTCGCCGGAGAGCCGCACCTCGAGCTCGCCCTCCGCCTCCAGCAGGTGGGTGGCGGCCGCCTGCAGCTCGTCGAGGGCCTTCTGCACCACCGCGTTCTCGAGGGGGTAGAGCTTGAGGTTGCGGTACGCGGCGTAGAGCACCAGCAGGAACTCGCGCCCCGCGTGACGCAGCGCCGCCTCGCCGCCGTGCAGGGTGTCGCCGCTCACTCCGACCGGCCCCGGAGCGCGTTGTTCACCGCGTTCCGCACGATCAGGTCCTTGTCGCCGGCGGCGAGCTCGAGCACGCCCCGGGCCTCCGGCGTGCCGATCCGGCCGAGCGCGAGCGCGGCGCAGGCCCGCACCTGGGGCGGGACCTTGCGGCGGAGCACTCCGCGCGGCTCGAGCAGCTCGCGCATCGGCTCGATGCCCGCCGGGCCGGCGATGGACCCGTAGGCCTCGAAGAAGGCCATCTTCTCGGTGAGGTCCATCTCGCGGACTTCCTTGCCCATCACCACCGCCTCCACCCGCCGCAGGGCGTTGCGGTACCCGCGCTCCCCCAGCACCCGGACGCCGGCCAGCCGCACACCCCGCTCCGCGTCCTCCAGCGCGCGCTCGAGGTGCGCCAGCGCGCCCGGGGACGCGATCGCGGCGAGGGCCGTGACCGCGGCCAGGCGGAGCTCCGGGCTGCCGCGCCGCAGGACCTCGCCCAGGCCGGGCACGGCCGGCTCCAGCCGGAGGCGACCGGCCAGCTCCACGATCCCGCCCGCCGCCTCCCCCTCGGGGTGCTTGAGGATCCGCAGCACCTCCGCGGGGTGCTGGGTGGCCACCCGGGAGGCCGACTCCAGCAGCAGGCGCCGGAGTGTGCCCTCGGGGATGCGCGGCAGGTAGGTGACGAGGGCCTCGAGCGCCGAGGGCCGGAGCTCGCGCAGGAGCTCGGCCGCGTCGGCCTCGGCCCCCTCCAGCCCACCCTCCTCCAGCGCCTGGAGCAACTGGGTCACGATGGCCGGCTCGCTCAACCGCGCGTCGAGGGCCTCGAGCCGGTCGCGGTGCGCCGGCGCCAGCTCCTCCGCCCGGCCGAGGGCCACGCGCAACTCGCGCAGGAGCAGCGCCGCGTTGTGGAAGTCGCCGGAGTTGAGCAGCGAGGGAAAGAGGTGCTCGAGCGCCAGCACGATGTCCTCGCGGGCATCGGCGGCCTCGCGGAGCTCGAAGACGTCCACCAGCGTCGCCAGCGCGTCGCCCCGCACGTTCCGGGCGTACTCGTGCTCGAGCGCGGCCCGGATGTACCGCTCCTCGTTCGGCTCCAGGAAGTAGAGCGTGGAGTCGAAGTCGTCGATGTCCACCGTGCCCTTCGGGCGCGCCGCCTCCTCGGCCACCTCCTCGCGCACCGCGGCGACCAGCTGCGCCGCCGGGGGCTGGGCCGGTGGGGCTTCCGCGGTCGGCAGGTGCCCTTCCGCGCCGGCCTCCGCGAAGAGGTAGCTCAGGTGCTGGAAGTCTTCCTCCCAGAGGAGGGTGAGGAGGTCGTCGGCCGCGTCGGCGGCGAGGAGCTTGACCCGATTGACCACGTCCAGGAAGCGGACGATCTCCGTCTCCTCCACCCCGCGCCGGAGGCTGAGCACCCGCATGCCGTCCTTGTACAGGCCCCAGGCGAAGCTCTCGGGCTTGCTCAGCTGGGAGTACACCACCGCGTCCTCCCAGACGAGGTCCGTCTCGGCCACGGTCAGCACGATCTCGTCGGCGGCGTTCCAGATCGGGGTGAAGGCGGCAGAGAGCGCCTCCCGGGCCCGGTGGTAGACCGGGTTGTTCGGCAGGTACATCTGGAAGGCGCGCTGGGCCTTCACGAGGGTGCGGACCAGCTCCTCGACCTGGGAGGTCGGGAGGACCGCGCTGAACTCCGGGCTCGCGGTCACCGGCCGGCGGCCTCGCGCGCGGCGACCTGGGCCACGTCCTTGTCGCCGCGGCCGCTCACGCAGAGCAGGACCACGTCGTCCGCCGCCCAGCGGCCGCGAGTTCCGCGGAGCCAGGCGACCGCGTGCGCAGTCTCCAGCGCGGGAATGATCCCCTCGAGGCGGGCGAGGGCGCCAAAGGCCGCCACCGCGTCGGCATCGGTCACGGACTCGTAATGCACCCGGCCGGTGTCGCGGAGCCAGCTGTGCTCGGGGCCGACCCCCGGGTAGTCGAGGCCGGCGGACACCGAGTGGGCTGCCGCCACCTGCCCCACGGCGTCCTGCAGCAGGTAGCTGAGGCTGCCGTGGAGCACGCCGGGCCGTCCGGTGCCGAGCGTCGCGGCGTGGCGGTCCGTGGCGAGGCCCTCCCCGGCCGCCTCGACCCCCACCAGCTCCACCGCCGGATCGTCGAGGAAGCCGGCGAAGGCGCCGATGGCGTTCGACCCTCCGCCGACGCAGGCCACGACCGCCCGCGGGGCGCGGGCGAACCGCTCCCGGACCTGGGCGGCCGCCTCACGGCCGATCACCGACTGGAAATCGCGCACCATCCGGGGGTAGGGATCGGGTCCGACGACGCTCCCGATGACGTAGTGCGTGGTCGGGACGTTGGCGACCCAATCGCGCAGCGCCTCGCTCGTGGCGTCCTTGAGGGTCCGGGTGCCCGAGGCGACCGGGACGACCGTGGCGCCGAGCAGCCGCATCCGGAAGACGTTGAGGGCCTGGCGCTCGAGGTCCTCCTCGCCCATGTACACGACGCACGTGAGCCCGAACCGGGCGCAGACCGTCGCGGTGGCCACCCCATGCTGCCCGGCCCCGGTCTCCGCGATGATCCGGCGCTTGCCCATCCGGCGCGCGAGCAGCACCTGCCCGATCGTGTTGTTGATCTTGTGGGCGCCCGTGTGCAGCAGGTCCTCGCGCTTGAGGACGATGCGGGCGCCGACTTCCGCCCCGAGGCGGGGGGCCTCGGTGAGCGGGGTGGGCCGGCCGGCGAAGTCCCGGAGGAGCGAGTCGCACTCCGCGCGGAAGGCCGGGTCGTCCCGCAGGGCGTCGTACAGTGCCGCGAGCTCGTCCAGGGCGGCGACGAGCGTCTCGGGCACATACCGCCCGCCGTAGGGGCCGAACCGGCCGTCACGCGCCCGCTCGGGCGCCAGGCTACTGGCCACGCACCGCCTCCAGGAAGTCCCGCATCCTCCCCGCATCCTTGATGCCCGGCCGCCCGGGCGCCTCGACGCCCGAGCTCACGTCCACGATGTCACACCCCACGGCGCGCGCCGTGTCCCCCACCGTCTCGGGACGGAGCCCGCCCGCGAGCGCCATCCGCCGCCCCGCCAGGCGCACCCGCGCGAGCCGGGCGAGGGCGAGGTCGAGCGCCCGGCCCGTTCCGCCACCCTGCCCCGGCACCGCCGGCTCCACCAGGACCGCGTCCGCCGCAGGCACGTCGGGAAGCGCGTCCGCATCCGCGGCGGCGGCCAGGCGCCGCACCCGCCAGATCATGCCCGCTCCCGCGAGTGCCGCGGGCGGAGGATCGCTGGTGTGCAATTGGGCGCCGGCGAGCCCGGCGGCACGGATCGTCCGAAGGATATCACCCACCGCGGCCGCGCCGAATACCCCGAGGACGGGCACCGGCGCCGCCGCGAGGACGATCTCCCGGGCGGTGGCGGCCGACACGGCGCGTGGCCCGCCGGCGAACACCACTCCAAGGTACGCCGCCCCGCCGGCCGCGGCCAACGCCGCGTCGGCGGGCCGCGTGAGCCCGCAGATCTTGGCCTCAGCGCCCACGCCGACCCACCGCGGCCAGCTGCCGCGCCAGCTCCGCCGGCGTCGCGCTGGCGGACAGGGCGGTGCCGACGAGCACGGCATCCGCGCCCGCCTCGGCCGCACGCTCGACGTCGTCCCGCCCCGCGATGCCGCTCTCCGCCACCGCCACCCGGTCCGCCGGGATGCGCGGGAGGAGTCGCCACGCCCGCTCCGTGTCGATCAGGAAGCTGTCGAGGTCGCGGCTGTTCACGCCCACCACCCGGGCCTCGCTCTCGAGCGCCGCGTCGAGCTCCCCCTCCCCGTGCGCCTCGACCAGCACCTCGAGCCCGAGGTCACCGGCCAGGCGCAGCAGCGCCCGGAGGCGCGGCGGGCGAAGCGCCCGCACCAGCAGGAGCACCGCCGCTGCGCCCGACGCGCGGGCCTCGAGCACCTGGCGCTCGTCGAGGATGAAGTCCTTCCGGAGCACCGGCCGGGCCACCCGGTCCGCCACCCGCCGCAAGTCCTCGAGGGAGCCTCCGAAGAAGGGCGCGTCGGTGAGCACCGAGATCGCCGCCGCCCCGCCCTCCTCGTAGGCCGCGGCCTGGGCCGCCGGGTCGAGATGCTCGGCGATGCTCCCGCCCGAAGGGCTCCGCCGCTTCACCTCGGCCACGAGGGCCACGCGTTCCCCGCGGAGCGCGGCGGCGAATCCCGGGGGCGGCGGTGCCGCGAGCGCCGCGGCCTCGAGGCGCCGGTAGTCCGGCCGCCGGTCCGCCAGGTCGCGCCGGGTGCGCTCGAGGATCTCGGTCAGGCTCACCGGCTTGCCCTTCGGCTGCTCTTCGGGTAGGTTCATTCGGGTTCCATTTGGTCACCTGCCCGGCCGAGGCCACGATGCCACTCACCAAGCGGCAGAGCGAACTGCTCGACTTTCTCCAGACCTTCGTCGATAAGCACGGCTACGCGCCCAGCTTCGAGGAGATCGCGGAGCACTTCGGCTTCCAGTCCCTCGCCACGGTGCACGAGCACCTGACCAACCTCGAGCGCAAGGGCTACATCCGCCGGCAGTACAACGAGAGCCGGGGCATCGAGCTGATGCCGCCCGGGGGCCTGGCCGGTGCGGTGGAGCTGCCGCTCCTCGGCACGGTCGCGGCGGGCACCCCGATCGAGAGCGTCATGCACGGGGAGACCCTCGCCGTCCCCGATGCGATGCTCCCGCGGGGCGGGCCGAACTACGCCCTCAAGGTCCGGGGCGACTCCATGATCGACGACCACATCCAGGACGGCGACTTCGTGGTGGTGCACGGCCGGCAGACCGCCGACAACGGCGAGATGGTCATCGCCCTGGTGCACGGCGCGGAAGCGACGGTCAAGCGGTTCTACCGCGAGTCGGGCGGGTGGATCCGGCTGCAGCCGGCCAACGCCGCGGTGCAGCCGCTCCGGGTCCGCGAGTCCGACGTGCTGATCCACGGGGTCGTCGTGGGCGTCATCCGGAAGTACTGAGCCGGCGCAGTTCCTCCAGCTTGCCCCGCGCGTGCCCCTCGTCGAGGGCGCGGGCCACCCGGCCCACCGCGTCGTCCCAGTCGCCGCCGTCCTCCGCCACGTACACCGCCGCCGCCGCGTTGAGCAGCACCGCCGCGCGGAGCGCTGGCTGGCCGCGCCCCTCGAAGAGCCGCTCGATGCGGCGGGCGTTCTCCCCCGGTGTCCCGCCCTCGAGTCCGTCCAGCCCGGCATCGAGGCCGTGACGGGACGGGTCGAACTCCCACGCCTCGACGCCGTCCTCGCGCACTTCCCAGACCCGGGTCATCCCCGCAGGGCTGATCTCGTCCATTCCGACCTCCGCGTGCACCACCAGCGCGTGCGTCGTCCCGAGCAGGTGGAGTGCCCCGGCGATCACCGGGGCCCGGGCGGCGTCGGCCACGCCGACCACCTGGCGGCGCACCCCGGCCGGGTTTGCCAGCGGCCCGAGCAGGTTCATCACCGTGGGCACGCCGAGGTCGCGGCGCACCGGCGCCAGGTGGCGCATCGCCGGATGGTGCGCGGGGGCGAACAGGAAGGCGAGGCCGGCCGTCTCGAGCAGTTCACCCGACCGTCCGGGCGGAAGGTCCAGCCGGATCGCGAGCGCCTCCAGCACGTCCGCCGACCCGGAGCGGGAGGTATGGCTCCGATTCCCGTGCTTCGCCACGGGCACCCCGGCGGCGGCCACGACGAAGGCGGCGGCGGTCGAGAGGTTGATCGTGGTGACCCGACCGCCTCCGGTGCCGCAGGTGTCCACCAGGCGCCCGGGCGCCGGATACGCAACCGGCACCATCACCTCGCGGATCGCGCGCGCGGCCCCGGCGACCTCCGCCGGAGTCTCGCCCCGGATCCGGAGACCGAGCAGGAATCCCGCCGCCTGGGCCGGGGACGCCGCCCCGGACATCAGCATGCCCAGCGCGGCCGCGGTTTCGTCGGCGGTGAGTTCCTGCTGCGCGGCCAGGCGCCGCAAGGCCAAGGTGAGCGGTTCGGTCACGATCGTCGGGGGCGGGTCGAAGCGGTCGGCGGGGCGGCTGGCCCGGGGCGGGCGCGACCGGGGAAGCGTACCAGAGAAACGGCCCTTCTGTCAAATCTGACAACGAGTTGCGACGCTTGCCGCGGACCCGCGAACCGGGGTAGATTCCGCCCGCGATGGCGCGGACCTACCTCCTCACCCTCCAGTACGACGGCAGCGGCTTCGTCGGCTGGCAGCGGCAGGCGGAGGGCCGCACCGTCCAGGCCGAGGTGGAGCGGGTGCTCGAGCGGCTGGCCGGGCACCGGATCGTGGCGCACGCCGCAGGCCGCACCGACACCGGGGTGCACGCCCTCGGGATGGGGGTGAGCTGCACCATGCCGGCGGCGTGGGAGGACGCGACGCTCCGACGCGCGCTCAATGCGCTGCTGCCGCGGGACTGCTGGGTGGCGCGGGTGGACGCGATGCGGCCGGGATTCCACGCGCGGAAATCGGCGCGGGAGCGCGCCTACCGCTACGATGTCGGCACCGACGAGGCCGCGGCCTCCCCCTTCCGCCGGCGGTGGGAGTGGGCGCTGGGACGGCCGCTCGATGGCGCGCGGCTGGCGGCCGCGGCGGACGCCGTCCTGGGCGAGCACGATTTCAGTGCGTTCGCCGCCCGGGGCGAGCCCAAGCCGCACTACCGCTGCCGGCTGACGGTGGCGCGGTGGACCTCCCGGCCCGACAAGCGGGGCTGGCGGTTCGAGGTGGCGGCCGACCGCTTCCTCCATCACATGGTGAGGATGCTCGTCGGCACGATGGTGGACGCGGGGCTGGACCGCCGGCCGGTGGCCGACGTGGCCCGGCTGCTCGCGGCGCGCGACAACCAGGACACGAGCCCGCCGGCGCCGCCGCAGGGACTCTGGTTCGTGGCCGCGCGCTACGACCACGACGACTATCTCGCGCCCCACGAGGACACCCGACCGTGACGCCGAGCCCGACCGCCTGCCGTCCCGCCCGCGCCCACCGGCGCGGCATGGTGGCGTTCGCCGTGGCCGTCCTGGGCGCCTGCGGCGGGGGCTCGGCCGACAGCCAGAATCCCGTCACCACCCCGCCCCGCCCGACCGCCGCCGCCGCCACCGCCCAGGTGGACGCCACGCGGCGCACGGCCATCGTGCAGGCGGTGGAGCGGGTGAGCCCCGCCGTCGTCTCGATCTCGGTGTCGGCCCGCCGCCGCCGGGCCGAGTCCCCGTTCGACTTCTTCTTCATCCCCCAGGCCCGTGACCAGGTGGTGCAGGGCTTCGGCACCGGCTTCATCGTGCGGCCCGACGGCATCGTCGTGACGAACCAGCACGTGGTGGCCGGGGCGGAGTCGGTGGTGGTGACCCTGCGCGATGGCACCGAGTTGCCGGCCACGGTCGTGGGCGAGGACCCGACCACCGACATCGCGGTGCTGCGGGTGGAGGGGCGCCAATTCGCCACCGCCCCGGTCGGCCGGAGCACCGACCTCCTCACCGGCGAGTGGGTGGTGGCGCTGGGCAATCCCTACAGCTACCTGCTGGGCAATTCGGAGCCCACCGTGACGGCCGGCGTGGTGAGCGCCACCGGGCGGAACATCCTGCCGAGCCGTGACCAGTCGGGGCTCTACCTCGACATGATCCAGACCGACGCGGCGATCAACCCCGGCAACTCGGGCGGACCGCTGGTGAACGCGCTGGGCGAGGTCGTGGGAGTGAACTCCTCGATCTTCTCCCAGAGCGGCGGCTCCATCGGGCTCGGCTTCGCGATCCCGATCGAGCGCGCGCTCCGCGTGGCCGACGAGATCGTGCGGAACGGCCGGGTCCGGAGGGCGTGGACCGGGGTGGAGGTGGCAGGGGCGGACGCGATGGGCGAATGGAAGAGCCAGGGCGGCGTGGTGGTGCGCTCGGTGGCGCCGGGCGGGCCGGGCGCCCGGGCGGGACTCGGCCCCAGCGCGGTGCTGGTCGAGGCGAACGGGCGCCCCCTGCGGAACTTCCTCGACTGGGAGGCGGTGAAGCTCGACCTGCACGTGGGGGACAGCGTCCTGCTCGGCGTGCGGGAGGGGAACCGGACGGTGACGCGACGGCTGGTGAGCGGCGACCTGCCCACGGTCACCGCCGAGCGGATCCGGCTCCGGCAGGACATCGACCTCGTGACGGTGACCCCGCAGATCCGGGCCGAACGCCGGTTGCGCGCCGAGCAGGGCGCGCTCGTGGTGCGGATCAGCCCCGCGATCGCCGAGCAGGTGGGGGTCGCCGAGGGCGACGTGATCGTGGCGATCAACCGGGCCCCCGTCACGGCCGCCGAGGAGGTCCGCGAGTTCCTCGACGGGCTCCGCACCGGCACCGCGTTCCGGCTCTACCTCGAGCGCGGCGGCCGCTACACCTACACCGACCTGGTGCGCCGGTGACGACCGACCGCTACCGCTCCCCGCTCGGCACCCGCTACGCCTCCCCCGCGATGCAGCGGCTCTGGGGCGAGGCCCACCGCATCGGCCGGTGGCGCCGGGTCTGGCTCGCACTGGCCGAGGCGGAGCGGGAGCTGGGGCTGGACATCCCCGAGGCCGCGCTGGCGGAGATGCGGGCCCACCTCGACGACGCCGACCTCACCGCCGCGGCGGCCTACGAACGGCGTTTCCGGCACGACGTCATGGCCCACGTCCACGCCTACGGCGACCAGGCCCCCGCCGCCCGGCCCTACCTCCACCTCGGCGCCACCAGCGCGTTCGTCACCGACAATGCGGACGTCCTGCTGATGCAGGACGGCCTGCGGCTCCTCCTCGGCCGGGCGCTCGCGGTGCAGGACGCGCTCGCCGGCTTCGCCACGCGGTGGCGGGCGCTCCCCTGCCTCGCCTGGACCCACTTCCAGCCGGCCCAGCTCACCACCGTGGGCAAGCGGGCCACCCTGTGGATGCAGGACCTGGCGCTCGACGTCGAGGCGCTGGTGCACCTGCTCGAGACGCTCCGGCTCCGGGGGTGCAAGGGCACCACCGGCACCCAGGCGTCGTTCCTCGAGCTCTTCGCGGGCGACCATGGCCGGGTGCGCGAGCTCGAGCGGCGGGTCGCGGAAAAGCTCGGCCTCCCCCGGGTCTTCCCCGTGTCGGGGCAGACCTACAGCCGGAAGCAGGACAGCCTGGTGCTCGACGCGCTCTCCGGGCTGGCGCAGAGCACCGCCAAGTTCGGGAGCGACCTCCGCCTCCTCCAGCACGAGGGCGAGCTGCTCGAGCCGTTCGAGAGCGAGCAGATCGGCTCGAGCGCGATGGCGTACAAGCGGAACCCGATGCGGGCGGAGCGGATCTGCGGGCTGGCCCGCTTCGTGATCGGGCTGCAGGCGAATGCGGCGCACACCGCGGCCAACCAGTGGCTGGAGCGGACGCTCGACGACAGCGCCAACCGGCGTGTGGTCCTGCCGGAGGCTTTCCTCACCGCCGACGCCATCCTGGTGCTGGCGGCGAACGTCGCGGCCGGCCTCGAGGTGCGGGAGCCGGTGATCCGCGGCGCGGTGGACGCGCAGATGCCGTTCATGGCCACGGAACGCTGGCTGATGCTCGGCGTGCAGGCGGGGGGCGACCGCCAGGCCCTGCACGAGGTGGTGCGCCGGCACAGCCTGGCGGTGGCGGAGGCGGTGGCGTCGGGGTCGCGGAACGACCTGATGGAGCGCCTCGCGACCGACCCCGCCTTCGCCCGGCTCTCCGCCGGCGCGCTGGCGGCCGAGCTCGAGCCCGCGCGCTACGTGGGGCGGAGCCCGGAGCAGGTGGACGAGTTCCTCGGCGAGTACTGGGCGCCGCTCCGGTCGCGGGCCCAGGCCCACGCGGCGCCGGCCGAGCGCACGGAGGTGACGGTATGACCGTCCTCCTCCGGAGCGACCTGCCCCTGCCGCTGGTCCGGCGCGGCAAGGTCCGCGAGGTGTACGACGCGGGCCAGGGGCTGCTGCTCCTCGTGGCGAGCGACCGGGTGAGCGCCTTCGACGTGGTGATGGCCGAGCCCATCCCCCGGAAGGGCGCGGTGCTCACCCAGTTGAGCGCGTTCTGGTTCGAGCATCTGGCGGGCATCGTCGCCTCGCATTACGTGACCGCCGACGTGGGGGAGATCCTCGAGCGGGTGCCGGAGCTCGCGCCGCACCGCGGGCAGGTGGCCGGCCGTGCGATGCTGGTGCGCGCCACCGAGCCCTTCCCCTTCGAATGCGTGGTGCGCGGGTACCTCGCGGGGAGTGCCTGGAGGGAATACGCGGCGCGCGGGACCCTGGCCGGCGAGCCGATGCCCGCCGGGCTGGTAGAGAGCGCCCGGCTCGAGCCGCCGGTCTTCAGCCCCGCCACGAAGGCGGAAGCGGGCCACGACGAGAACGTCCCCTTCGCCACGATGGCCGCGGCGCTCGGCGAGGAGCACGCCGCGACCCTCCGGGACCTGAGCCTCCGGGTGTACGAGGCCGGCCGCGCCCACGCCGCCGCCCGCGGGATCCTCATCGCCGACACCAAGTTCGAGTTCGGGATCGGCGCCCTCGACCGGGTGCGCCTGATCGACGAGGT
Organism: Gemmatimonadales bacterium; assembly: GCA_035457305.1. GTDB lineage: Bacteria > Gemmatimonadota > Gemmatimonadetes > Gemmatimonadales > GWC2-71-9 > JAICEH01. The sequence goes on from DATIBS010000031.1 coordinate 47,147, forward strand.
GCTGACGCCCGATTCTTCCCGGTTCTGGCCGGCCGACCGCTACGTCCCCGGGCGAAGCCAGCCGAGCTTCGACAAGCAGCCGCTCCGGGACCACCTCGAGGCCCTGCGGGAGGCCGGGGAATGGGACGGGGAGGCGCCGCCCCCGGCCCTGAATCCCGAGGTGGTCGAGGCCACCAGCCGCCGGTACCTCGAGGCCTACGAGCGCCTGACCGGCCACCCCCTGCCGGAATTCGCCTGATGCGCGTCGCACCGGAGGGGCGGCCCTTCATCCTCGCGGCCTGGGTCATCCTGGGCGCCCTGGCCGCGTTCCGCCTCTGGCCCGCTGCGCTGGCGTGGCTCCCCGTCGCCGTGTGGGTGGTGGCGTTCTTCCGCGACCCGGCGCGTCCCGGGCCGCGGGGCGACCGCCTGGTGCTCGCGCCCGCCGACGGCCTGGTGGTGAGCGTGCGCGAGATCCACGAGCCGGAGTTCCTCGGCGGGACCGCCCGGCGGATCTCGATCTTCATGAACGTCTTCGACGTCCACGTCAACCGGTACCCGGCCGACGGCACGGTGGCCTTCCGGCGCTACGTGGCCGGCCGCTTCGTGAACGCCGCCGGGGAGAAGGCGAGCCTCGAGAACGAGCAGTGCTCGATCGGACTCGAGACGGCCCACGGCCGGGTGCTGGTCCGGCAGATCGCCGGCCTGGTGGCGCGGCGGATCGTCACCGACCACCAGCCGGGCCAGGCGGCCCGACAGGGAGAGCGCATGGGCCTCATCCGGTTCGGCTCCCGGGTCGACGTCTTCCTCCCGCCGGGCACGACGCCGCGGGTGCGCGAGGGGGACCGCACCCGCGCCGGCCAGACCGTCATCGCGGAGTGGCCCGCGTGAGCGCGGCGCCCCGGCCGCCCCGGCGCGTGGTGGTGGTGCTCCCGAGCGCCTTCACCCTGGGCAACCTCTTCTTCGGGATGTGGGCCATCGTCTCGGCGGCGCAGGGGAACTTCCTCTGGGCCGGGTGGTTCATCGTCTTCGCCGGCGTGCTCGACATGCTCGACGGGCGGGTGGCGCGCCTCTCCGGCACCGGCACGCGGTTCGGCGCGGAGCTCGACTCGCTGGTGGACCTCACCAGCTTCGGGGTGGCCCCCGCCCTGATCATGTACCACCTGGAGTTCGCCAGCGTGGGGCGCTTCGGCTGGGTCCTCTGCTTCCTCTACGTCGTGGCCGCGGCCATCCGGCTCGCGCGGTTCAATGTCGCGGCGCTCACCAAGGCGCCGACGACCGGCGGCTGGTTCCGCGGGCTCCCGTCGCCGAGTGCCGGAATGACCCTCGCGGTGTACTTCCCGTTCACCCAGACGGAGGTGTACCACGAGAGCCTCCGGTACCTGCAGTTCAACCAGCAGGGGCTGGCGTTCCTGATGCTGGTGCTCGGCGCGCTCATGGTGAGCTCCATCCCCTACCCCAAGTTCCCGCCCCTCGGCCTCCGGTCGCGGAAGGGGATCCTGGGCCTCCTGCTCCACCTGGTGATCCTTGGCGGCGCCCTGCTCGCGCCGCGCGAGTTCCTCTTTCCCCTCGGCCTCGCCTACGCCGCCTACGGCATCATCCGCGCCGCCATCCTCGGGTGGCTGGAGCGGCACGACGACGACGGCCCGGCCCCGGAGATCCCCGCATGACCTATCGCGTCCACGTCCGCGTCATCCCCCGCACCGGCCTGCTCGACCCCCAGGGCCAGGCGGTGGAGCACGCCCTCGGGGCCCTCGGCTTCGCCGGGGTGCGCGAGGTGCGGGTCGGCAAGGCTATCGAGCTCGGCGTCGAGGCCGCCGGCCCGGCGCAGGCGCGCGAGGCGGCGCGCGCGATGTGCGACCGGCTCCTCGCCAACCCGGTCACCGAGGACTACGAGATCGAGGTGGAGGGCTGATGCGGCGCGTCGCGGTGGTCCGGTTTCCCGGCAGCAACTGCGAACAGGACGTGTTCCACGCCGTGGAGCGGGCGGGCGCGGATGCCTTCTACGTCTGGCACCGCGACACCACCCTGGGCGGGGCCGACGCCGTCATGCTGCCCGGTGGGTTCAGCTACGGCGACTACCTCCGTGCCGGGGCCATCGCCCGGTTCAGCCCGGTGATGACCGCGGTGCAGGCATTCGCCCGGGAGGGCGGGCCGGTGCTCGGCATCTGCAACGGCTTCCAGATCCTCTGCGAGGCGGGCCTGCTGCCCGGTGCCCTGCTCCGGAACGCGGGCCTGGCCTTCACCTCCCGCCCGGTCCGCTGCCGGGTGGAGCAGACCGGCACGCCGTTCACCTCGGCCTACGAGCCCGGCGCCATCGTGCGGATGCCGGTGGCGAACGGCGAGGGGCGGTACGCCGCCGACCCCGCCACGCTCGACCGGCTCGAGGCCGAGGGCCGCGTGGTCCTCCGCTACCTCGACAACCCCAACGGCTCGGTGCGGGACATCGCCGGCATCGCCAACGAGGGCGGCACCGTCGTCGGCATCATGCCGCACCCCGACCGGGCCGATCACTCCCTGCTCGGCGCCGCCGAAGGCGCCGGCTTCTTCACTTCGCTCGCCGCCGCGCCCGCCGGCGCGCGCTGAGGACCGATGATGACCAGGATCGACAAGCCCAGCCAGAACGAGGACGAGTACTTCGCCCAGCGCGACCTGGAGCTCCGGCAGAAGCTCCACGCCCAGATGCTGGCGGAACGCGAGGCCGCGGAGCGCCGCACCCACTACATGAAGTGCCCCAAGTGCGGGGCCGACCTCGGCACCGTGGACGTCGAGGGGGTGCAGGTGGACCGCTGCCCCGACTGCCAGGGGGTGTGGCTCGACCCGGGCGAACTGGAACTGCTGCACCGCCGGGCCGCGGACAACGTGCTCGGCCGCGTCGTCGCCGACGTGCGCCGGGCCCTGAGCTCGAAGAAGGGCGCGTGACCCGCACCGCCGACCTCCGCGAGGCCGCGGTGCCCTTCCCCGGGGACCCGCCCGTGACCCCCGCCCTCGTGGCGGAGCACAACCTGAACGCCCTGGAGTACGAGCGCATCGAGGGGATGCTCGGCCGCACGCCGACCCTGGCCGAACTCGGGGTGTTCTCCGCGCTCTGGTCGGAGCACTGCTCCTACAAGCACTCGAAGCCGGTCCTCCGGACCTTCCCCACCACCGGCCCGCGCGTGCTCCAGGGTCCCGGCGAGAACGCCGGCGTGCTGCGGCTGGACGCGGGCTGGGCGGTGGCGTTCAAGATCGAGTCGCACAACCACCCCTCCGCGGTCGAGCCCTACCAGGGCGCGGCCACCGGCGTGGGGGGGATCCTGCGCGATGTCTTCACCATGGGCGCGCGGCCGGTGGCGGTGCTCAACAGCCTCCGCTTCGGCCCGCTGGACGACGCGCGGAACCGCTATCTCTTCGCCGGGGTCGTGAAGGGCGTCGGGGACTACGGGAACTGCGTCGGGGTCCCGACCCTGGGCGGCGAGGTGAACTTCGCCCCCGGCTACGCCGGCAACCCGCTGGTGAACGCGATGGCCGTCGGGCTCCTCCGCGAGGAGGAGCTGATGCGCGCGAAGGCCGAAGGGGTCGGCAACGTCCTCCTCACCGTGGGGGCCCGGACCGGCCGGGACGGGATCCACGGCGCGAGCTTCGCCTCCGAGGAGCTCTCCGAGGGGAGCGAGGCCCGGCGTCCGCAGGTCCAGGTCGGCGACCCGTTCACCGAGAAGCTGCTCCTCGAGGCCACGCTGGAGCTCATCCAGTCCGGCCTCGCAGTGGCCATCCAGGACATGGGCGCGGCCGGGCTCACCAGCTCGTCCGCGGAGATGGCGGCCCGCGGCGGCGTGGGGGTGGAGATCGACACCGCCCTGGTCCCGACCCGCGAGCCGGGCATGACCCCGTACGAGATCCTGCTCAGCGAGTCGCAGGAGCGCATGCTGGTGGTGGCGGAACCCGGCAAGGTGGACGCGGTGCGCGCGGCCTGTGCGAAGTGGGAGCTGGAGGCGACCCCGATCGGACAGGTGACCGATGACGGGATGTTCCGGGTGCGCCACGGCGACCTCGTGGTCGCCTGCATTCCCGGCCAGCGCCTCGTGGACGACTGCCCCGTCTACGAGCCCGAGGCCCGCGAGGCGCCCGAGGCGGCGGCCCGCCGGGCGGCCCGGCCCGCCCCCGCCCCGGTGGACCTGCACGCCGCCCTGGAGCGGCTGCTCGACTGGCCCGACATCGCCAGCAAGCGGTGGGTCTACGAGCAGTACGACTCCACCGTCCGCGCCGCGACCGTCCTCGGCCCGGGGGGCGACGCCGGCGTCTTCCACGTCCCCGGCACCAGCCTGGGGGTGGCGGTGACGGTGGACTGCAACAGCCGCCTCGTGGCGCTCGACCCCTACGAGGGGGGGAAGCACGTCGTGGCCGAGGCGGCTCGCAACGTGGCCTGCACCGGGGCCGAGCCGCTCGGCGTGACCGACTGCCTGAACTTCGGGAACCCGGAGAAGCCGGAGGTGTTCTTCCAGTTCCGGGAGGCATGCCGCGGCATCGCCGAGGCCTGCCGCGCGTTCGGCACCCCGGTCACCGGCGGGAACGTGAGCCTCTACAACGAGAGCCCGACCGGCGCGGTGGACCCCACGCCCACCGTCGGCATGGTGGGCCTGCTGCGCCGGGTCGAGGACCGCGTCCCCAGCCACTTCCGCGCCGCCGGCGACCGGATCGTCGTGCTCGGCCGGACCAGGGGGGCGCTCGGGGGCTCGGCCTACTGGGTGGTGCTGCGGGACTTCACCGGCGGCGCGCCCGCCCCGGTGGACCTCGAGGCGGAGCACCGGCTGCAGCGGCTGCTGGTGGCCGGGGCGGAGGGCGGGCTGCTCCGCTCGGCGCACGACTGCAGCGAGGGCGGCCTCGCGGTCGCGGCGGCGGAGGCGGCCATCGGCGGGCCCTACGCCGACGCCGCGCTCGGGGCCGACCTCGACCTCCGCGGCTACGCGGCCGGCGTCCCCGACGAGGCGCTGCTCTTCGGCGAGGACGGCGCACGGGCGGTGGTGAGCTGCCGGCCGGGCGATCTCGACGCGCTGCTCGAGCTCGCCCGCGAGCACGGCGTGCCGGCCCACGTCGCGGGGGCCGTGGCGGGCCCCGGCGGCGAGTTCGCGATCATCACGGACGCCGGGCGCCACGCCTGGCCGGCGGCACGGCTCCGCGAGCTGCATGACCAGGGGATCCCACGCCGGCTGCGGGCCCCGGGCGAGTGACCTTCGACCTTCGACCTTCGACCTCGTCGGTCGGGGGAGACGGACACGGTAGCGACGACATGTGCGGTGTGATCGGCGTCTCGGGCGTGCCGGAAGCGGCGCGGATCGCGTACCTCGGGCTCTACGCCCTGCAGCACCGGGGGCAGGAGAGCGCGGGCATCGTCGCGATCGGCGACGACGACAAGGCCCGCGCGACCCGCGGGATGGGGCTGGTGTCCGACGTGCTCGACCCCGCGGCCCTCGCGGGGCTCGGCGGCGACACCGCCATCGGCCACACCCGGTACTCCACCGCCGGCAGTTCGGTGCTCGCCAACGCGCAGCCCCAGCTGGTCAACTACCGGCACGGGCCGCTCGCACTGGCGCACAACGGCAACCTCGTCAACGCGATGGCCATCAAGGAGCGGCTGGTGGCGGAGGGGAGCATCTTCACCTCCTCCAGCGACACCGAGGTGCTGATCCACCTGATCGCCCGGTCGAAGCAAGCCACCCCCGAGGCCCAGATCCGGGAGGCGCTCGAGGCGGTGGAGGGTGCGTACACCCTCGTCATCTCGGTGGGGCGCGAGGTCTACGCGGCGGTGGACGGGCGGGGCTTCCGGCCCCTGGTGCTGGGCCGGCTCGGCAACGGGGTGGTGGCCGCCTCGGAGACCTGCGCGCTCGACCTGGTCGGGGCCACCGTGATCCGCGAGCTCCAGCCGGGCGACTTCGTGCGCCTGGTGGACGGGCGGGTGGAGGACCTCGCCCCGCTCGGCCGCCGGCCGGTGAGCCGCTGCGTGTTCGAGCTGGTGTACTTCGCGCGGCCCGACAGCACCGTCTTCGGCGAGAGCGTGGACCGGGTCCGCCGGGACCTCGGCCGGGAGCTGGCGCGCGAACACCCGGTGGCCGGCGCGGACGTGGTGTTCTCCGTGCCCGACAGCTCGAACGCCATGGCGCTCGGCTTCGCCGACGTCTCGGGCGTGAAGCTGGAGCACGGCCTGATCCGGAACCACTACGTCGGGCGCACCTTCATCAACCCGACCCAGGCGCTCCGGGTGGCGAAGGTGAAGATCAAGTTCAACCCGGTGCGCGACGTCATCGCCGGCAAGTCGGTGGTCGTGGTGGACGACTCCCTCGTCCGCGGCACCACCAGCAAGGGACTGGTGCAGATGATCCGCGGCGCCGGCGCCCGGGAGGTGCACCTCCGGCTCGCCTCGCCGCCCATCACCGGCCCCTGCCACTACGGGATCGACACCCCCACGCGGGGCGAGCTCATCGCCGCCACGCACTCGGTGGAGGAGATCCGCGCCTACCTGGGCGTGGACAGCCTCGGCTACCTCAGCCTCGAGGGGATGCTGCGCGCCGCGGGCTCGCGGAACTCCTGGTGCCACGCCTGCTTCTCGGGCGCGTATCCCACGCCCGAGCCCGATGACTTCGCCCGGCGGCGTCATGCCGCCCCGCTCGTGGAGACCCCCGCATGACCGCCTCGACCACCCCGCTCGTCTACTTCTTCGGCCAGGGTCGGGCGGACGGCTCGGCCGCGATGAAGGACGTGCTCGGGGGCAAGGGGGCGGGCCTGGCCGAGATGACGAACCTCGGCATCAGCGTCCCGCCCGGCTTCACCATCGCCTCCACCCTCTGCATCGCCTACCTCCGGGGGCACTCCTTCCCTCCCCGGCTCCGGCACGAGGTGGACGCCGCGCTCCAGCGGCTCGAGGCGGCCACCGGCAAGGCGTTCGGCGGTCGGGAGAATCCGCTCCTGGTGTCGGTGCGCTCCGGCGCGGCGGTCTCGATGCCGGGCATGATGGAGACGATCCTCAACCTGGGCCTCAACGATGCCACCGTCGAGGGCCTGGCCCGGCTGAGCGGCAACCCCGCGTTCGCCTGGGACAGCTACCGGCGGTTCGTGCAGATGTACGCCGCCGTGGTCTTCGACCTCCCCAAGCGGCCCTTCGACGACCTGCTGGAGACGGCGAAGCACCGCACCGGCGCGACTCGCGAGATCGACCTGCCGCTCGAAGTGCTCCAGGCGGTGGTGCGCGACTTCAAGCACCTGGCCGAGCAGCAGTCGGGCAAGCCCTTCCCCAACGATCCGACCGACCAGCTCTGGGGCGCCATCGCCGCGGTCTTCGAGAGCTGGAACACCAAGCGCGCCATCGACTACCGGAAACTGCACGACATCCCGGACACGATGGGCACGGCGGTGAACATCGTGACGATGGTGTACGGCAACCTCGGCGAGGACTCGGGCACCGGCGTGGCCTTCACCCGCGACCCGTCCACCGGCGAGCGGCGGCTCTACGGGGAGTACCTGCTCAACGCCCAGGGCGAGGACGTCGTCTCCGGCATCCGGACGCCGCACCCGGTCGAGGACCTGCGCCAGGGGATGCCCGAGGCGTACGCCGAGCTCGACCGGATGGCGCGCGTGCTGGAGCGGCACTTCCGCGACGTGCAGGACATGGAGTTCACCATCGAGCGCGGCCGGCTCTACATGCTGCAGACCCGGCGCGGGCAGCGCTCGGGCCACGCCGCGGTGCGCTGCGCCGTGGAGATGGTGGAGGAGGGCCTGATCAGCGAGGAGGAGGCGGTCGCCCGGATCCCGCCCAACGACCTCAACCAGCTGCTCCACCCGACCATCGACGGGGCGTCGGAGCTCGACCTGCTGGCCACCGGCCTCCCCGCCTCCCCGGGGGCGGCGTCCGGCGCGGTGGTCTTCGAGGCCGACCGCGCCGAGGAGCTGGGCCGGAAGGGCGAGGCGGTCATCCTGGTCCGGCGCGAGACGAGCCCGGAGGACTTCCACGGGATGGTGGTGGCGAAGGCGATCCTGACGGCGCGAGGCGGGATGACCTCCCACGCCGCTGTGGTGGCCCGCGGGATGGGGAAACCCTGCGTGGCGGGCGCGCAGGCCATCATCGTGGACGAGGCCGCGGGCATCTTCTCCGTGAATGGCCGCACCCTCCGGGAAGGGGAGTGGATCACGGTGGACGGCGCCACCGGCCGGGTGTTCGCCGGCCGGGCGGCCCTCAAGCCGCCGGAGCTCTCGGGGCAGTTCACCCGCCTGATGGGCTGGGCCGACCGGATGCGGACCCTGCGGGTGCGGGTGAACGCCGACACTCCGGCCGACGCCCATCGCGGCCGCGACTTCGGCGCCGAGGGCATCGGCCTCTGCCGCACCGAGCACATGTTCTTCGAGGGCGGCCGGCTCGCGGTGATGCGGGAGATGATCCTCGCCGCCGACGTGCCGGGACGCGAGCGGGCGCTCGCGAAGCTCCTGCCGATGCAGCGCACCGACTTCGAGGCGATCTTCCGCGCGATGGAGGGCTTCCCGGTCACGATCCGCCTGCTCGACCCGCCGTTGCACGAGTTCCTGCCCAAGGACGAGGAGGAACTCCAGGCGTTCGCGCGCGAAGCGGGCCGCGACCCCGCCGACATCCGCCACGCGATCCACGCACTCGCCGAGGCCAACCCGATGCTCGGGCTGCGCGGCTGCCGGCTGGGCATCGTGCACCCCGAGATCACGGCGATGCAGGCGCGGGCGATCTTCGAGGCCGCGTGCGCCGTGGCCGAGCGCAAGGGCCGGGTGCAGCCCGAGGTGATGATCCCGCTCATCGCCACCGTGGTCGAGTTCCGCAAGCAGGCGCTCATCATCCGGCAGGTGGCGGAGGAGGTCTTCCGCGAGCGCCAGATCACCGTGCCGTACCTGCTGGGCACGATGATCGAGCTCCCCCGCGCGGCGCTCACCGCCGACGAGATCGCCCGCGAGGCGCAGTTCTTCTCCTTCGGCACCAACGACCTGACCCAGACCACCTGGGGGCTCTCGCGCGACGACGCGGGCCGGTTCCTGCCCACCTACCTGCAGGACGGCATCATCGACGACGACCCGTTCCAGGTGCTCGACCAGGCAGGGGTGGGCAAGCTGGTCGAGATGGGCTGCGAGCTGGGCCGGCGCACCCGGCAGGACCTCAAGATCGGGATTTGCGGCGAGCACGGCGGCGAGCCCGCCTCGGTGGCGTTCTGCGACCGGCTGGGGATGAACTACGTGTCCTGCTCGCCCTTCCGGGTGCCGATCGCGCGGCTGGCGGCGGCCCAGTCGGCGCTGGCGGCGCGCGGCACGATGGACCGCACCCGGGCCACCGTATGACGGCCCCGCTCGTCGCGATCGTGATGGGCTCGGACTCCGATTGGCCCACCCTGGAGCACGCCGCGGCGGTGCTTCGCGACCTGGGCGTGCCCTACGAGGCCCGGGTGGTCTCGGCCCACCGGACGCCCGACCTGCTCTACCACTATGCGGAGGAGGCCGAGGCGCGGGGCCTCCGCGCCATCATCGCCGGCGCCGGCGGGGCGGCCCACCTGCCGGGGATGCTCGCCGCCAAGACCCCGGTGCCGGTGCTCGGCGTGCCCGTCGAGTCGAAGCAGCTCAAGGGCCTCGACTCGCTCCTCTCCATCGTCCAGATGCCGGGCGGGGTGCCGGTCGCCACCTTCGCCATTGGCGCCGCCGGCGCCAAGAACGCCGGACTCTTCGCGGTGGCCATGCTGGCCCGGACCGACGAGGCGCTGGCGGCCCGCCTCCGGGCCTTCCGCGCCGCCCAGACGGACAAGGTGCTCGGCACCATCCTTCCCGACCCGCGATGATCCTGCCCGGTGCCACCCTCGGCCTCCTCGGCGGCGGACAGCTGGGGCGGATGTTCACCATTCGCGCCCGGGAGATGGGCTACCGCGTCACCGTGCTCGACCCCGACCCATTGAGCCCCGCGGGCCAGGTGGCCGACCGGCACCTCCAGGCGGCGTACGGCGATCCCGCAGCGCTGGCCGAGCTCGCCCGCACCTGCGCCGCGGTCACCACCGAGTTCGAGAACGTGCCGGCGGATGCCCTGCAGTCGCTCGCGGCGCGCGTCACGGTGCGACCGCCGGTCCACGCGGTCGCGATCGCGCAGGACCGGATCGCGGAGAAGTCCTTCCTCCGCGACCGCGGGTTTCCCACCGCCCCCTTCCGGGCGGTGACGCGCGCGGAGGACCTCCACGAGGCCCTCGCCGCCGTGGGCACCCCCGCCCTCCTCAAGACCAGCCGGCTCGGCTATGACGGGAAGGGCCAGGCCTCGATCGGCTGCATCGCGGACCTGGAGCACGCCTTCGCCCGGTTCGGGTCGGTGGCCTGCGTGCTGGAGCGGCGGCTCGAGCTCGAGGCCGAGCTGTCGGTGGTGCTGGCCCGCGGCAGTGACGGCGAGTTCCGCCCCTTTCCCGTGGCGGAGAACACCCATCGCGAGGGCATCCTCGAGACCACGGTGGTGCCGGCCACGGTGCCGGCGCGACTCGCCGCGGATGCGCTCGACCTGGCCGGCCGCGTGGCGGCGGCCCTCGAGTACGTCGGGGTCCTCGCGGTCGAGATGTTCGTGGCGGGCGGCACCCTCAGCGTCAACGAGCTGGCCCCACGGCCCCACAACAGCGGGCACTGGACCCTCGACGCCTGCGCCACCGACCAGTTCGAGCAGCAGCTCCGCACGCTGTGCGGCCTGCCGCTCGGTGACGTCGAGCTGCTGTCACCGGTGGCGATGGTGAACCTGCTGGGAGACCTGTGGGCGGGGGGAGCGCCGCGGTGGGAGGAGGTCTTCCGGCGGCCCGGCGCGAAGCTGCACCTGTACGGCAAGCTGGAGCCCAGGCCGGGCCGGAAGATGGGACACCTGAACGTGCTGGCCCGTACGCCGGAGCAGGCACTCCGGATGGCGCTCGAGGCGCGGGACGCGCTCCGGCGCTAGCCCGGCTCTCCCGCCAGCGCCGCCATCCGCGCCTTCGCGGCGTCCACGCGGGGCTGGAACTCCGGGTCCGCCTTCCGCCACGCCTCGACGAACTTCCCGTAATAGTGCAGGGCCCTCGCCCGGTCGCCGCGCACCTCGTACAGCTCCCCGAGCCGCCGCCACGTCGGCACGGCGAAGGCCATGTCATCCATCCAGTCGTCCCACATGGGCGCGGACGAGACCGCCCGTTCGTAGACCACGAGGGCCGAATCGGTCTCCCCGAGATCGTCGAGCACCTTGG
>DATIBS010000032.1:0-9789 GCA_035457305.1 Gemmatimonadales bacterium
CAAGCTCGGCTTCATCCCCGACCGGCCCTACGTCTACGGCAAGGTGACCGGGGCGGAGTTCCTTCGCTTCGTCGCCGCGCTCTACGGGCAGACCGGGCCCGCCGTGGAGCGGCGGCTGGGCGAGCTGCTGGAGCTCTTCGAGCTGGACCCCTGGCGGGACGAGCTCACCGAGTCGTACAGCCACGGGATGCGGCAGAAGCTGCTCATCGCCAGCGCCCTGGTGCACCGGCCCGAGGTGATCGTGGTCGACGAGCCGATGGTGGGGCTCGACCCGCGGAGTGCCCGCCTGCTCAAGGACCTGCTGCGCCGCTTCGTGGATCGGGGCGGCACGGTGCTCATGAGCACGCACACCCTCGAGGTGGCCGAGGCGATGTGCGACCGGATCGGGATCATCCTCGGGGGGCGGTTCGCGGCCTGCGGCACGCTGGAGGAGCTGCGGCTCCAGACCGCCAGCGCCGGCTCGAGCCTGGAGGAGTTGTTCCTCAAGCTCACCGGCGCCGCCCCGGTGGAGTCGCTCGACGCGGTGCTCGAGGCGTGACCGCGCCGTCGGTGGCGGCGCCCCGGCCGCACCCGGCCGGCGTGATCCGCCTGCTCGAGCCCAAGTGGCGCACCGTCCTCGCCCGGATGCGGCGCGAGGAGTCGGGCGGCGGGCCCCGGGTCCTCCTGCTCGCCGTGCTCGGGTTCGGCTTCTGGGCCGGCGCCTTCGGGATCCTGTACCGGATCCTCAAGTACTTCCGCGGGGTCGAGGAGATCGGCAGCCTGCTGGCGGGCAAGATCCTCAGCGTGGCGCTGCTCGCCTTCCTGCTCATCCTGCTGCTCTCCAACGTCATCACGGCGCTCTCGACGTTCTTCCTGGCGAAGGACCTCGACCTGGTGGTGGCCGCACCGCTCGACTGGCTCACCCTGTACCTCGCGAAGCTGGCCGAGACCGCCCTCCACTCCTCGTGGATGGTGGGCCTGCTGGCCGTCCCGCTCCTGACGGCCTACGGGGTGGTGTACGACGGCGGGCCCTTCTTCCCGCTCGTCGCGGTCGGGGCGCTGGTGCCGTTCGCGCTGATTCCCGCCGCCATCGGCGCGGCGCTCACCCTGCTGCTGGTGAACGTCTTCCAGGCCGAGCGCGCGCGGGACATTCTCAGCCTGGCGGCGCTGGGGGCGGCGGTGATCGTGGTGGTGCTCCTCCGGGTCATCCAGCCGGAGCAGCTCGCGCGGCCGGAGGGGTTCCGCAACCTGCTCGACTTCATCACCCTGCTCCGGGCGCCCACCCACCCGCTCCTGCCGAGCGAGTGGGCCAGCGAAATGCTGATGAACTGGCTGGAACGGGTGCGCGACCCGCTTCCCGTGCTCCTGCTCTGGTCCACGGCGGGCGCGATGACCGTCTTCGGCGCCGCCCTCCACCGCCGGTTCTACGCCTCCGGCTTCTCGAAGGCGCTCGAAGGCGCGGGCCGCCCGGTGCGCCGGGCCCGCTGGGATGCCCTGACCCGCCGGCTCCTGGGGTGGATGCCCCCCTCGCGGCGCGAGTTCCTGCTGAAGGACTTCCGGGTGTTCTTCCGCGACACGACCCAGTGGAGCCAGCTCATCCTCCTGGGCGTGATCGTGCTGGTCTTCGTCTTCAACGTCCGGGCGCTCCCGCTCTACACCGGGGAACGGGTGCCGGAGTTCCTGGTGACGTTCGTCGTCTTCGTGAACCAGGCGCTCGCGGGCTTCGTGCTGGCCGGCGTGGCCGCGCGCCTCATCCTGCCGGCGGTGTCGCTCGAGGGACGCCAGATGTGGCTCCTCCGGTCGAGCCCGCTCGACCTGCGCGCCATGCTCTGGAGCAAGTACTGGATCGGCACGGCGCCGCTCCTCGTGCTCGCCCTCGGCATCGCGTTCACGACCAGCGTGCTGCTGCAGGCCAGTCCCTTCGTCATGATCCTGAACGTCGGGACCATCACCCTGCTCACCCTGGCGCTCAGCTCGATGGCGCTCGCCTTCGGGGCGTACTACCCGCAGTTCGAGACCGAGAACGCGGCCCAGATCGCCACCAGCTTCGGCGGCCTGCTCTACATGATGGCGTCGGTGGCCCTGCTCGGCCTGGTCATCACGCTCGAGGCCTGGCCGGTGGTGGGGCACCTGCGGAGCATCTACTTCGGCGGTTCCGGGATCCCGGCCTCGGCGCTCGCGCTCCCTCTCGGCCTGGTGGCCGCGGTCTGCCTCGTGGCCACGCTGCTGCCGCTCCGGATGGCGCAGCGGCGGATACAGCAGATGGAGTTCTGAGCCCGGGGAGCGGGGAACGGGGAGCCGGGAACAGTCCTCCACCTCTCCGCCGTGAACGCCGATAGTCACTTTCCACTGGTCCCGCCACCTCGTTCCCGTTCCCCGCTCCCCGTTCCCCGCTCCCTCCGGCGCGAAATCGGTTCCATCCACCATCCCTGCACCATTGATGTTGGGCCTGCCGTCGCGTCCCCGCGATCCAGGAGGCCCCGATGTCCCCCACCACCCACCGGGCGGCGCTCGCGCTCGCCCTGTTCGTCGCCGCCGCTTGCGGCGAGGACCACCCCGCGCCCACGGCGCCCGGCGGGCCGGCCGCGCTCGAGGCGTCGGATGTCCCCGATGCGGCGGTGCGCCGGCGGGCCGAGGCCCTCACCCGGCTGGTCGCGCGCGGCCTCGCCGATTCCGTGACCCGGGCGGCCGTGCACCGGGCGCTCGCGTCCTCGCGGGTCCGGGAGGGCAAGGTTCACTTCCAGCGCCTGCTCGCCGGGCCCGATCGCCGCCTCCTGCAGGGGCTGGCCCGCGCCAACGGGGTGTCCGAGGCGGCCCTCCGCGCGGAGGCCGACGCCGCCGTCCCGCTCGAGCTCTACCTCCCCGTCGCCGCCCATCGCGCCGCCTGGGCCGGCGGCACGGACTACCTGGTGGCCACCGCTTTCGCCGACGCCGAGGCCCCGGTGGCCTTCGACCCGACCGGCCGCCGGCTCCTGCTCAGCCCAGTGACCCCGCCCGACATCCCCGTGCTGGCACTCGTGCCGGTGGAGACCGATTTCGACCGGGCGGGCGTACAGCTGGCGGAGTGTGCCGACTGGGACTGCGGCGGGGGGGATGGCGGGGGGACCGCGGACGGAGGAGGGGCCCTGCCGAGCCTCGCGAACCAGCACCTCACCCTCAACTTCAGCCAGTTCAAGGAGAAGTTTGAGAGTTGGTTGAAGGGCGATCCCGAGTTTGAGCTCCACGTCCTGGCCCCGAACGGCAAGGACACGACGGCCTACAAGTCGCTCCAGTGCGTGGGCGAGCACGCCCCCTCCGGCTACTCCTGGGACACGAACGCCACCACCTGGTACGGGACGGCACAGGTGCTCACCGGCACCCAGATGGACGCCTACGAGACCCAGTGGCCGGGCAAGGCCTGGATGATCATGGCCCTGGAGGACGACGACACGGCGTGCGAGATCAAGATGAACCGGGACCTGGTGGGCGAGGTGCTCGAGCAGCTGGACGACCTCTATCGTCACTACAAGGGGTTGAAGGACAAGAAGGTGACCACGCCCGAGGGGGCAAAGCGGATCGTGGATGCCGCCACCACCACGGCGAACCTGTTCACCTCCGTCGCCTCGCTGATCAAGACGAACGACGAGCTGATCGGCTTCGCCATCCGCGACTCGGTCGCGGTGAAGGCGCACCCCGTCGGCAATTACGTGCTGCTCCGGGACGGCGCCGTGAACGGCTGGCTCCGGCTCGACGTGAAGTACTGATCCTGCACCTTGGAGGACCGATGCCCACGGCTTCCACCCTCCTCCTGCTGTCCGCGCTGCTGCTGGGAACCGCACCGCCGGCTCGGGCGCAGGCGGGAGGGGCGCGGGTCGGTCTCACCCTCGAAGCGGCGGCCGCGACGTCTTCCGGCGGCGCCACGGCCTTCGTTGCCGTCTCCGAGGGCCAGGTGGAGGTCCGGTTTCGCCAGGCGGCCAGTGCGGCGTACGCGCTCCGGG
Organism: Gemmatimonadales bacterium; assembly: GCA_035457305.1. Lineage (GTDB taxonomy): Bacteria > Gemmatimonadota > Gemmatimonadetes > Gemmatimonadales > GWC2-71-9 > JAICEH01. The sequence goes on from DATIBS010000032.1 coordinate 3,957, forward strand.
CGGACCTGGACTGGTCCCGCTGGCGGGCCGAGCTCGGCCTCCAGGTCGTGCCGGCGGCGCTCTTTGCCGAGCTCCCTGACGGAGGCGGCGTCGGTGTGGGCGGCCAGGATGCGACGGTCGTGGAGCTCGTCCCTCGTCTCGGCTACCGCCTGGCCCGGACCTCCGCCGGGGGGTCGCTCCGGCTCCTGGCCGGCCCGACCATCCAGGTCTGGTCCGTCACCGACGAGGACTCGCGGGTGACGATCGCCGTCGGGGTCGCCGTCCAGGCCGAGGCCCCGCTGGCGGCGCGGCTCCGGCTGGTGGCACGCGGCGGCGTCACCGCGGGGCCGAGCATGTTCGAGGACGAGGACCCGGCCGATGGGCTGTTCGAGACGACCGGGGTGATGCGCTGGCAGGGTGGGGTGGGGCTCCGCTGGCTCCTTCGACCTTGAGCCCGGTGTCAGGCCGTGGCGGAAGCGGCGGCGGCCGCACCGCATTCGGTGCAGAACCGGGCGCCGGGGGTGAGCGCCGACCCGCAGGTGGCACACCCCTCCCCTTCGACGAGCCGGCTCCCGCAGGCGGAGCAGAAGAGCGCGTCCGCCTCCGGGCGGGGGCCGCAGGTCGGGCATGCCGGCGCGTCGGTGCGGGTGCGCCCGCGGCCGCTCCGTGCCCCGGCGGCCTGGTGCGCGTCCTCCTCGCGCTGGAGCCGGAGCGCCTCCGCGGAATACTTGGCGGTGAGCTGCTCGTAGTCCGCCTGGCTGAGCTTCCCGGTGGCCCGGTCGAACTCGAGCTCCCGGAGCGCCGCGAGCGCGCGTCCCTTGGGCGTCTCGAGCGGATCCACCAGGGCATCGAGGGGGTCGGACGCGGGCGCCACCGGCCGGAAGAGCGGCCCGAGCACCGCCCAGAGCGCCGCGACGGCCAGGAGGAGTGCCGCTGCCACCTGGAAGATGATCACTGCTCCACCTCCTCCAGGGACCGCCGCAGCCGCTCCGCCTCTTCCGGCGTGGCATCGGACGGCATCGCGAGCGGGCCCAGCCCGGTGCGTCCCGGGGCGCCGATCGTCCCCGCCCCCGGGGCCCTGCCCGCGCCCTCGGCGGCGGCCACGGCGGCCCGCCGGCGGAGGACGAGGGCCAGCATCGTCCCCGCGGCGAGCACCGCGATGCCCGGCACGAGGTACCCCGCGAGGTTGAACCCTTCCGCCTTCGGGGCCATGCGGAACTCCGGCCCGTACTTCTCGAGATAGGCCTCGATCACCTCGTCGGCCGTGAGGCCGCTCTCCTTGAGCGCCACGATCTCCTTGTGGAGCGCGGGGCTGTAGGTGCAGGTGAAGTCGGTCGTGCGGCAGATGTACACGTCGAGGTTGCAGCCGCAGGTGCACTTGAGCTGCTTCTCGATGGCGATGATCCCGGGGTCGTTCTGACTTTCGCCCACCGGGTCGCGCGGACGCCCCGCGGCCCGGGGATCGTAGAGCCGGCCCGACTCCCCGCTGCCCGGCATCGGCTGCTGGGCCCCGGCCGCGGTGCCGAACGCGGCGAGCGCCGCGGCGCCAAGTCCGAGGAACCGGCGCCGGTCGAGTCGACGGCTCACGAGCGGACCCCGGCGAGCGGAACTTCGTACCCCGACTGGGCCTGCCGCCGCTCGTTCGGCGCGGAGGCCCCGGGCCACATCGTCACGAACGCGCCGATGACCAGGACGAACCCCGCAAACCAGACCCACCAGACCAGCGGGTTGACGGTGAACCGGTAGACCGCCTGCTCGGTGCCCCCGACCGAGCCGGCGTACACCACGTAGATGTCCTCCCGGAGCCCGCTCCGGATCCCGACCTCGGTGGAGGGCTCGAAGGTGGGGCGGTCGAAACTGTCCACGTGCTGGCGCTTCTCCGACTTCATCACCCCGAGCGACCGGCCGTCCTGCGCCACCTGCACCGTGGCCGCGGAGACGATGCGGTTGAGCGCCTTGTACTGGCTCACGCCCAGGTGGGTGAAGGTCAGGGTGTGGCCGAAGGGGCTTTCGACCGCCACCGACTCGCCCGGCCGGAGCGTGGCCTCCTGGTCCACCTTGAAGGCCATCCCGGCGAAGGCCGCGAACATCATCACGATCCCGACGTGCACGATGTACCCGCCGTAGCGCCGGCGGTTCCGGCCCACCAGCCGGAGCAGCGCGAGCGGCGCGGCCTCGCCGTGCATCCGCTGCCGGGCCCGCACCCCACGCCAGAATTCCTGGACGATGGTGCCGGCGACGAACGCGGCGAGGGTGAGTGCGAGGATCGCGTACCCGTCCCGCATCCCGGACGCCAGCAGGGCGGCGAGCACGGCCAGGCCCACCGTGGCCGAGGCGGCGAACTGGCGCCGCAGGTTCGCGCCCGAGGCCTTCCGCCACGCGATGAGCGGGCCGATGCCGGTGAGCGCCAGCAGGGCCAGGCCGAGCGGCACGTTCACCCGGTTGAAGAAGGGCGGGCCGACGGTGACCTTGGTCCCCTGGAGCCATTCCGAGAGGATGGGGAAGAGCGTGCCCCAGAGCACCGAGAACGCGATGCCGACGAGGAGCAGGTTGTTGAAGAGGAACGCGGCCTCGCGGCTCACCGTGGACTCGAGCCGGGTCTCCGCCTCGAGCTCCGGCCACCGGGTGTAGAGCAGGGTGAACGAGAGGATCCCCGCGGCGACGAGGAACGCGAGGAAGAAATACCCCACGCCCGACTGGGCGAAGCTGTGCACGCTCGCGATGACGCCGGATCGGGTGATGAAGGTGCCGAAGATGCTGAGGAGGAACGTGGCCACGATGAGTGCCACGTTCCAGCGCTTGAGCATCCCGCGCTTCTCCTGGATCATCACCGAGTGGAGGAACGCCGTCATCGTGAGCCAGGGCAGGAACGACGCGTTCTCCACCGGGTCCCAGGCCCAGTAGCCGCCCCACCCGAGCTCGACGTACGCCCACCACATCCCCAGCACGATCCCCACCGACAGGAAGAGCCAGCTCACCAGCGTCCACTTGCGGATGGCGCCCAGCCAGCCGGCGTCGAGCCGGCGGGAGAGCAGCGCCGCGATGGCGAAGGCGAAGGGGATGGTGATGCTGATGTAGCCGAGGTAGAGCATCGGCGGGTGGAGCACCATCCCGACGTTCTGCAGCTGCGGATTGAGTCCCCGCCCGTCGGGCGGGGTGAAGGGGAGCCGCGCGAAGGGGCTGTCCCCGAAGAGCATCACGGCGATGAAGAACGCCGTGGTGACCGACGTGACCGCGGCGACGTGGGGCAGCAGCCCCTCGTGCCGCTTCGGGGTCAGCGCCTGCGCCAGCGCCGAGAAGATCCCGAGCACCGCCGCCCAGAAGAGCAGCGAGCCCTTCTGTCCCGCCCAGAACGCGGAGATCAGGTAGGGCTTGGGCAGGTTCCGGGAGGTGTACGCCGCGACATACTCGATGTTGAAGTCGTGGGTGACGATCCCGTACCACAGGGCGGCGCTCGCGACGAGGAGCGCGCCGAGGATGGCGTACACGGCGCGCCGGAGCGAGCGCACCAGCTCGGGCCGGCCGCGCCAGGCCCCCGAGAAGCCGACGGCCGCCGTCCACAGCGCCAGCAGGAACGCGGCCCAGAGCGCGAACTGGCCGAGCAGGGTCATCGGCTCAGGCCTGCTGCTCGGGAACGGCCTCGTAGCGGGAGCCGCACTTGGCCAGCACGTCCGTGGCCTGGAAGACGCCGTCGCGGCCGAGCCGGCCCTCCACGATGACCTCGATCTCCTGCTGGTCGGTGAAGGTGTCGGGCACGAGGCCCCGGTAGGTGACCGGAATCTGGTGCGAGCCGTCACTGATCACGAAGTCGATCTGGCGCGAGCTCTCGTCCCGCCGGATCGAGCCGGGCACCACCTTTGCCCCGACCTTCACCCCGGCGTTGAGGAAGGAGCTGTCGGCGGCGGACTTCTCCGCGAGCTCCGTGGGCGTCAGGAAGTAGACCCCGGTCTCCTTCACGCCCTGGGCGATCATGAAGCCGACGGCGGCCACGATGGCCACCGCGCCGAGGAGGAACTTGTGTCCGGCCTTCATCGCGGTCTCCCTGGGGGGAAGGGGATCAGGAACCGCCGGCGGCGCGGCGCCGGAAGTCGTCCAGCATGGTGCGGTGTTCGCCGTACTCGCGGCGATTCGCCGCCATCTCGGCATCCCACTGCTGCAGGAACTGCGTCTCCGCCGCCTTCACGCCGGCCGCGTCGTCGGTAAACCGCGCCACCATCGCCCGCACGACCGGGCCGAAGAGGTGGGTCGGCGTCTCGGCCACGATGCTGTCCGCCAGCGCCAGCGCGCCCGGGGTGTCGCCGGTGTGGACCTTGAGCAGCGCCGCGTGGTAGCGGGCGTCCGCGTCCACCGTGTCGAGCTGCTCGTAGGCCATCAGCGCCATCGGCGTGAGCGTCTGCATCGTCTGGGCATCCCCGTTCTCCGCCGCGGTCATCACCCGGTTGTAGAGCCGGTTGAATCGCTCGGTCGGGCTCATCGCCGCGAGTTCCGCGGCGGTGGGCATCGGGTCCGCGGCCGGGGCGGCCGCGACCGGCGCGGCGCCGGCGGGGGGGGTGTTCGGGGCCCGGGCTACCCAGAAGAGCGCCGCCACGAGGAGCAGCCCGAGGAGCCCCGCTGCGCCGAGCAGGAGCGGCCGGTTCGACGAGGCCGGCACCGGCGCCAGCCCCGAGCGCGCCGCGGCACCGGCTCCCCCGGAGGCCATCGCGCCGCACTGCTGGCAGAAGCGCGCGCCTGCCGCCATCGGCCGGCCGCAATTCGCGCAGGCGCGGCTCGCGAGGACCGCTCCGCAGGCGCCGCAGAACTTGCCGGAGCCCGCCTCGGCGCCGCAGGAGGGGCAGGTCATCGGGGGTCGAGGGTCACGGGTCGAGAGTCACGAGTCAAGAGTCACCGGCACCACCGCTCACCGGCCGGAATCTACCTCCCCTCCAATCCCGACCGCCACGCTTGCCCTTCCCTGTGAAGGAATCTTCCCGCGGAACTTAGCAGATCCGCGGAAGTTGATCCCCCGGAAGGAGATCCACCACGCGGGAACCGCCCAGGGCGGTGCGGAGAACCACCAGCCGCGGGTGGTCCACCACTGCGCGGCCGATCACGCGGGCCTCGTGGCCCAGCGGGTGGGCGCGGAGCGCCGCGAGCAGGGCGTCGGCCGAGGCCGGCGCGACGAACGCCACCAGCACCCCCTCGTTCGCCACGTAGAGGGGATCGAGGCCGAGCACCTCGCAGGCGGCGCGCACGTCGCCCGGCACGAGCAGGGCCCCCTCGTCGATCTCGACCCCAACCCCGGAGGCCGTGGCCAGCTCGTTGAGGGCGCTGGCCACGCCACCGCGGGTGGGATCCCGGAGCGCGTGCACGTCCCCCGGCGCGACGGCCCGGAGCCGCTCCACCAGCGGGGAGAGGCAGGCGGAGTCGCTGGTGATCTCGCTCCGGAAGGACAGGCCTTCGCGGGCCGCCATGATCGCCATCCCGTGGCGCCCGATGGCGCCGCTCACCAGCAGGACGTCCCCGGGGCGGACGAGGTCGGGGGCGGGGCGGAAGTCGGCCTCGAGCGCCCCAATGCCGGTGGTGTTGACATAGAGCCCGTCGGCGCGGCCGCGCTCGACGACCTTCGTGTCCCCCGCCACGATGGCCACCCCGGCGTCCCGCGCCGCGCACGCCATCGCGGACACGACCCGCTCCAGGGTGTCGAAGGGCAGGCCCTCCTCCAGCACGAAGCCGGCGGTGAGGTACCGCGGATGCGCGCCCTGCATCGCGAGGTCGTTCAGGGTGCCGTGGACCGCGAGCGAGCCGATGTTGCCGCCGGGGAACTCGATCGGGGAGACGACGAAGGTGTCGGTGGAGACCGCGAGCTCGATGCCGG
>DATIBS010000033.1:0-11546 GCA_035457305.1 Gemmatimonadales bacterium
TACGCCGTGCTGGCCGACGTGCGAGCCTACCCGCGCTGGTGGCCGGTCGAGGTCCGCGTCAGCGTGCGCCGGGCCGCACCGGGCCTGGTCGGGAGCGAGCTTGCGGTGGAACCGCGCGGCGGCCGCGAATTCACCATGCGCGTCATCGCCGCGGAGGCACCCACGCGCGTCGCCCTGGCCTATGAGGGCACGTGGCTCGAGGGAGAAGGGCAGTGGATCCTGCGCCGGCGGAGCAGGGGTGCACTGGTGCGCTACGAGATGCACGTGCGGTCCGACCGGTGGCTCGTCGCGCTCGCGGCCAAGGCCATCGACCTCCCGACGCTCCACTCCCGGCAGATGCACGGGGTGTTGGCGGCCCTGGAGGGGGAGGCGGAACGCCGGCGTCCCCCGCGACCCACCGCGCGGGCGCGACCGTGATCCGGCACGACCCCTGCCTCCCCCCTCCCGCGTGAATTCCCGCCCCCTGCCGCGACACAGCCGATCGGCGCTCTGGATCGGCCTCGCCGGCCTGTTCGGCCCCCTTGGCGCCCTCGCGCTGCGTCCGCAGCCGGGGGCAGCCCAGGCGAACGTGTCCCCCGAGCTGGTCACCTGCGAGTCCATCCGCAAGCAGCGCCGGGAGTGCGTCGTCCCGACCGACGCGGCCGTGCGCCTGGTCCGGCGCCTCGGTCCCAGTCCCTGCGATTCCGGAAGCAGTTGGGGTCGCCGGGGGTCCACGCTCTGGGTGGACCAGGGGTGCCGCGCCGAGTTCCGCGTCACGCCGGCCGCCGCGCGGAACGTGGTCGCATGCGGGAGCGGGAGCCCGGGCCGGCAGGCCTGTCCCACGATCAGCGGAGCGGAGGTCGTCCTCCTCCGCCAGCTGGGGGACGCGCCGTGCGTCCGGGGGCAGACCTGGGGGTACGAGGCCGGCACCATCTGGACCGAGGGGGGATGCCGGGCCGAATTCGAGGTGGCTCCGACCGCCGGCCCGGGGCCAGGTGACCCGATGCGCCTCCTCTGCGAGTCGGTCGAGGGGCGCCGGGCCGAATGCCCCGTTCCCGGTGCCGGACGCGTCGTCCTGGTCCGACAACTCAGCCGGGCCCCCTGCACCCGGGGGCAGAGCTGGGACGTGATCGATGGCCGGATCTGGGTGGACTCGGGCTGCCGAGCCGAGTTCGAGCTACGGTCGCCGTAGTATCACTCGCGAGTTTTCCACAAGCACAGGAGGGCCGCCGATGCTGATCGTGACCACCCCGACGGTGGAAGGCCACCCGATCCGCCAGTACCTCGGACTCGTCAGCGGGGACGCCATTCTCGGCGCCAACATTTTCAAGGACATCTTCGCCGGCATCAGGGACATCGTCGGGGGCCGCTCGGCCGCCTACGAACGGGAGCTGCGGGAGGCCAAGACCCTGGCCCTGGAGGAGATGGTGGGGCAGGCAAAGGACCTGGGCGCCACCGCAGTGGTCGGCGTGGACCTCGACTACGAGACGATCTCGAGCGGGAGCGGGACGGGGATGCTCATGGTCAGCTGCTCCGGCACGGCAGTGATCCTGGACTGAGCATGGTGTTGATACGTTGTGGAAAACATTGTTGGCATTGGTGTTGACATGTTTGAAGTAAAGTCACTTCTCAAGCCAGGTGAGGTCCCGGAATGAGCGTTGAGACGGTTCGCTTCATCGGTCCGATCTTCGTCGTGGCAGCGAGCGTGGTCGCTCTGCTCATGGTGGTGTTCGGAGCCGTCGGGGATATCGAACGGGCCGATCGCGAGCGGGGTGGTCCGGAGCGATGAGCCGCGGGTGGCGGGGACTCATGCTCGGGCTCTTGGCCGGGGGGGTGGCGGTGGGGGCCGCCGTCCTCCCGGCCCGGGCCCAGAGTTCGGGGGAGCCCCTCCCGGCGGGCGAGGCGATCACCAATGAGGGGGTGGTGCGGGCGTCCGCCGTCGTGGATTCCGTGCTCCTGGACGGCCTGGCCCGGGAACGGATCGTGGGCGCGGGCGACTTCGCATCCTACCTCATGGCCCGGCTCGGGGTGGTGCCCATTCCGGCAGACCTGCGCTTCCGGGTGGTTCCGGACACCACCGTCCTCCGGCTCACCGGCCGAGTGGCGGACCTGCCGCCGGAGGCCGTCAGGGAAATCGGACCCTTCGTCGCCTTCCTCGATCCCGAGACCCGACTCGACGCCCTGGTCACCCTCTCCCGGGAGAACCCGCGCGCCTACCGGTTCCGGCTGGCCGAGGTGCTCATCGGGGGCGGTCGGGTCCCCGACGACATCCTCCAGATGGTGATGAGCGACGTGGGCCGCCGTTACCCGGCGCTCTCGCGGACCGGGCGCGACCTCTTCGTCGAGGTCCCCGCGGGCGCGAGCATCACGCTCGTGCCTGGCGGCGTGCGGCTCGGTGCCCCGCCCGGGGCTGCGCCGCCGGCGGCCCCGGCGCCCTGAGCGGAGGGCCCCGTCCCGCCTGGCCTTCAGCCTCCCGCATCTTCTGTATTATTTCACGCCCAATTGGCCGTTTCGTGATGCGGGACACTTGCGCTAACTCGCGCGGTGGCAAAACTTGGAGGGCGTTGTAGCGGCACCCCGATCGCGTTCCCGCCGGAATGGCCCCCGGTGCAGGGCGCGGCCGTCACGGTGGAAGCAGTCGCTGGAAGCGATTACTCTTACGGCATTCCCATCAACCGGAGTTCACAATGAAACGTTTGTTGGGTGGAGCACTCGCCGCGGCGGTCGCTCTCGCGGCGCCGGCGTCCGTCTCGGCCCAGCGAGCTGGCGCGATCGAAATCGGCGCGTTCGGCTCGGGGTCCTGGTTCGACGACCTGTACCAGACGAAGGACCGCTGGGGGGTTGGCGGTCGCCTGGGCATCTTCGTCCTCCAGAACCTTGCCATCGAGGGTGACGTTTCCGGCATCTGGACGACCTTCCAGGCGACCGACCAGGACCTGACCTACATGCCGATCAGCGCGCGGCTGGTGTACAACGCGCCGCTGAGCGACGTGACCTCCCTGCTGCTCGGCGCGGGCTACACCCGCACCAGCTTCGACATCAAGGAGGGCTTCGGCCTCGAGGCGGCCGACGCCTCGGAGAGCGGGTTCGGCGGCCTGGTGGGCCTCCGACTGGCGCCGGGCAGCTTGGTGAACATCCGGCTCGAGGGCACGGTGGACTACATCTCGAGCGTGGACGAGCTGTTCGTCGGCTCCGCCGACGAATCGGCGCTGATCTACGGCGCGCGCGCGGGTCTGTCGCTGATGCTGAACAACAAGCCGAAGGACACCGACAAGGACGGCGTCCCGGACAAGGTCGACACCTGCCCCGGCACGCCGATGGGCGTGACGGTGGATGAGGCCGGCTGCCCGATCGACAGCGACAAGGACGGCGTGGCGGACTACATGGACCGCTGCCCGAACACGGCCGCCGGCGTGCGGGTCAACGCCGAGGGCTGCCCGCTGGATTCCGACGGCGACGGTGTCACCGACGACAAGGACCGCTGCCCGAACACGGCGCGCGGCGAGAAGGTGGACGCCAACGGTTGCCCGCTGCCGAAGGACGCGGACGGCGACGGCGTCACCGACGACAAGGACCGCTGCCCGGGCACGCCCGCCGGCGTGCGGGTGAACGCCGAAGGCTGCCCGATGGATTCGGACGGCGACGGCGTGTCGGATGACAAGGATCGCTGCCCGAACACGGCCGCCGGCACGCAGGTGGACGCGGTGGGCTGCCCGATCCTGTTCCGCGACAACCGGCCGACCCTCATCCTCGAGGGCGTGACCTTCGCCACCGGCAAGGCCGACCTGACGGACGCCTCCAAGGCGATCCTGCTCACGGTGGCGCAGTCGCTGGCCGGCAATCCCGACGTGAGGGTGGAAGTCGGTGGCCACACCGACAACACCGGCTCGCGGGCCACCAACGCGCGGCTCTCGCAGGCGCGCGCCGAGTCCGTGATGAACTTCCTCGTCGCCAACGGCGTCAATGCCGGCCAGGTGACGGCGAAGGGCTACGGTCCGGACCAGCCGGTGGCGTCGAATCGCACCGCGGCCGGCCGCCAGCAGAACCGGCGCGTCGAGCTCAAGCGGCTGAACTAGGTTCGCCTGACCGGCACTGACGGCACCGGCCCGGGAGCTTCCGCTCCCGGGCCGGTGTCCGTTTCCGCCCTGCTTCTCCCGCCCCGCCCCCCCCAGTAACTTCGGGCCCGACCCCGCTCCTGGAGGCAACGATGCGCATCCTCGTGATCGGCGCCACCGGCACCGTCGGCGGCGCGGTGGCCCGCCTGCTCTCGGCGCGCGGCATCCCCGCCCGTGCGCTCCTCCGCTCGCCCGGGAAGGCGGCCTCGCTGCCGGGCGGCATCACCGCGGTTCCGGGCGACCTGCAGCGACCCGAGACCCTGCCGGAGGCGTTCGCCGGCACGGAGGCGGTCTTCCTGGTCAACTTCCAGGCGGAGGACGAGACCGCCCAGGGCCTCGCCGGGGTGGAGGCGGCCGTGGCGGCGGGGGCCCGGCGGATCGTCTACCTCTCGGTCGGGATGCCGGCCGGCAGCGAGATCATTCCCCACTTCGCGAGCAAGCTGCCGATCGAGGGCGCCGTCCGTCGCAGCGGGGTGGCCCACGTGATCCTCCGGCCGAACAACTTCTACCAGAATGACGGCTGGTTCCGCCCGGCCATCGTGGATGCCGGGATCTACCCGCAGCCGATCGGCAGCATCGGGCTGAGCCGCGTGGACGTCGGGGACATCGCCGAGTGCGCGGTGCGCGCGCTCCTCGGCGAGGCGGGCGAAGCGGAGACGCTCGAGCTCGTGGGTCCCGAGGTGCTCAACGGCGAGGCGACCGCCGCCGCCTGGCAGCGCCACCTCGGCCGGCCGGTGCGCTACGCGGGGGACGACCTCGAGGCCTGGGCGGCGGGCGCGCGCACGATGCTGCCGGAGCGCCTGGTGCACGACTTCGCCATCATGTACCGCTACTTCCAGGAGCGGGGGTGGGTGGCGCCGCCCGGCGCGGTGGAGCGGCTGACGGCGGTGCTGGGCCGCCCGCCGCGGAGCTTCGACGATTACGTGGCGCGCACCGCCGCGGAGTGGCGCGCCGGGTGATCGGCCGCTGGCGGGACCGGGCCACCTCCGCGCTCGAGCGCTTCCTGCTCCAGGGGCCGCTCGCGCGGCTCGCGTTCATCGCGTGCCTCCTGCTCCTCCTGAGCCTCGGCGCCGGGCTCCTCGCCTGGGAGGTGGCAGGGCCGTTCGACTCGCCGTGGAGCGCCATCTGGTGGGCCTTCCTCCGGCTCTCGGACCCCGGCTACCTCGGGGACGACGTCGGTGCCCCGCGGCGGGTGATCGGCACGGCGCTCATCGTCTTCGGCTACGTGCTCTTCCTCGGCGCGCTCGTGGCCATTATGACGCAGTGGCTCAACGCCACGATCGCCCGCCTGCAGCTCGGCCTCACCCCGATCGCCCGCAATGGCCATGTCGTGATCCTGGGCTGGTCCAGCCTGACGGCGATCATCGTGCGCGAGCTGCTCTGGTCCGAGGAGCGGGTGGAGCGGTTCCTCCTGCTCGGCGGGGCCCGGCGACTCCACGTCGCCATTTTGGCGGACGAGGTGACGCCGGCTCACCGCCAGGAGCTTCGCGACCGGTTGGGCGAGGACTGGGACGAGCGCCTCTTCACCTTCCGGAGCGGCACGCCGCTGCGGCAGGACCACCTGCGCCGCGTGGATATCCTCCACGCCGGCGCGGTGATCCTGCCGGCGCCGCCGGTGCGCGACGGGACCACGCTCTCGGCGGACGGCCACGTGCTCAAGGCCCTGCTGGCGGTGGACGCGGCGGCACGTGCCGAGCGAATGGCCCCACCACCGATGGTGGCCGAGATCCAGGATGCGCGGAAGGCGCCCCTGGCACGGCGGGTGTACGGGGGTCCGCTCGAGCTCCTGGCCAACGACCTGATGATCAGCCGACTGGTGGCGCAGGTGGTGCGGCACCCCGGCCTCTCGGCGGTCTACCGCGAGCTGCTCTCGGAGGAGCAGGGCAACGAGGTGCGGGTGCGCGAGGCCGTCGGGCTCGAGGGGCTGACCTTCGCCGGGGCGCGCGAGCGGTTTCCCTCCGCCGTGCTGCTCGGCGTGGTCCGGCAGCGGGCCGGCCACGACGTGCCGCATCTCAACCCGCCGGACGACTTCGCGCTGGCCGCCGGCGACCGGTGTGTCGTCCTCTCCGGCACCGAGCGGGACTCGCTGCCGAGCGACGCGGCGCCGTCGGACCCGGCCCCGCCGCTGCCGGCGGCCCCGGTGGCGCCGGCGGCCCCGCCGAGCGAGCGCCGCCTCCTGCTGCTGGGGTGGAACCGGAAGATCCCCGCGCTGGTGCGCGAGTTCGATTCCTACCAGGCGGAGCCGGTGGCGCTCGACATCCTGGCGCGGATCGACGCCGAGGCCCAGCACCGGCATCTCCGTGCCGAGGATGCGCTCCCCAAGCGGATCCGCCTGCGGCACATCGAGGGGGAGAAGACCTCCCTGGCCGACGTGGGGCGGCTCGACCTCGCGGGGTACGACACCGTGGTGATCCTGGCGAGCGACTGGCTCGAGTCGCCCGAGGAGGCCGACGCGCGCACCCTGCTGGCCTACTTCGTGGTCCGGGAGCTCCTCCCTCGCGAGGGCGGGGGACCGCGCGTGGTGATCGAGGTGCTCGAGGAGGAGAACGCGGCCCTGGTGCCGCTCCGGCCCGGGGACGAGCTGCTCGAGAGCCCGCTCATGACCAGCTACGGCCTCACCCAGGTGACGCTCCGCCGGGAGCTGCGCGTGGTGTTCGATGAGCTCTTCGGGCCCCGCGGACCGGAGATCGTCTTCCGCCCGCTGGCCGCCTGCGGCCTCGCGCCAGGTCGGTACGGGTTCGCCGCGGTGTCCCGGGCCTTGGCAGCCCGGGGCGACCTCGCGATCGGCATCCGCCGTGCCGAGCCCGCCGGGGGCTTCGCGATCGAGCTCAACCCCGGGCGGACCGTGCCCCTGGAGCTCGGCCCGGCCGACGCCGTCGTGGTGCTGGCGCGATGAGCCGGCGATGATCCGGCGCCCGCTGACCATCGGGGTGGTCGGGGGCTCCGGCTCCGGCAAGACGACGGTGGCGCGGGCCATCGAGTCGGGGCTGGACGTGGACGTGGCCTTCCTGGACCAGGACGCCTACTACCGCGACCTGGCGCACCTCGACCTCGAGGAGCGGAAGCGGGTGAATTTCGACCACCCCGACGCGTTCGACGCCGACCTCTTCGTCGCGCACCTGGAGGCGCTGGTCGCGGGCCATCCGATCGAGAAGCCGACCTACGATTTCGCCGCGCACACCCGCGCGGCCCGCACGGTGCGCCTGGAGCCACGGGACGTGATCGTGGTGGACGGCATCCTGCTCTTCGCCGAGGCGCGGCTCCGGGCGCTGCTCGACATCAAGGTCTACGTGGACGTGGCGGACGATGTCCGGTTCATCCGCCGCCTCCGGCGCGACGTGGAGGAGCGGGGCCGCGCGGTCGACGACGTGATCCGCCAGTACCTGGAGACGGTCCGGCCCATGCACCTCGAGTTCGTCGAGCCGAGCAAGCGGTGGGCGGACGTGATCCTGCCGGAGGGCGGGCACAACCGGGTCGGCATCGAGATGCTGCAGTCGCGCGTGGCGCTCGAGCTCGGGCGCCGGCGGCAAGGGGGCTGAGCCGGCGACCCGCCCGGCCCGCGCCGCTATCTTTGGAGGCGTGACCCTCGGCCCCCGCCTCCTCGCCGCCCTGGCTGCCACGGATCTCGCGCAGCCCGGGCGGCGTGCGCTCGTGGCCGTCTCCGGCGGCGCCGACTCCGTGGCGCTGCTCGACCTCCTGGTGGCCACCCGCTCGGCGCACGGGCTCGACCTCGTGGCGGCCCATGTGGACCACGGCATCCATCCGGACAGCGCGACCGTGGCGGACGCCGTGGCGGAGCTCGCGGGGCGCCTGGGGGTGCCGCTGGTCCGGGGACGGCTGCGCCTGGGCGGCGGGGCGGGGGAGACCGTCGCCCGGCTGCGTCGCCACCGCTGGCTCGAATCGGCGCGCCGGCGCGCCCGCGCCGACTGCATCGTCCTGGCCCACCACGCCGATGACCAGGCCGAGACCGTCCTGATGCGCATGCTCCGCGGGAGCGGCCCGGCCGGACTCGCCGGCATCCGGCCGGTGCGCGGGCGCCTGGTGCGCCCGCTGCTCGGCACGTCCCGCGCGGAGCTCCGCGCGCATTGTGCGGCCCGCGGCCTCCCCTGGTGGGACGACCCCGCGAACGCCGATCCGGCGCACCTCCGCTCCTGGTTGCGGGGGAACCTGCTGCCGGCCATCCGGGCGCGGGTGCCGACGGCCGACGCGGCGTTGCTTCGCGTGGCGGCCGCGGCCGCCGACGACAGCGCGGCGTGGGACGCGGCGCTGGACCTCCTGCCGGGGCTCGCACCGCGGGGGGAACCGGGCGGCGCGTCCGTTGTCGCTGCGGTGCTCGCGGGGTATGATTCCGAGTTGGCCCGGGCGGTGGTGCGCGGGCTCGCGCGCCGCGCCGGGTGCCCGCTCGGGCCGGCCCGGGCGGCGCGAGTCGTTGCCTGGGCCGCCGGGGCCGTGAGCGGCGGGAGCCTGCCGCTGGGCGGACCGTGGCTCGCCGAACTGGCGTTCGCGCGGCTCCACGTGGTGCGGCGGCCTGCGGCGCCGCCGCCCGCGGCCCGGCTCGACGGCGTGTCGGGGGAACTCGCATGGGGCGCGTGGCGTCTCTCGTGGCGGATGGAGCCCGCGCCGACGACGCAGCCCCGCGACGGCTGGATCGCCTGGGTCATCCCCGGAGGAGTGACGCTCCGGAGCTGCATGGCGGGCGACCGGCTCCACCCCCTGGGTGGCCTCGGGCGGCGGCTGGTGGTGCGCGAGATGCAGGACCGGCAGGTCCCGCGCTCCCGCCGGGCCGGGTGGCCGGTGCTGGTGCGGGAGGCCGAAGTGCTGTGGGTGCCGGGGGTCTGCCGCGCGGCGGCGGCCGTCCCGGTGGAAGGAACCGACGCCTTGCGAGTGGATGTCGCGCATGCCTGAAGTCCTGCGCCGCACCGGCGGCCGCCCGGTGAAGTCCATCGTCTTCGACGAGGGCCAGATCGCCGCGCGCGTGCGCCAGCTCGGCGCCGACATCACCGCCGCGTACCCCGACGGCGACCTGCTGGTCCTCGGCCTCCTCAAGGGGAGCTTCATCTTCCTCGGCGACCTGGTGCGGCAGATCGAGCGGCCGGTGACGGTGGACTTCCTGGTGGCGAGCTCCTACGGCGCCGGCACGGTCTCGAGCGGCGACGTCCGGCTCGCCTACGACCCCCGGACCGACCTCGAGGGGAAGCACATCCTCCTGGTCGAGGACATCATCGACTCCGGCAAGACCCTGAGGCAGCTGGTGGCGCTGCTCGGGGCGCGGAACCCGCGGAGCCTCGCGGTGTGCGCGCTGCTGCACAAGCGGCTCGTCGCCGATCCCGGCGCGGAGGTGCGCTTCGTCGGCTTCGATGCGCCTCCCGCCTTCCTGGTCGGCTACGGGCTCGACCACGCGGAGAACTACCGCCACTTGCCGTTCATCGCGGACCTGGCCTGACCGATGCCTGACCCGACGCCTTCCCGCCCGTCGCGCGGCTCCCCCTGGGGGGGCCGGAGCAAGACTGCGGCGCTCTACATCGTCCTCGCGCTGCTCGCGGTGGCCCTGGTCCAGATGATGAACGGCCAGCGGCGCGCGCTCGAGGAGTTCACCTACACCGAGTTCAGCCGGCAGCTCGAGGCGGGCAACGTCGCGAGCGTGACCGTCTTCGACGGCAAGCAGCTCGAGGGCGAGTTCCGCGCCCCGGTCGCCGTGGACGGCCGGCAGGCCCGGCACTTCACCGTGCTCCTCCCCATCGCGAACAGCGAGGAGGTGCTCGGCCGGCTGGAGGACGCCGGCGTGGCGATCCGCGCGAAGCAGCCGCGCACCGGCCTGACGTCCATCCTGGTCACCGCCCTCCCCTGGCTGGTGATCCTCGGCATCTGGGTCTTCCTCTTCCGCCAGCTCCAGGCCGGGGGGAACCGCGCCTTCTCCTTCGGGAAGTCGAAGGCCAAGCTCCTGACCCCGGACACGCCGAAGCTCACCTTTGCCGACGTGGCCGGCGCCGACGAGGCCAAGGTCGAACTGCAGGAGATCATCGAGTTCCTGAAGGACCCGCAGAAGTTCACCCGGCTCGGCGGCCGGCTGCCCAAGGGCGCCCTCCTGGTCGGGCCCCCGGGCACCGGCAAGACGCTGCTGGCGAAGGCGGTGGCGGGTGAAGCCGGGCGGCCGTTCTTCTCGATGTCGGGCTCGGACTTCGTGGAGATGTTCGTCGGCGTCGGCGCCTCGCGGGTGCGCGACCTCTTCGAGCAGGCAAAGGCCCATGCGCCCTGCATCGTCTTCATCGACGAGATCGACGCCGTGGGCCGGCATCGCGGCGCGGGCCTCGGCGGCGGCCACGACGAGCGCGAACAGACCCTGAATGCCCTGCTGGTGGAGATGGACGGCTTCGAGTCCTCCGACGGGGTCATCCTGCTCGCGGCCACCAACCGGCCCGACGTCCTCGACCCGGCGCTGCTCCGGCCGGGCCGGTTCGACCGCACCATCGTGGTGGACTCCCCCGACGTCCGCGGGCGCGAGGGCATCCTGCGGGTGCACACCCGGAAGATCCCGCTCGCGCCCGACGTGGCCCTGGAGAAGCTCGCGAAGGGCACGCCCGGCCTGGCCGGGGCCGACCTGGCCAACCTGGTGAACGAGGCCGCGCTCCTCGCGGCCCGGCGCAACAAGTCCCAGGTGGACATGCGCGACTTCGAGGATGCCAAGGACAAGGTGATGCTCGGGGTGGAGCGGAAGAGCCTCGTCCTCACCGAGGATGAGCGCCGCCTCACGGCCTACCACGAGGCGGGGCACGCCATCGTGTCCCTCCGGATCCCCGGCAGCGACCCGCTGCACAAGGTCACCATCATCCCCCGCGGCCGCGCGCTCGGGCTGACCACCTGGCTGCCCGAGGAGGACCGGCACAACTACACGAAGGCGTGGCTCGAGGGCCGACTGGCCGCGGCGTTCGGCGGGCGGGTGGCCGAGGAGCTGGTGTTCGGCCCCGACAAGGTCACCACCGGCGCGACGAACGACATCGAGCAGGCGACCACCATCGCGCGGCGCATGGTCACCCAGTTCGGCATGAGCGAGAAGGTGGGAGTCGTGGCGGTCGGCGACCGGGAGCAGGAGATCTTCCTCGGCCGTGAGATCTCGCAGCGCCGCGAGGTGTCGGAGCGGATGAGCGAGGTGGTGGACGGGGAGATCAAGCGCCTGGTCGACTCCGCCTACGCCCGGGCCTGCGAGATCCTGACCGCCGAGCGGCCGCTGCTCGACCGGATGGCCGACGCGCTGCTCGAGCGCGAGACGATCGACCGGGAGGACATCGACATCCTGGCGCGCGGCGAGCCGCTCCCGCCCCGGCCGAGCATCGCGCCCGCGGCTCCGGCCGCCGGCTCCCGGCCCGGGACGCCCACCCCGCGCCCGACCCCGGTGCTGGGCGCGCCGCCCGCCGAGCCCGCGGGCGCATGACCGGCAGCCCGCTCGCGACTCAC
>DATIBS010000034.1:0-16741 GCA_035457305.1 Gemmatimonadales bacterium
CCGGTCGCTCTTCTCCTCCGCGCCGGGCGCGGCCGTGCTCCACAACGACGGACGGTTCTGGCTGGTGCGCCGGGAGGGCGTGCTGCAGCGCGACCCCGGCGGGACGGAGCAGCTCCTCGCGTACCGGAGGGAGGCCACGGAGCCGACGCCGGTGGCCGCGGACTCGCTGCGGCAGGACCTCGCCATGGAGCTCAGGGCGCACATCCAGCACTTCGCCAACTCCCTGGTGCGGAATTCGTACTACCGTGAGCAACCGCGGGCGCACGCGCGCACCGGGGGGCGGTGAGCGACACCGCCCGGGGCCCCGAGTCGTGGGAGGGCCGCGTGGCCGCCGGCGCTTCCCTCGGACGGCATTACGTGGTGTGGGACAAGGCCGCCGCCATCCGCTTCCGCCGGCCGGGGCGAACGACCCTGTCTGCCGCCTTCCGGCTGGAGCCGGCGGTGCTCGAGCGGATCCGGCTCGAGCTCGAGGCGGTGCCCAGGCTCGAGCGGGTGTTCACTATCGAGCGGGCCGACCCCGCCGGTGAAGTCCAGGCCATCGTCGAGAAGACCATCCACCTGAGCCGCCGATGACAACGCGCACCCCCTGGCTATGCCTCCTCCTCCACGCCGCGATCGCCACCGGCGCCGTCGCGCAGGCCGTGCCGGACGACTCCGCTGCGGTGGCGCGGACCGTCGCCGCCTATCATGACGCCCTCGCGCGGGGCGACTCCGCCGCCGCGCTGCGGCTGCTCGCGCCCGACGCGGTGATCCTCGAGGCCGGGGGACGGGAGAGCCTCGCGGAGTACCGCTCGCACCACCTCGCGGCCGACATCGAGTTCGCCCGCGCCGTCCCAAGCCGCCGGGGGCCGGTGGAGGTCACGCTGGCCGGGAACACGGCCTGGGCGGCGTCCACCAGCGAGGCGCGGGGCAGCTTCAACGGCCGTCCGGTGGATTCCCGCGGCGCCGAGTTGATGGTGCTCACCCGCTCTCCGACCGGGTGGGTCATCCGCGCGATCCACTGGTCATCGCGGAGCCGGCCCACGGCGCGCTGAGGCCGTCCGATGGCCTTCACCTTCCGGCCCGCCACCGCCGCCGACGCGGACCGGCTCGCGGACTTCGCCGGGCGGACCTTTCGCGAGGCCTTTGGCGCCGACAACCGGCCGGAGGACATCGACCTCCACGTCGCGAAGTCGTACGGCCGCGACCGGCAACTCGCCGAGATCCTCGACCCGGCGGTGCTCACGCTGCTGGCAGAGGCGGACGGCCGGCTGGCCGGCTTCGTCCAGCTCCGCCCGGACATCGCCCCGGCCTGCGTCAGCGGACCGGGGCTGGTCGAGGTCTGGCGCTTCTACGTGGACCGGCCGTGGCAGGGCCGGGGACTGGCGCGGCAGCTCATGGGTGCGGCCATCGCCGCCGCGGAAGCGCGGGGCGGCCGCACGCTCTGGCTGGCCGTCTGGGAGCGGAACTGGCGCGCGCTGGCTTTCTACCGGAAGTGCGGCTTCGCCCCGGCGGGGGCGCAGCCCTTCCTCCTCGGGACCGACCTGCAGAGCGACCTGGTGATGACGCGGGCGATCGGAGGCTGAATTGGCGACCGTGCTGCCGTTCACCCTCAAGGCCGCGGGCGAGAGCGAGATGACCGCGGCCAGGTACGCGTGGGACGACTACCGGTTCCACGGGGTGGCGCGAATCGAGGGGGGCGAGCTGGTGCTGGAGTGGGGCGGCGAGGTGGAGCGGGGGGACATGGGGATGCTGTCCGTCAGCACCACGATCGATCCCGTGCCGACCCGCGAGGTCCGCATCCCGCCCGCGCGGCTCGGAGCCGCGGCCCTCCGCGGAGGGTGGTGGCGGCCGCGCCTCGAGGTGACCATCGCCGACCTGGACGCGCTGGCCGCGCTCCCGGGCAGCTGGCGCGGCCGGGCCGTGCTCCGGCTGACCCGCCGCGACCTCCCCGTCGCCCGCGCGTTCGTCACGGAGCTGGCGCTCCTGCAGGCCGGCGCGACGTGACCGCCGGCATCCGGGTGCTGACCGATCCCGCGCCGGCCGACCTCCAGGCCGTCGTGGCGATGCACCGCGCGTGCTACGCCGCGGAATGGGGGTTCGACGAGCGGTTCGTCGCGCACGTGGAGGCGCCCCTCGCGGCCTTCGCCGCCGCGGCATCCGCGCGGGAGCGACTCTGGCTCGCGGAACGGGATGGGCGGCTGGTCGGGTGCATCGCCGTGGTGGCGGCCACCCCGGAGACGGCGCAGCTCCGGTGGTTTCTCGTGGCCCCGGATGCCCGCGGCGGCGGCCTCGGCCGCCAGCTGCTCGCGGCCGCGCTCGCATTCAGCCGCGAGCATGGCTACCGTCGCGTCACGCTCTGGACGGTGGACCTGCTGCGGACGGCGGCGCACCTTTATCATGCGGTGGGGTTCCGCCGGGTCGAGCAGCAGCCCGGCGCCCCGTGGGGTGTGCCCCTCGTCGAGGAGCGCTACGAGATGGACCTGCCATGACCGGCGCGAGCATCCTCTGGCGGCGCCTGGACCTGCCCGGCCACGACGCGGCCCGCCTCCTCCGCGAGCCCGGGGGCTGGCGGCTCGAGGGAATCACGGCGTTCGCCTCCGATGCCGGTCCGTGCGCGCTGGCGTACGAGGTGCGCCTCTCCACCCGCTGGCACACCCGCTCGGGCCGGGTGACGGGCTGGATCGGCGGCCGATCGGTGCGGCTCCGGATCGCCGCCGGCGGGCGGGGCGAGTGGAGCCTGGACGGCGTGCCCCAGCCCACGCTGGATGGATGCGAGGACCTGGACCTCTCGTTCACCCCGGCGACGAACCTCATCCCGGTCCGGCGGCTCGCGCTCGAGGTCGGCGGCGCCGGCACCGCACGCGCGGCCTGGCTCAGGGTGCCGGAGCTGACGCTCGAGTCCATCACCCAGACCTACGAGCGGGTCACGGCGGGGACGTACCGGTACATCACGGCGGCGGGCGTGTTCGACCGGCGGCTCACCGTCCGCCCCGACGGCTTCGTGGTGGATTACCCGGGACTCTGGCGAGCCGAAGCGACGATCGTGCCGGCGGACCCCCAGCCGGTGGAGACGGGCCGATGACGTTGAACCCGAGGATCCGGACCGAATGGCTCCACGCCGGGTGAACATCCACGAGATCCCCCTGACCACGATCGAGGGACGCGCCACCACCCTGGGCGAGTGGCGCGGGCAGGTGCTCCTCGTGGTGAACGTCGCGAGCAAGTGCGGCTACACGCCGCAGTACGAGGGGCTCGAGGCCCTGTGGCGCCGCCACCGGAAGCGCGGGTTCGCCGTGCTCGGCTTTCCCTGCGACCAGTTCGGGCACCAGGAGCCCGGCGACGAGGCGGACATCCGGCAGTTCTGCTCGCTCACCTACGACGTGACCTTCCCGCTCTTCGCCAAGGTCGAGGTGAACGGCCCGGGCACGCACCCGCTCTGGGCGTACCTCAAGTCGGCGAAGGCCGGGGTGCTCGGCAGCCGCGCGATCAAGTGGAACTTCACCAAGTTCCTCGTCGGCCGGGATGGCACCGTGCTGGCGCGCTACGCGCCGACCGATACCCCGGAGCGGATCGAACCGGACCTGGCCCCGCTCCTGGGCTGAGGCGCGACCGCCGGTGCGTCCCGACGACCTCCACCGCCTCCCAGAGGGCCTGCCGGTCCCGGTGGATGATGGCGCCTGCCGCCACCTCCCGGGCCGGTCCCTTCCGCCGGTGGCCCTGCCGTCCACCCGGGGGGGCCGCGTCCGGCTGGACCGTCCCACTTCGCGCTTCACGGTGATCTACTGCTACCCGCGCACCGGCCTCCCCGACGCGGAACCGCCCGGCGGGCTCGCGGCCTGGGACGCGATCCCGGGCATGCGCGGCTGCACCCCGCAGACCTGCGCCTACCGCGACCATCATGCGGAGTTGCGGGCGCTCGGCGCGGAGGTGTACGGCGTGAGCACCCAGGACTCCGCGTACCAGCGCGAGATGACCGATCGGCTGCACGTCCCCTTCGCCGTGCTGAGCGATGCCGGGCTCGCGTTCACCCACGCGCTCCGCCTGCCCACCGAGCGGGTGGCCGGCCAGACCCTGCTCCGGCGGCTCACGCTGCTGGCGGAAGCGGGCCGGATCGCCGAGGTCTTCTACCCCGTCTTCCCGCCCGACGCCGACGCCGGTCGCGCAGCGGAGTGGCTCCGGGGGCGAGGGTGACGTTCGTCCGGATCTGGGCCTACCGGGCCGCGGACGACGCGGAGACCGGGTTCGTGGCTGCCTACGGCCCCGAGGGCGTGTGGGCGGCGCTCTTCCGGCGTGGCGCCGGCTACCTGGGCACCGACCTCCTCCGGGCCGCGGACGGACGCTGGCTCACCATCGATCGGTGGCGGAGCCGCGAGGACTGGGCCGACTTCCTGGCGGAGCACCGCCGCGAGTATGCGGCCACCGACCGCGCCTGCGCCGCGCTCACGGCCGAGGAATGGGACCTGGGCGAATGGTCCGCCGGCTGAGCGACCCGGTCCCGGGCATCCGGCTGTCGGGTTTCCCGCCGCCCGGGTAGTTTCCGGCGTGCCCACAGGAGGGCCCGATGCCGGCATTCCGTCCCCTCGCCACCAGCCTGATCGCCTTGCTCACGCTCGCCGGTTCCGCCTGCGACGGGGACGTCCTCATCGTCGTCGGCGACGGCACGCTCCTCATCGGGGTGGTGACCCGGGGACCGACCGAGCCGGTGTGCCAGCCGGCCGTGCCCTGTGACGCGCCGTTCGCCGCCGGGTTCACGGTCACCCGGGACAACCTCCCGGTCGCCTCGTTCCGGTCCGGTGCCGATGGCCAGTTCCGGGTGGCGCTCCCGACGGGCGGGACCTATCGCGTGGTGCCGGGGCCGGACGCGCCGCTGCTCCAGCCGGAGAGCCAGGCGCGCGAGGTTGTCGTCCGCGCCGGGCAGGTGAACGCGGTCGACCTGCAGTTCGACACCGGCATCCGCTGAACCCAGGCGCCGGAGGCGCCCCTGCCACCGCTCCATCCCGTCCTCACCGAACGGACCACCGGCGCCACCAACCTCCTCATCGCGCTCGCGGCGATGGGCCTGATCCTGCACCTGCGCCGGGTCACCCCCCCGGGCGCACGGCGCGCCGTGTGGCTTGCCGCCCTCGCCCTCCTCGCCGCCGGCGCCATGCTCGGCTCGGTCGCCCACGGCCTCGCGCTCTCCGCCCCGACCGTGGAGGCCCTCTGGCAACCGCTGTACCTCGCGCTGGGGGGCAGCGTGGCCCTCTTCGTGGTGGGCGCGATCGCGGACTGGAGGGGGCTGACGGCGGCGCGCCGCGCCCTGCCGGTGATGCTCGTCGTGGCCGCGGGCTTCTATCTCGCCACCCGCTGGCGGGGAGGCGACTTCCGGGTCTTCGTGGCCTACGAGACGGCGGCGCTGCTCTTCGCGCTCGCCGTCTACGCGGGGCTCCACCGCCACCGGCGTCTCGCCGGCGCCGGCGCGATCGGTCTCGCCTTCGCGGTGAGCCTCGTCGGGGGCGCGGTCCAGGCCGGCGGCCGGGCGTCGCTCGAGATCGGGTGGCCCCTCGACCACAACGGCATCTTCCACCTCATCCAGCTTGCCGGGCTGGCACTGCTGGGCCACGGACTCCGGAGAGCGCTGCAGGAGCCGACCCGGTGAGCCGACCCGATGCGGCCGCCGACGCCTTCGAACGCGCGCTCGAACGACTCCGTCCGGTGACCGGCGCGCGCGGGTTGCGCCTCACCCTGCTCGAGCGCCCGGCCGGGGCCGGGGAGAACGGGTTCGCGGAGTATGCGGGCCGGAAGCTGCGCCTCCGGCTCGTATGGGAGGCCGGCGCCCGGGCCCTCTGGGTGGAGTCGGCCCGCACCCAGGGCGCGGAGGTGGTGAGCCGGTGGACCGATATCGAGTGGGCGCTCGCCGGCGAACGGCTGCCGCTCGACCTCGACCTCGGCCCCGGCCGGATCGAGCGCCTCGCCCGGTCGGTGGACGCCTACCTGGACGGCGTGGACGGCTGAGTCCGGCCGCGGCCTTGACCGGCGGGTTTCCGACCTGCTCCTTGAGGCAGGTACGCACTCCCCGGAGCCGCCTTCCCCATGCCCGAACCCGTCACCGGCAACGTCCGCCGCTGGCTCCGCCTCGAGGGCGGCGCCATCCTCGTCCTGGCCCTGCTGCTCTACGCCCGCTCGGGCGGGAACTGGGCGACGTTCGCCATCCTGTTCCTCGCCCCGGATCTCTCCATCCTCGCCTACCTGATCGGCCCGCGGCTCGGCGCCGCGCTGTACAACGCGGCACATTCGTACGTCGGTCCGCTCCTGCTCTACGCCGCGGCGGTGGACTTCGGGCTGGCGGGCGAGAGCGCCGCGAGCCTGATCTGGTTGGCGCACATCGGCCTCGACCGCGTCCTCGGCTTCGGACTGAAGTACCCGACCGCCTTCCGCGACACGCACCTCGGCCGCATCGGCCGGCCCCGGGACGAGGTGGAGTTGATCACGTGAGCGCCCCGCTGCCCTGTCCGACCTGTGGGAGCGCGATGCGCCCGGAGCGGCGGTCGGGCGTGGTCCTCGACCGGTGCCCGGTCTGCGGAGACGTCTGGTGCGACCGGACGGAGCTGGCTGCCGTGGTCACCGGCGAGCGGCCCGGCACGGTGATGCGCTGGGGCCGGAGGATCGACCAGCGCGGTGGCACGAGCAACTGGCAGCACTGCCCGCGGGACGGGACCCCCACGCTTCGGCCGTACGAGCTCGACCGGGTGCCATTCCGGCGATGCACCAAGTGCCAGGGAGTGGCGATCGCCGGGGAGGACCTCGAGCGCCTCCTGCTCCAGGGCGGCGGCGATCCCGACCCGCTCCGTCACCGGCTCCGGGACCTTGCCGATTAGCCGCGCCTGCGCCACCGGGCGGCGGCCGCTACCATTACGTGATGCCCTCCCTGCTCGTCGCCGGCGCGTCCGGCCTGGTGGGGCGTGCCGCCGTCCGGCTCGCGGCGGCCGACCCGCGCTTTCCCGCCGTGGCGGCGCTGGTGCGCCGGCCGGTGGACTTCGGTACTGCCGCGGGCCGGGTGGAGCTCCGGCGGGTGGACTGGAGCCGCCTGGAGTCCACGCCGGAGGCCTGCCGGGCCGACGTGGTCCTCTGCGCGCTGGGCACCACGATGCGGGCCGCCGGGAGCCGGCCGGCCTTCCGCATCGTCGACCACGACTACGTGATCAACCTCGCTCGGCTCGCCCGCGCACAGGGCGCCACGCACTTCCTGCTCGTGAGCGCCATCGGCGCGAGCCCCCGCTCCCGGCTCTTCTACAGCCGAGTCAAGGCCGAAGCCGAGGCGGCCGTCAGCGGCCTGGGCTATCCCGGGGTCACGATCGCGCGGCCCTCGTTCCTCGCCGGCGAACGGAGCGAGCCCCGGCCCGGGGAGCGCATCGGCCTGGCGGTCGCGCGCTTCCTGCCCGCCCGCTGGGCCTCGGTGCCGGCGGCCAGCGTCGCCAGCGCGCTCCTGGCGGCCGCGCTCGCCGGACCACGTGGCATCCGGGTGATCGAGAACCCCGAGCTCCGCCGCCACCCGCCGGACCGGGTGGCGCCCGCGGCCTGACATGGGGCGGGTCCTCCGGCCGGTGCTGGCGGCGCTGGCCCTGCTCGGCGGCCCCGGTGCACTGCGGGGCCAGGTCCCCTACGACGGCTGCCTGGACCGCTTCGGCCGGCAGATCGAGGGGGTGGTGGACAACCGCCTGGGCTGGGCCGGGACTGCCGCGATGCGGAACGGCAACCCCATCATCCTCTGGAACGAGAAGGCCCTGGGTACCGCCTCGGGGCCGATGCGATTGTTCGTCTACCTGCACGAATGCGCGCACCACGCCCTCGGCCACCTGTGGAAGCTGCCCTCCGCCCGGAACGAGGAGGAAGCCGACTGCTGGGCCTACCAGCTGATCGTGGACGGCGGGATCGCACGGGGCCGGCACGTCGACGCGATCGAGCGCGAGGCCCGACTGACCCGGGGCGACGACATCCACCTCGGTGGTGACGCGCGGGTGCGAAGCCTGCGTCGCTGTCTGCGGATCCGGACGGACCGTGCAGCCTGGCGGACTTCGCTCGACTCCCTCGCCGCTGCGAGCGCGGACAGCTTCGCCGGCCTGCGGGGCAAGGCCTTCCCCGGCGACCCGGTCGGTGTCTACGAGTCGCTCGCCGACCTTCCCGGCACCTTCGACTGCGAGGTTCGTGACGACGTGTTCGCCTGCGTCGTGTTCGCGGCGCGGCGGGGCGTCGACGTCCGCCGGCGATTCGACCAGCTGAGTCGCATCATCCAGGACTGGCTGCCGGGCACCTGGACCTCGATCACGCGCGGGGACGCCGCCGACGCGCGACGCGAGCTCCACGCGGAGGACAGCCGGTCCGGTGCCGGGCTCTCGCTCGTGGCGAGCGCCGACCGCATTGCGTTCCGCTTCCGCCCCCGGCAGTACTGAAAGGCGATCCCGTGCGACCCTCCCACCTCGCGGTCCTGGCGCTGCTGGCCCTGCCGGGCGCGTGTGCGCCCCGGGGCGGCGCCTTGGTTCCCGCCACCGATGCTGCCGGCGCCGGCATCGATCCGTACGAGAGTTGCCGGGTGACCGACCCGGGGCCGGCGGACGACCCCACGCGCTGCCTGCGCGAAGTGGAAGCCCGGCTCCTCGCCGAGGCGGCGGGCCGGGCCCGACGGTCCGGATCGCGGCTCGAGCTGCGCGCGGCCGACACGCTGATCGCCGAGTTCGCCGACCAGTCCGGGGAGGGCGAGGAATTCGTGCGCTATCGCTACGGTGGCTGGCTCCCCCGCGTGGCGCAGCACGTCGTGCAGGTGGACCTGTACGAAGGCGCCGGCGTCGTGGCCGTGGACGGCCGGACCGGCCGCATCGCGGAGCTGCTGGGGCGGCCGGAGGTGTCGCCGGACGGCGGGCGGGTCGCGGCGGCGAACGTGGACCTCGTGGCCGCCTATACCGAGAGCGGCCTGCAGGTGTGGCGCGTCACTCCCGAGGGCCTCGAGCTGGAGTGGGCCCTCGATGGCGGTGGCCGCTGGGGGGGCTCCGCGCCCCGGTGGCTCGGCGCCGACCGCCTGACGTTCACCTTCCACACGCTGGACCCGAGCACGATGGAACTGCGCGGCCGGCCGGCCACGCTGGAGCTCCACGGCGACGGATTCACGGTCCGGCTCGGTCGGTGACGGCGGCGATCCCGGCCGGCGCGAGGCTCGTCACCGGCGCGCCACCCGGGCGCTCGGTTGCCGCCGGCCCATCCTCCCGGCCACATTGCCGGGAACTGCCTGCCGCGAGGACGCCGTGCCCGACCATCTCCGCGCCCTGTTCGCCCACCTGCGCTGGGCCGACGCCCGGGCGCTCGCGGCGCTCCGGGTGTCCAACGGCCAGCCCCCGCAGGCCCGGGTGCTCTTCGCGCACGTGCTGGGCGCGGAGGAGACCTGGCTCGCCCGGGTCGAGGGACGGGTCCCCCGCCTGGCGGTCTGGCCGGACCTCGATGTGGAGCAGTGCGTCACCTGGGCCGAGCGGATTCACCAGGCGCTCGACGCGCTGGTCGCCGGCCTCGATGCGGATCGACTCGCCGACGAGGTGGCCTACGTGAACAGCGAGGGACGGGCGTTCCACTCCACCCGGCGGGACATCCTGCTCCACATGGCGATGCACGGGCAGTACCATCGCGGGCAGGTGGCACTCCTGCTCCGCGCGTCCGGCTTCGATCCGGCCGCGACGGACTACATCGCGTGGGCCCGCGGCGCCCCCGCCGCCACCCGCCAGCCGGCGGGGTGACGACGGCGCCCGGGGACCTGCCGGTCGGAGCGGGTCAGCCGGCCACGCCGAGCGCCGATTCCAGCCGGTCGAGCGCCTCGTCGAGGCCCTGGGTCACCGGCCGCCGGCGGCCCTCCGGGTCCATCCCGACTCCCTCCCAGATCGTCGTGGTCACGTCCTCGAGCACGTCCGTCCGGAGGCGCATGCCGTGCCGGCGCAGCACCGGGCCGAGCTGCAGTGCCCGGCGGCGGAGGTCTCGCCGGGTGGCGAGCCACGCCAGTTCCACCACGTGTCGCCGCGAGCCGAGGCTGAAGATGTCGGAGAAGAACATCTGGTACTCGTCCCGGTCGGGCTCGAAGAGCAGGACGCTGGCGTCGGGGTAGCGTTCGTC
Organism: Gemmatimonadales bacterium; assembly: GCA_035457305.1. Lineage (GTDB taxonomy): Bacteria > Gemmatimonadota > Gemmatimonadetes > Gemmatimonadales > GWC2-71-9 > JAICEH01. The sequence continues at coordinate 10,111 of DATIBS010000034.1, forward strand.
GTACCGCCGCATCCCGACCTCGAGACGCGAGTGGATCAGGGTCCGGAACGTCTGCTCGATGACGGTCGGCAGCCCGCGCCGCACCAGGGCCCCCCGCTTGATGATCCCGCGCTTGATCCCCCGGTCGAGGTCGACCGGGACGATCGGGTTCACGCAGAGCAGCAGGGTCACGCCCTGCTCCAGCGCGACCGAGGCATGCACGGTCCGCAGCAGCACCCCGTCCACGCAGTGCCGTCCCTCGACCGTCACCGGCGGGTAGAGGCCGGGCAGCGCGGTGCTCGCCTGGACGGCAGTGGAGATCGGGATGTGGTCCAGCCCCGGCTCGCCGAACTTGACGGCCCGGCCGGCGTCGAGGTCCGCGGCGATCACGAACAGCCGGTGCCGGAGCTGGCGGAAGTCATCGGTCCGGCCCGGGTGGCTGAACGCCTCGGCCAGCCACCGCCGGAGCGGCTCGTTGTCGAACAGGCCCAGCGGCAGGGCGCGGGAGAGGCGCGCGAGGGAGTGGACGAGGGTCTGGTCCTCGGGCGAGCGCGTGAACTGCAGCATCGCGTCGGCCACGAGGCGGGGAATCATCGTGCTCCGGCGTGCCCACTCGGCGTAGGCCGGGGTGAAGAACGTCTGCGGGGTGAACGGGTGCACGCCGGGCTCACGGGTCACGAGCGAGCGCACCATCTGGGACGGCGTGATCCCGTTCACCAGCGAGGCGGCGACGAAGGCCCCGGCGCTGACCCCGACGTAGACGTCAAGGTCATTCGGGGCGAACCCCTCGATCGCCTCCTCCAGGGCGCGGAGGGCGCCGATCTCGTACACGGCACCCCCCGGCCCGCCGCCCGCGAGGGCGAGGCCGACGCCCTGGCTCCGCCGGCGCCGCCGGTCGGTGGCCATGGCCGGCGTTACTTCGCCGCGGCCTTGCGCGCCCGCTTCGCGGTCCGCGGCGCGCGTGCGCCCCGCTTCTCGACCACGCGGGTCAGCTCCTCGACCCGGCGAGTGAGCGACTGGATCTCGCGGCGGGTCGGGACGCCCAGCCGGTGCATCGCGTTGGTCATCCCCTCATCGAGCGGTGCGGCGGCCTTCGCGACCGCCTTGCGGGCGTCGCCCCGCAGCCCGCGGGCCTTGTCGAGCGCCTGCTCGACCTTCGCCCGGCCCGTCTTCTCGAGGGCGCGGCCCTTCCGGACGAGGTCCTCGAAGAGCTTGGTGCCCTCCTCGCCCGCTGCCGCGACGGCGCCCAGGCCGGCAAGATAGATATCCTGCGCGACCTCCTTGACGGCCCCGGTCTTCTTCATCGTCTTGCGTGCCATGGTGTCCTCCTCCGTCAGGCCGCCTGGGCGGCCGGTTGAATCCTCGATCCCGCGGGCGGTCAGCCCGACCGGGCCCGCTTCCGCCGGTCGGGCGACCGGGCGGTTCCGCCCCGTTCCCGCTCGAGCGCCGCGAGCGACGCCTCGAGGTCGGCGAGCCCCTGCTGCAGGGCTTCGTACTCGCCGCGAAGGTCCCGCACCGGCGGCAACCGGTCCATGGACCCCTTGACCAGCCGGTCCACGCCGGCCTGCAACTGCTCCACCTTCGCCTGCAACGCGGCCTCGCCCCGGCGGATCACGTCGTGCAGGAGCTCCGGCGAGAGGAGCCGCATGCCCTGCTTCTCGCCCTCGTAGATCACCTGCGCCAGCACCTGGCCGGTGACGTCCTCCCCGGTGGCGCTGTCCACCACGCGGAGCTCCTGCCCGGCTCGCACCAAGCCCGCCACCTCGTCGAGCGAGACGTACCGGCTCTCCTCGGTGTCGTAGAGCTTGCGGCTGCCGCCGCCATAGCGCTTGATCAGCCGGACCATTCCAGGCTCTCTCTGCATGGGCGCAATATTGCCGCAGTGCGGTAAAAAGTCAAGACCCGTTTGCCGCGATGCGGTAAAGACGCCGTGAAGCGGGAGTGAAGGGTTGGTGAGACGTGAGGCGCGGGACGTGGGACGAGGAATGGGAGATCAGGTCGCCGCGGCGAGGCGGGAGACCAGGTCGCGGCCCAGGGCGGCGAGGGCCGGCAGGTCGGCGGGGGGTTCGGCGCGGAGCGGAAGGGCCACCGGAGGGCGTGAGCCGGCCAGGAGGCCGCGGAGCGCCGTGAGCCCCCGCCGGTCGCGCTCGCCGAGCGCGGCGAGGAGGGCGAGGCCCTCGCGCACCGCGGCCGGCGTGGTGGGGGGCACGGCCGGCACCTCGGGATGCACCAGGTTCACGACGACGGCGCCGAGGTGGTGTCCCCCGTCCCGGAGGCGCCGCGCGAAGTGCATCGTGTCGGCCACGCGCGCCTCCCCCGGACCGCTCACCAGCAGGAACACGGTGCCGGGTCGGCGAAGGAGGGCGCGCACCGCCTGGGCCCGTTCGCGGAACCCCCCATACAGGGGTGCGAACGCCTCGAAGAACTCCGCCATGTCGCGCAGCAGCCCGGCGCCGATGATCCGGTCGAGCACCGCCTCGACCCCTTTCCGGGCCAGCGCGAACCCCGGCGGCCGGCGGAACCGGCCGGCCCGGTCGAACCACGGCGCGAGGGCGAGCTTGACGGCACCGCTGTCGAGAAACCCCACCACGCGGTCGGGCGCCTCGAGGAAGTCGAGCGCCTGGCGGGTGGGCGGCGTATCGAGGATCACGCGCTGGTACGCGCCGCGGGTGGCCACCTCGAAGAGGCGCTCCACCGCCATGTACTCGAGGATGCCGGCGAGCGAGCCGGCAAGGTCACGGTAGAACCGGTTGCGGAAGACCCGCTCCGCCGCCTGCGGGTCGGGCGCGTAGCGGGTGACCAGCCGGTCGAAGGTGGCGCGGGCGTCGAGGAGGCTCACGTCGAGCCGGCCCGGGGCCTCGAGCGGGGCCGCCGTCTCGCGGTCGCCGGCCTCCTCGCCCACGCCGAGCGCGTCCTTGAGCCGGCGCGAGGGGTCGAACGTCATCACGAGGGTGTCGGTGCCGGCCTCGGCCGAGATGACGCCGAGTGCGGCGGCGAGGGTGGTCTTCCCGACCCCGCCGCCGCCGACCACCACCACCAGGGGCCGGTCCAGCGCGCCGAGGCTCATGCGGCCCCCTCGAGCGCGGCCTCGAGCCGGGTCGCGAGGGCGGCCGCGAGCGCCGGGCCCCGTGCCTCGGGGAGGAGCGGCAGTTCCGCGAACGGCCCGCGCCACGCGTGGCGGAGCCGTGCGAGCTCGCGCTCGTTCATCGCGCGGCGCCGGCGCCAGAGGTCGAGCGCCGGGCCCAGGGCCCCGTCGAGGCCTGCCGCCGCGGCCGGCACCGGGGGATAGACCTGGTTCGCCATGACCAGCACCGGCTCGCGCCCCACGCGGCTCCGGAGCGCGGCGAGCAGCTCCAGGGTCTCCTGCACCGGGAGCTCCTCCGCGAGGGCCACCGCCACGACGGCACTCCGCGCGGCGTCGGCCACCAGCGCGTCCACCTGCGCGGCGAGCTCGCCCAGCGGCCCGCCGCCGATCGCGGCGGTCACCAGCCGTGGTGCCGCGAGCAGCTGGAGCCCGTGGCCGGTGGCGGGGGCGTCGAGGACGACCGTGTCCACGCCCGGCCCCTCCACGCCGGACGCCAGCTCCACCGCCTGTCCCAGCAGCGCCATCTCCTTGAGGCCGGGGGATCCCTCCACGAAATGCCCGAACACCGGGCTCGAGGTGAACGCCCGGGCCAGGGGCGCGATCGGGATCCGGCGATGCACGATGCGTTCGACCACCCGACGAGGCTGCAGGTTCTGCAGCCAGAGGCGGGGCCGCACCGGCACCACCTCACCGCCGGAGGGCGCGGTGCCCAGGAGCTGGTGGAGGCTCTCGCGCGGGTCGGCCTCGAGTACGAGCACCCGGCGGCCGGCGCCGTGCAGCGCGAGTGCGACGGCGCCGGCGACCGACGTCTTGCCGACGCCGCCCTTGCCGGTGACCACCACGAGCTCGCGCTTCCCCAGGAGTGCGGCCAAGCCCATGGCGGAACTTACCACCGCTCGCGCCGGGACCGGGTTGAGACTATCGTGAATGTTCCCTGTGGCCGGTCCCGCCGGCCGCCCCGACCAACCCGACGACACAGGAGCCCAGATGGTCCGTCGTTCGTCCGCCCTCGGCGGCGCGATGCTCGCCGCGGCACTGCTGGCCGGCTGCGCCTCCGCCCGCCCCCAGGCCACGCCCACGCCCCGCCGCGGCGACGGCGGCGCCGGCGCCGAGGCCCGGCGCACGGGCCCGAAGCCGTACAAGGAGGTGGTGACCGCCAGGGCGGTGACCGACTCCGGGCTGATCCACGTGCACCAGCTCGGCAGCGACACGCTCTACTTCGAGATCCCGGTGGCCCGCCTCGGCCAGGAAATGCTCGTGGTGAGCCGCATCGCCCGCACCGCCACCGGCATCGGCTACGGCGGGGAGCAGGTGAACCAGGAGGTGGTGCGCTGGGAGCGGCAGGGGAGCCGCGTGCTGCTCCGCACCGTGACCTACGTGAACGTGGCGGAGGACTCGCTCCCGATCTCGCTCGCGGTCCGCGCGTCGAACTTCGAGCCGGTGGTGGCCGCCCTCCCCATCCTGGCGTTCGGCGCCGACAGCGCGTCGCTGGTGGTGGACGCCGGGGCGCTCTTCCTCAAGGACGTGGCGCTCTTCTCCATCGGCGCCGGGCGGCGCGAGGCGTTCCAGGTCCGCCGGCTCGACGAGGCCCGCACCTTCCTCTCGGCCGTGCGGAGCTTCCCGCGAAACGTCGAGACCCGCGTCGTGCTGACCTACGAGGCCGGCCGCGCGCCGTCGAACCAGAGCACCGGCTCCATCTCGATCGAGATGAACCACTCCATGATCCTGCTCCCGGAGCGGCCGATGACGCAGCGGCTCTGGGACGAGCGGGTCGGGTTCTTCCGGATCGAGCAGACCGACTACGGCCGCGACGTCCAGCGGGCCGAGACCCGGCGGTACATCCGCCGGTGGCGGCTCGAGCCGAGGGACACCGCCGCGTTCCTCCGGGGCGAGCTGGTGGAGCCGGTCAAGCCCATCGTCTACTACATCGACCCGGCCACCCCGCTGAAGTGGCGGAAGTACCTGAAGCAGGGCGTGGAGGACTGGAACCGCGCCTTCGAGGAGGCCGGCTTCCGGAACGCCATCGTGGCGAAGGACCCGCCGACCCCGGAGGAGGACCCGGAGTTCAGCCCGGAGGACGCCCGGTACTCGGTCATCCGGTACTTCAGCTCCGACATCCAGAACGCGTACGGCCCGAACGTGGCCGACCCCCGCACCGGCGAGATCCTCGAGTCGGACATCGGGTGGTACCACAACGTGATGAACCTCCTCCGCAACTGGTACCTGATCCAGACGGCGGCGGTGAACCCGGCTGCGCGGAAGCTCGACTTCGACGACGAGGTGATGGGCGAGCTGATCCGGTTCGTCTCGGCCCACGAGGTGGGGCACACGATCGGCCTGCCGCACAACATGAAGGCGAGCAGCGCGTACCCGGTGGACTCGCTCCGCTCCGGGGCGTTCACCCGGCGGATGGGCACCGCGCCCTCGATCATGGACTACGCCCGGTTCAATTACGTGGCGCAGCCGGGCGACAGCGGCGTGTCCCTGCACCCGGCCATCGGCCCATACGACCTCTGGGCCATCCGCTGGGGCTACCGGCCCGTGATCGGCGCGGCCACGCCGGACGAGGAGAAGCGCACGCTGGACGCGTGGGTGCGGGAGCGGGAGGGGAACGACCTCTACCGCTTCGGGGACCCCAGCACGATCGACCCGACCTCCCAGACCGAGGACCTGGGGGATGACGGGGTGAAGGCGAGCGACTACGGGATCGAGAACCTCAAGCGGATCCTGCCGGAGCTCCGGAGCTGGTCCCACCGCCCCGGCGCCGACTACGCGCAGCTCCGCGAGCTGTACGACCAGGTCCTGGTGCAGTGGACCCGGTACATGGGCCACGTGGCCACGATCATCGGTGGGGTGACCTACACCCGGAAGGCGATGGACCAGGCGGGGCCGGTGTACGAGATCGTGCCGAAGGCGCGGCAGCAGGCGGCGATGGACTTCCTGGTGCGGCAGGCGTTCCGGACGCCGGCCTGGATGATCGACCGCGAGACCCTCGCGCGGATCGACCACGCCACCGGCGCGGTGGAGCGGCTGCGCCAGCGCCAGATCGGCGCGCTCGCGATGGTCCTCGAACCCCGCCGGCTCCAGCGGCTGATCGAGTCGGAGGCGGCGGCGGGCCGCGAGGCGTACGGCCTGGGCGAGGCGCTCGGCGACGTCCGCCGCGGCGTGTGGACGGAGCTGGCGGCGGGTCGTGCCGCCGATGCGTACCGCCGGAACCTCCAGCGGGGCTACGTCGAGCGGATGCGGTTCCTGATGACCGAGGAGCTGCCGCCCATCCCGCCCCAGCTCCGGCAGTTCGCGACCTTCACCGACGTGATGGTGGGGCAGAGCGACATCCGGCCGTTCGTCCGGGCGGAGCTCGAGACCCTGCGGGGCGAGATCCGCGCCGCCCTGCCCCGCACCGCCGATCGCGCGACGCGGGTGCACTACAACGACGTGCTGGCCCGGATCCAGGACATCCTCGAGCCGAGGCGGTGAGCGGGAGGGAGTGAGGAGTGAGAAGTGAGAAGTGAGAAGTGAGAAGTGAGAAGGGGGGCCCGACGAGCACAGGCCCCCCTCCTCACTTCT
>DATIBS010000035.1:0-3243 GCA_035457305.1 Gemmatimonadales bacterium
GGAGCTCATCAACAACGTGCAGAAGGGCCACGGCGGCCGGTCGGTCTTCTGCGGCGTGGGCGAGCGGACCCGCGAGGGCAACGACCTCTACCTCGAGTTCAAGGAGGCGGGGATCCTCGACTCGGTGGCGCTCATCTACGGCCAGATGAACGAGCCGCCCGGCGCGCGCCTCCGGGTGGGCCTCTCCGGCCTGACCGTGGCGGAGTACTTCCGCGACGTCGAGGGCCAGGACGTCCTCCTCTTCATCGACAACATCTTCCGCTTCACCCAGGCGGGCTCCGAGGTGTCGGCGCTGCTCGGCCGGATGCCGAGCGCGGTGGGCTACCAGCCCACCCTGGCCACCGAGATGGGCGACCTGCAGGAGCGGATCACCTCGACCAACAAGGGTTCGATCACCTCGGTGCAGGCCATCTACGTGCCCGCCGACGACCTGACCGACCCGGCGCCGGCCACCGCGTTCGCCCACCTCGACGCCACGGTGGTCCTCTCCCGGTCCATCGCGGAGCTCGGCATCTACCCCGCGGTGGACCCGCTCGACAGCTCCAGCCGCATCCTCGCCCCGCAGTTCGTCGGCGAGCGGCACTACAACGTGGCGATCGGCGTGCAGCGCACCCTGCAGCGGTACAAAGCGCTCCAGGACATCATCGCGATCCTCGGGATGGACGAGCTCTCCGAGGAGGACAAGCTGGTGGTGGCGCGGGCGCGGCGGCTGCAGCGCTTCCTCTCGCAGCCGTTCTTCGTTGCCCAGCAGTTCACCGGGTTCCCCGGCAAGTACGTCAAGCTCGAGGACACGATCGAGAGCTTCGAGCGGGTGCTCTCCGGGGAATTCGACCACCTCCCGGAGCAGGCGTTCTACATGCAGGGCGGGGTGGACGACGTCGTGCGGCGGGCGGAGGAGCTCGCCAAGGCGTGATGCACGTCACCGTGATCTCGCCCGAGGCCGCCATCTTCGATGGCGAGGCCGCAGCCCTGGTGGCCCCCGCCTACGATGGCGAGGTGGGGATCCTGCCGCGGCACGCTCCTTTCATGACCCTGCTCGGCGAGGGCCCCCTGACCGTCCGGACCGTGGACGGCGAGCGGCGTTTTGCCGTCCGGGGTGGCTTTCTGCAGGTCGTCAACAACAACGTCCGCGTCGTCGCTGAACACGTCACCGGAGGCTGACCGATGCATCGTTTCGGCAAGCTGGCCCTCGTCGCGCTGCTCGCCTTCCCGGCCGCCGAGGCGGTCGCGCAGGAGACGGGCACCCCCGTGTTCCTCGCCCCCTACCGCGCCTTCGAGAACCACGAGGTCGGCGTGGCCATCTCGGATCCGGGCGACGACAGCTGGGCGATCGAGGGCAACTACCGCTTCGGGTGGGGTGCGCACGACCTCGGCCTGCGCGGCGGGTTCATCGACGTCGGGAACGAGACCGGCCTGCTCCTCGGCGGGAGCTTCCGGACCCGGGTCATCACCCACTCGCGCGACTTCCCGCTCGACGGGGCCCTGACCGCCGGCGTGGGGCTCCAGCTGATCGACGACTTCACCGGCGGACTGATCCCGGTGGGTCTCTCGCTCGGCCGGCGCTTCGAGGCGGAGAACTCCTCGGTGAGCTTCGTCCCGTACGCGCACCCGGTGCTCGCCCTGGCCTTCGGCGACAACGACGAGGACCTGATCTTCGGCCTCGGCCTCGGCGTGGACGTCCGCGTGACCGAGTCCCTCGACATCCGCGTGGCCGGCGCGCTCTTCGACTACGAGGGCATCAGCATCGGCCTCTCGTGGGTGCGGTGATGCGGGCAGGCGCCCTCGCCGCGGCCCTCGCCCTGGCCGCGGCGCCGGCGGCCGCCCAGGTGCCGGGGCTCCCGGTGTTCAACAGCGGCGTCACCCGTGGGGTCATGGGGGCGGTGGACGTGGGCTTCCCCAACGACGACGCCGGGGGCGGCACGACGTTCGCCGGCACGGTGTCCTACGGGGCGAGCCGGTTCATGCTCACCGGCACGATCGCCTCGTGGAACCCGGATGCGGGCGACGGGACGGTCGCGTTCGGTGGCACGGGCAGCCTGCACCTCATCGGTGGGCCGCTCTCGCCGCTCAGTGTGACGCTGCAGGCGGGGGTGGCCTCGTGGTCGCAGGACGTCGGCCCGGAGGATGCCTCGTTCCTCCACGTGCCGGTGGGCGTGGGAGTCGGCCTGGTCATTCCCAGCCCTGCGGTGTCCCTCAAGCCCTGGATCGCGCCCCGGCTCGACCTCGCGAAGACGGACCTGCTCCCCAACGACGATTGGGAGAGCAGCTTCGGCCTGAGCGCGGGTCTCGACGTGGCATTCATCGGCGGATTCGGCCTGCGTGCCGCCTACGACCGCGTCTACGCCGACGACGCGGATCCGTCGGTGTTCAGCCTCGGACTCAACTACCTGTTCAGCATGCCCGGGCTCTGAGCCCGGGCCGGGTCCGTGTATCTTGGGGGCGCGTCCGGACGGTCCGGGCGCGCCCTTCGTGCCGAGGAGCCCGATGACACGACTCGTCCGCGCCGCGATCGTTCCGCTCGTCCTCCTGCTGCCCGCCCTGGGCGCCTGCGCCAGCCGGTTCGACGCCACGAAAGTCGGGGTGCCGGTGACGATGGCCAGCCCGAACGCGCAGCCGGCCGCGGGCGAGCGGTTCTCCGTGACCAGCCGGGCGTTCTACCTGCTGTGGGGGGCGGTGCCGCTGAGCCAGCCTTCGCTGGAGAAGGTGCTGGCCGCGGAGCTGGTGGACGGGAGCGCGGTGGCGGACCTGCGTATCAACGTGCGGAGCCGCTGGAGCGACGTCCTCGTCACCGCCCTCACGCTGGGGATCATCGCGCCCCGCGCCGTGACGTTCGAGGGCGTGGTCGTCGGACGCACGCGCTAGCGGCCCTCGACCAGCGCCTCCACCACTGCGGCGGTCCGGTCCGCGGCTCCGACGCCTCGCCGGACCAGGGCCAGTGCCGCCTCCCCCGCCGCCCGGCGGGCGAAGGCATCCTCCAGCCATCCGAGCCACTGCGCGGCCAGGTCGGACGCCGCCTCCGCGGGGGGCGCCCGGCGCGCCGCCCACCCCCCGCCCGCCGCCAGCAGCAGGCCGGCGTCCCGGCTCTCCTCCCAATTCGGGCCCATCAGGACCGCGCGGCCCCACGCGGCCGGCTCGAGCACGGAATGGAGCCCGGCGCGGCCGAACCCGCCGCCGACGTAGGCCAGCTCCCCCGCGCCGTAGAGCGAGGCCAGGACGCCGGTGCGGTCCACCAGGAGGAAGGGC
>DATIBS010000036.1:0-14938 GCA_035457305.1 Gemmatimonadales bacterium
GGGCCGGTGGCGCGGTCGTCGAGCGGCATGCGGACGGCGCGGAGGAAGTCACCCAGGCAGGCCGACGCGAAGTGCTCATGCCGCACGTCGAGCGCGCCTGCCGCCCAGGCCTCGCCCACGGCCGTGAGGAACGGCGCCGCCCGCCGCTCCAGGAACTCGATCGGCCCGAGCCGGGCCCAGTCGGCCTGCAGGACGCGCTTGAGCCGCTCGGCTTCGAACCCACGAACCGCGTCGAGGAGGTCGGCGGGATCCGCCGGAACCCCCGAAGGGAGGGGCGTCCGGCCGGGAGGTGCGGGCGCGGGCGGGACCGCCGCCAGCAGCGATTCGAGGACCGGTTCCGGCGCCGGGACGACCTCGGCGGCGCGGTGCCCGCGGGTGAGCGCCTGGGCGATCAGGCGGAGCCGCGGGACGGTCGTGAGCGGGTACACCCGATGCCCCGACGGCTTCCGCTCCGCCACCGGGAAGCCGTACCGGCGCTCCCAGGTGCGGATCGTCTCGACCGGGACTCCCGTGGCGGCCGACAGGGCGCCGATGGAGAGCAGCCCGTCGGCGACGGGCTCGGGAGCTGCCGGGGTCCTGGCGGGCACGGGATCGCCTTCGCTCGGGGAACGGTTCAGGACAGGTTCCGACCCTACAAGTGTAGCGGCGGGAACCGCGCGGCGGACAGGCGCGGCCCCCGGACGGGCCGGACCCCGGGCTGCTGCCCCGGGGCCGGCCCCCTCCATGGCCTACGCGGTCGCGCCCCAGCGGCGCTGGATGCCCTTCCACGTCAGCGCCTGGTACGCGGCCGCCAGGCCCACCAGGCCGTAGATGACCACGCCGAGCATGTTCTTGTTGCCGAACGCCCCGGCGCCGGTGATGGCCGCGACCAGGTCGAAGTTGGCGAGGGCCACGAGGCCCCAGTTGAGCCCGCCGACGACGAGGAGCACCGCGGCGAGGATGTCGAGCTGCTTCATGGGTCAGTCTCTCCCTTCGGGTCAGAAGCTGACGCGCAGGCCGGCCGTGAACGGCCAGACCCAGGCGTTGGATGTGGTGATTTCGTCCTCGTCGCTGAAGGCGATGTCGCCCTGCGGCGAGAGCACCAGCGCGAGGGACCGGCTGAAGTTGTAGGCGATCTTCGCGCCCGCGTTGATCGCGGGGTAGGTGTAGCTGTCGGGCGCGCCCTCGATGTCGAACGTCACGGCGCCGACGCCGAGGTTGACCAGCACCTCCCAGCCGCGCTCGCGCGCGGGGACCACCACGTAGCCGACCTTGGCGATGTAGTGGCTGGTGTTGATGTCCACCGAGCCGGTGGCCTCGTCCTCGTGCATCCCGTAGTCGAACTCGCCCATCAGGACCCAGCGCGGGTTGATCCGGTAGCCCACCGCGGCGCCGAAGGCCCCCCCGGTGGTCGCCACGTCGGCGATGTCGAAGGTGGGCACCACGGCTCCGGCGAGGCCCTCGACGAAGAACCGCGGGGCAGGCTCCTGGGCGGCGAGGGGCGCGGCGAGGGCGAGGGTGCCGAGGCCGGCGATGGCAAGCATCCTGTGCATCGTTCCTGTCTCCTGTCTGTGGTCAGGTACTGACAGGAATATGAACAGGTATTGCACGGCACGCAAGGGGGGGCTCCCACCCTCCCGGTCGGGGGTCAGGCTGGAGGCAGCGGACCCAGGACCACGCCCCCCGCCCCGCCGGCCAGATCGTCCTCCAGCGCGGCCATCACCCCCTCGTGGCACTGCGGGCAGATGCCGTGGGTGATCGCAGGGAGCGGCGTCGTGTCGAGGACGTCGAGCACCTTCACCGCGTCCTCGACCTCCAGCCACTCCCCGGAAGGCACCGGGAGCCGCTTGCACCAGCTGCACATCCGGACGATCCCTCGCCGCGGGGTGCCGGCGTCCAGCAGTACCACGGCCGGCCTCGGCTGGACCGCGATGACCTTCGCCTCGAACGCGACGCCACCCGCCGGCAGGCCCGTGAGCTGCATCTGCATCAGCCGGCGCTCCGTGGGGGTGTCGCAGCGGAAGCCGAACCCCAGCGGCCGCGCCCCCGTGCGGGCCCGCTTCAGCATCGCGGCATAGAGCTGCCGGGTGGTGGGGTCCGTGACGAAGTCCCACAGGGGCCGCCCGATCACCAGTTCGTCCTTGAGGCCCGGCGCGCCCCCGGCCAGCGCGGCGGCGGACCAGCCGGGACTCACGCGCACGATGCGGTCCGCGGCGTCGATCTCGTAGGCCACGGGGGGTTGGTCGGTCATGACGGCGCACTTGGGGTGAGCACAGGGCGGGGTGCCGGGCGATCCGGCCCCACACCGGGCCGCGCCGCGCGGCGCGGTATTCCCAGGCTGAACGTGGATCCCTCGAAATTGGGCGGATCGGCGCCAATTGTCGATTGCGGCCTGGACCGTTCGCCGCGGGGCAGAAACCCGTCGGCGGATTCGCCATTCTCCAGGTGCCCAATCCTGACACTGCGCTCGGATGGGCCGGCGGATCCTCCCGCGCGAAAGCGCTCCTGGCGGATGGCCGGTTCTGGGTCCGGTTGGCATTGCTGGCCGACCACCGCCCCGGGGCATAACTTCATCCCGCCGCTGCCGGAGCAGCACACCCCGAGGCGCCATGCTCGAGCCGGAGCACCCCCGGGCCTTCCCCAGCCAGCTCCGCCACCTTCTCGACACGGCCGACGGCCCCGAGTGGGAGCGGGCCTGGACCGAGTTCCTCGACGCCTACTCCAAGCTGATCCTGTACGTCGCCCGTCAGGCCACCCGCGACCACGACGTGGCAATGGATCGCTACGCCTATGCCCTGGAGCGGCTTCGGGAGCAGGGCTGCCGCCGCCTGCGATCCTATGTCGCCGATGGGAGGGGAAAATTCACGACCTGGCTGGTGGTGGTCGTGCGCCGGCTCTGCCTGGACCACGACCGCCACCGGCACGGCCGGACCCCCGCGCCGGGGGCGCACAATCCCACCCCACCCCGTCGCCTGCTCGAGTTGCTGCTCGACCCCGAGACCATGGACCGGCTCCCCGACGGCGCACCGGCAGCCGACGAGGTGATGGAGCGGGATCAGCTCCACCTCCAGCTCGAGGCGGCGCTCGCGACCCTGACCCCCGGCGACCGGCTGCTCCTCACCCTCAGGTATGAGGACGATCGCTCCGCCCGCGAGATCGCTTCGCTCCTCTCCCTGCCCACGCCGTTCCATGTCTACCGCAGGCTCAATCGGGTGCACGAGGCGCTGCGCCAGGCGCTCGTCACCCGGCCCCACGGCTCGCCGCGAGGCACCGGCGCAGGACCCGACCCGTCCGCCGTTCAATAACGATGGAGACCCCGCGCCCCCCTCGAACCGACCCCGGGATGCATCTTCCTCCCGAATGGATGTCCGGATACCTGGACCACGACCTCTCGGCTGAGGAGCGTGGGCAGGTCGAACTGCATCTCGCCTCGTGCGCCGAATGCCGGCACGAATTCGCCGAGGTCCGGCGGCTTCAGCTGCACCCACGCCGACGTTGGGCACTGGTGCTGGTGCCCACGGCCGCGGCCGCGGCGATACTGCTCGCGATCGCGCTGCCGCGGCAGGGCGCGCCGCCCTCCGGGACCCGGGCGGGTCCCGGGCCCGAGGCATCGCTCGCGATCGTGGCCCCCCCGCCGGCCGCCGAGATCGCCCCGGGTCCGATCACGTTCGTCTGGCGGAGTGCCGGCCCGGATGCCAGCTACACCGTGACGCTCCAGGAGGCCGATGGCCGGGTGGCATGGACCTCGAGCGTGGCGGACACGGTCGCGATCCTGCCGGACAGCGTGGCGATCGGACCGGGGCGCACCTGGTTCTGGTTCGTCGACGCGATGCTGCCCGACGGCCGGGCGCGCTCGTCCGGAGTCAACCGGTTGACGGTGCGCCCGTGAGCCGGTCCCGCGGGCTCCTCCGGCGCTCGGCGCTCCTCGCGGCGCTGGCGTTCGGATGCAGGGACCCGCGGCCACCCCCGGGGAGCGCCGGACACCAGGTGTCCACGCCGGTCCCGGCCACGAGCCTCGACTCGCTGATGGCCGCGGGCGACAGCCTGCACGGTGCCGGCGACTACCCGGGGGCGAAGCTGGCGTGGACCGCCGGGCTGGGCCGGATCCAGGCCGGCCGGGACCTGGCCGCCGAGGGGCGGATCCTCACGTCGCTCGGCCTCACCGAGTGGCGGCTCGGGGACTATGCAACGGCGTGGGAACACGCCGAACAGGCCCGTGCCCTGCTCGAAGCGAATGACCTCCGCCCGCTCCTTCCCCGCACCTACAACGCCCTCGGCCTCATTGCCTGGGACCAGGGTCGCCTGAGCGAAGCGGCCGAGCTGTGGCGGCAGACCATGGCGGTCGCCCGTGAGGTGGGCGACCAGGAGTATGTGGCCAAGCCCGCCATGAACCTTGGGCTGTGGTACACCGGGATCGGCGACTTGGAGCGAGCCCGGGAGGCGTTCGCGTCCAGCCTCACCGCAGGCCGGACGCTGGGCATCCGCCCCCTGGAGCTGCGTTCCCTGGTCAACCTGGCGATGGTGGCGAACCAGATGGGGGAACCGCGGCTCGCGCTCGCCTGGCTCGACTCCGCCGCCGCCGCGGGCGTCGAAGATGATTTCCCCGCCGAGGACAACTACCGGAGCCAACTCGCGCTCGCGGCCTGGGGGCTGGGTGACCCGGGCGTCGCCCTGGCGGGCCTGGACAGCGCGGTCCGCCAGGCGCGGCAGGCCGGCCTCCCGCAGTCCGAGGCCGCCAACCTCACGTTGATGGCGGACATCTACTGGGAGGCCGGCGACCTCACCCGCGCCCTCGGCCTCCACGCGCAGGCCGAGTCCATTCACGCGGCGCTGGATCTGCCCACCGAGCAGGGCCAGAACCTCCACAGCGCAGCCCGGATCCGCGCGGCGATGGGCCACACGCCCCAGGCCCGCGACCTGGCGTCGCGCGCGCTCCGCCTGCACCAGCGGGCCGAGGACCTGCCGCACCAACTCGATGACCACCTGCTGCTGGCCGAGCTGGGCGGCGCCGATCACCTGGCCGAGGCCCGTCGCATCGCTCGACGACTGTCCACGCGGGCCGCACGCACCCGGCTCGGCCTCGCAGAAGCTCGCCTGGCAGGGACCGCGGGCCGCTCCCGGGAGGTGCTTCGCGCCCTGACCTCGATCGGCCCTGATCTCGCCAACGGACTGTCCGCCGAGGTCGCCGAGGCGGAGGCCCTCCGCGCCCGCGCCCACGCATCCCTGGCGCAGTGGGACTCGGCGGCCGCCTCGGGGCACAGAGCGGTCGAAGCACTGGAGCGGATCCGCCGCGGCCACGGGTCGGCGCTCCTGCGCGCCTCGTTCGCCTCGTTCCGCGCCGGGACCTACGGGGACCTCGTGGCAGCCCTCCTCGAGCTGGGCCGGATGGATGAGGCGTTCGAGGTGGCCGATGGGGCACGCGGCGGATGGGTCCAGGCCCCCCGGTCCTCGGAGGGAGGCGACCAGGTCTCCGCGCCACGCCTTGCCCTGGAGGATCTCCTGCGAAGGATCGGTTCGCTCGAGGACGAGATCCGGAACCGGGAGGAGGAGGGGGAGGATGTCCCGGAGTCGGGCGAGTTGCGGGAACGGCTGCGGCGCGCCGAACGCGAGTACGAAATTGCCCTCCTGAACGCCGACGCCGGAGCATCCCGGGGCGTGCAGCAGGACGCCCGCGCCAGCCGAATCCGCGAGGCCCTGGCGCCGGATGAGATGATGCTCGCCTACCTCGTGACCCCGGAGCGCCTCTTCGTCTTCAGCCTGACCCACCGGTCCACGCGAGCACGGGTGGTGCCCGTGCACGCAGCCGAGGTCGAGGCACGAGTGCGGCTCGCCCGCCAGCTGGTCGCCGACCCGGCCAGGCCCGCCGATGAAGCCCGGGCGGTGCTTGGCCACCTGAGCCAGTGGCTGCTGGGCCCGCTGGAGGACGGCGTGGATGGTGTTCGGCGCCTCGTCATCGTACCGCACGGGGTCCTGGCGTACCTCCCCTTCGCCGTCCTCAGGAAGCCCGGAGGTGAGTACCTGATCGAGCGCCACTCGCTGGTGCACCTGCCGTCCGCGTCCTTCGTCGCCATCAGGCCGGCCCGCCGGGCGCTCGGGAGCGGAGCGGCCCTGCAGCTCACGGCACTCGCGCCGCTGCCGCGCGAGCTCCCCGGCACCGCGTTGGAGGTGGACGCCGTGGCGCGGGTCCATCGCCATACCCGCGTACTGGCGGGGCGCCGCGCCACCGAGTCGGCGCTGCGCCAGGCGCTTCGCTCCGATGCCGTGACCCACGTGGCCAGTCACGGGGTGCTGAACCGGATCAACCCGCTGTTCACCCGGATCGAGCTGATCCCGGGCCGGGGCGGCTCCTCCGCCGATGACGGCCGCCTCGAGGTCCACGAAGTGCTCGGCCTCGGGATCCGGAGTCCGCTCGTCTTCCTGTCCGGCTGCGAGACCGGACTCGGCCCGGGCGGCTCGCAGCGCCATGCCCCGGGGGAGGATTACGCCACCCTCGCGGCGGCGTTCCTCGCCGCCGGGGCGAGCGAGGTCGTATCCACCCTCTGGGCGATACCCGATAGCGGCGCCGCCGTGTTCACCGCGGGGTTCTACGAGGCGCTGGACCGGACCGCCCCGGCGGAGGCGCTGGCGGCGGCCCAGCGAGCCCTGCTGGCCGGGGGGCGGTTCCGGCACCCGTACTACTGGGCCGGGTACCGCCTGGCCGGGTCGCCATCAATCAGGAGGGAGGCCGCCGTTCCATAGGGCTATGACCAACGGTCCGCAAGCGGTCCCCAAGAGGTCCCCATGACAACGCACCATCCCGCCCTCGCGCGAGCCATCGGCGCAATCTCCATCACGATGGCACTGCTCACAGCCTCGTGCTCCGGGCCCGACGAGCTGACGGCCCCCGGGCTCCAGGCCGCCAAGGCCGGCGCGGATCCCAAGGTCGCCAGCGTCGTGCCGGACAGCTCCGAACGCGGGGTGCGCCTCGACATCACGGTGAACGGTTCGGGGTTCGACCAGGGATCGGTGGCACGGCTGGAGCGCCAGGGGGTGCCCGCGGCCGGCATCACGACCAACGCCACCACCTACGTCTCGTCCCGGAAGCTGATCGCCGACGTCACCATCGCCGCGACTGCCGATACGGGGAAGTACGACGTGGCGGTGACCACGTCAGGCGGGCGGAAGGGCGTCGGCATCGAACTGTTCGCGGTCCAGTACGAGATCGCCGAACTGGGCATGTTCGGCGGCACCTGGAGCATCGCCCACGCCATCAACGACCAGGGCGAGATCGTCGGGGAGAGCTGCACGCAGGAATGCCTCTCGCGTGCCTTCCGGTGGACCGAGGCGACCGGCCTCGAGGACCTGGGAACCCTGCCGGGATACACCCGGAGTGGGGCCTATGCGATCGACAACAGTGGCCGGGCATACGGACGCGTCGAGTGCCGGTCGACGGATCCCGGGTGCGGCACCGTCACCCAGCGTCAGCTGGTGCGGTGGGACAAGGTCGGTGGAAGCTGGAACATCACCCCCGTCCAGGGCTGCTCGGTCGTGACCCCCCTCTCCGACGTGACGCGGCGATTCCTGGTCAACAACCGGGAGCAGTGCGTGGGCAGGCCGCTCTCCGGTACCGGGCAGCTTGCGGTCCAGACGCTGTCCGGGGGCGCGGTCGTGCACGAGGAACCGCTCCCGGCCCCGATCCCGGGGGGATCGATCACCGCTTACGCCATCAATGATGCCCCCATGGTGGCGGGATCGGCACAGGCCAGCGGGTCATTCTCGGAACCGGTGGCCTGGTACCGCGATGCGGCGGGGGCCTGGGTGGCCCTCCGACTGGGCGTGCCGAGCGGCTACCTCTTTGCGATCGCGGTGGACGTCGGTGCACCGGACGGCGCCGGACGTGTCCGGGTGAGCGGATATGCCGCGCACGATGGCATCTCCCGGCGCGCCAAGTACAATCGGCCCGTCCGGTGGACCCTGCAAGCCGACGGGACGGGTACCTGGCGCCTGGCTTCGACCGAGGTCATCGAGGTCGACGCTGGATCCAGCGGCTGGGCGGGGGCGGTCAACTCGGGCGGCGACATGGTGGGCGTCGCCGGCGACTACCTCGACTCCGGCTACCCGGTCAAGTGGCCCATCGTCGGCGGGGTCGAGGCCCTGCCGATCTTCGGCGGTGGAGCCGAGGGCCGAGCCGCGGATATCAACAGCAACGGCTGGATCGTCGGCAGTGTGTGGGACAAGGCCAACGCCTGCGACCGCGCCGCGGTGTGGCGGAAGGAATAGAGCGACCCTCGCGCCCGCGATGCGAGTGCGAGGTCCATCAGGGAGGCAGCATGAACCGCATCACAGGCATTCCGGCCACGGCCCTCGCCCTCGCGCTGCTCGCGGGGTGTCAAGGTTCCGACGGCGCGATCGGACCCTCAACGCCCGCCGACCTTGCGGCCGCGGGGAGCCAGGCCGGCCTCAAGCCGCCATCCGGCCTCAGTGCCGCTGCCCTGTCCGCCACGGAGATCTCCCTCGTGTGGCAGGACAACGCGACCAGCGAGACTGGGTTCGAGATCCACCGCTCCACCAGCGGAGCGTCGGGTCCCTTCGCACTGATCGGCACAACCGGTGCCAACGTCCGGAGCTACACGGATGCAGGGCTCGTGGCGACTTCCCTGGCCTGCTACAAGGTCCGGGCCATCAAGGTGAGTTCGGGCAGGACATCCCATTCGGCCTTCTCGAACTCGGCGTGTGCGACGACCTTGACTCCCCCGCCGCCGGCCAAGATCTACGGAGTGTGGGCCGAGGAGACGAGCGCCGCCGCCGTCACCGTCACCTGGCGCGACGGCTCGACAGACGAGGGAGGCTTCCGGATCGAGCGCGCGACCCATCCCGACGGGCCCTGGGCCCTCGCCGGGACCGTCGGCTCGAATGTCACGACGTGGATCACCAACCAGGCGGACTACTACCGCGTGCGGGCGTTCAACGTGAGCGGGGACGGCTGGCCGTCGGATCCCGCCTACACGTATCCCGCCGCCCCGACCGACCTGGCGCTCACGGTGATCGCCCCAGGCACGGTCGAGATCACCTGGAGCGACAACTCGGCATTCGAGGACGCCTTCGAGGTGTGGCTGGGCAGCCCCTCATGGTGTTGTCCTGACAGCGGGGGCTGCGACGCGGGCTACTACGAGAATCCCTACGACGAGGTGCTGGCCAACATCACCAGGTACCGCACTGAGCTGGCGAGCAACGAGTGCCAGAGCTATACGCTGATCGTGATGGCTCGGAGGGGAGGCGCACTCTCGAACGCCGCGTACGTGGAGGTCCCCTGACGGTTTCGACTGGACGGCCGCGAGTCAGCGGCCGTCCAGGAACCTCAGGCTCGCCGCAACCCGCGCCGTCTCCCCCCAGGCATCACCGCATTGCCCCGCCTCGAACGACCAATGTCCGGATTTCGCTCCCGTCCTGCGCGTCTGGACGTGCGGGGGACGATCGTCACCCCGCCGCCGCCCGCCGGCGTCCACGACACTCACGGACCGGAGCAGACCCCGATGAACCGCTTGACCATCTCCCGTGCCTCCGCCCTCGCCGCCATGGCGCTGGCGCTGGGCGCCTGCGACGCCGGGCGCGACCCGCTCGGCCCCAGCACTGGCACGGAGGCCCCCGACGCCGCCCGCGGCGGCAACGGCGGGACCACCAGCACCCCCCGGATCGCGTTTTCCGCCTTCACCCAGTCCAGCAACCTCTACATGGTGAACCTGGACGGCACCGGCTACGGCCTCATCCCGAACGGGGAGAATGGCGGCGGCCCGGCGTGGTCGCCCGACGGAAAGAAGCTCGCCTTCACCAATGCCACCGGGGACGGCGCCGGCGTCTGGGTGATGGGCGCCGACGGGAGGGGCCGGAAGCGGATCTTCGTCGGAGCGGCCTGGGGCGCGACCTGGTCGCCCGACGGCTCCAGGATCCTCTTCGTGGGGCAGGTGGACAGCACCCACTCGGTGATCCAGGTGATCCGCCCGAACGGCCGGGACCGGCGGGAGTTGACGTCGGTGGATGGCCAGAGCCGGTGGCACCCCACCTGGTCGCCGGACGGCGGGCGGATCGCGTACGAGGAGTACCACACCCTCGGCTCGCGGCTGATGGTGATGAACGCGGACGGCACGTCGCACACCCCGATCCTCGACTGTGCCACCCTCGCCGCGCAGTGCTCCTCCCCGGCCTGGTCGCCGGTCCCGGGTGACGAGCGCATCGTGTTCACCGTGCGCGACGGAGACGCCCGCGCCATCGTCACGATCAAGGTGGACGGCACCGACTACCGGAACGTCATCTACGGGACCGAGCACGTCGCCTTCGACTTCCACCCCGCCTGGTCGCCGGACGGCACGCAGTTCGTCTTCTCCAGCGCGAAGGCCGGCAACCTCGACCTGTACCTGATGAACACCGACGGGACCGACATCCGTCAGCTGACCAGCACGCCGATCGCGGAGACCCTCCCCTCCTGGTCGCGGTAGCCCGGTTCGGCTCCTCGTCGGCTCCCGCTCAGGCGGCCGACGAGCGCCCTCCCGGTCCCTTCCGGGTCGAGAAACCGAACGGCAGGTAGCCCGGGCACGTCCCCACGAAGCTCGTGAGGATGAAGGCCACCGCGACGACGCCGAGGACGATCGCGAGGGTGCCGCTGATCCGCCCGGTGAAGTAGAGCACGGCGATCACCAGCGCGATCAGGATCCGGATCACCCGGTCGGCGCCGCCCATGTTCTTCGTCATCTTCCCCCCTGGTAAGAGAAACAGCCCGCCACCGCCCTCGATGGGATCTTGCAGCCGGCACCCGTGGCCGTCCAGCTCCGAGCGGGACCCGGAGCCCATCCGGATTCCTTGCGGGGTCAGGGTCCCCGCCGTAAGTTCGCCCTGCCCAAGCGGTTTCCTCTCCTTCAGCCGTGCCACCCATGACCGATCTGGCCGGCGCGCTCCGGCAGGCCCTCGCGGGCCGGTACGCCATCGAGCGGGAGCTGGGCCAGGGCGGCATGGCCACGGTCCACCTCGCCCACGACCTCCGGCACGATCGCCGGGTGGCGATCAAGGTGCTCCGCCCCGAGCTCGCCGCCGTGATCGGCGCCGAGCGGTTCCTCTCCGAGATCCGGACCACCGCCAACCTCCAGCACCCGCACATCCTCCCGCTCTTCGACAGCGGCGAGGCCGGCGGCCAGCTGTTCTACGTGATGCCGTTCGTCGAGGGCGAGTCGCTGCGCGACCGGCTCGACCGCGAGAAGCAGCTGCCGATTCCGGATGCGGTGCGGATCGCCGGGGAGGTCGCCTCCGCCCTCGATTACGCCCACCGCCATGGCGTGATCCACCGCGACATCAAGCCCGGCAACATCCTGCTGCACGACGGGCGCGCCCAGGTGGCCGACTTCGGCATTGCCCTCGCGGCAAGCCGCGCGGGCACGCGGATGACGGAGACGGGGATGAGCCTCGGCACTCCGCACTACATGAGCCCCGAGCAGGCGATGGGGGAACGGGACCTCGACGCCCGGTCCGATGTCTATGCCCTGGGGGCGGTGCTCTACGAGATGCTCAGCGGCGAGCCGCCGTTCACCGGCCCCACCGCGCAGGCCATCGTGGCGAAGGTGATGACTGCCACCCCGCAGCCGGTGACGGCGCTCCGCCGGACGGTGCCGCCCGATGTCGCCGCCGCGGTGCACCAGGCGATCGAGAAGCTGCCGGCGGACCGCTTTGCGAGTGCCGCGGAGTTCGCGGCTGCGCTGGCAGGGGGTGGCGCGACCGGGCGACGGCCGGTCGGCGTGGCCGCTCGGCGGCCCGGTCCCGGGTGGCCGGGGATGATCGGGCTCGGGGCGCTGGCCGTGGCCGGGATGGCGGCGGCGTTCCTGCTCGGACGGGGTGGCCGGGCGGCCGGCGGGCCGGCGGTATACGACGCCGGGTTGCCCGACAGCGCGCCGATGACCTTCGCGGCGACCACCGCGGCCACGGCGTATGGCACGCCGCTCAGGAACCTGTCCGCGTCCCCTTCCGGCGACTTTGCCGTGTACGCCGCCGAGCACGGTGACTCGAGCATGCTCTGGTACCGGAGCCTCCGCGACGCGACCGCGCGTCCGCTCCCCGGCACCACCGGCGCCACGGCCCCTCGGGTGTCGCCGGATGGCTCGCGCGTGGCGTACTTCGTGGGCGGACGGGTGATGGTCGTGGCCACGGCGGGTGGTGACGCGCGCCAGCTGTTCGAGGGCCAGGCGGGAATGTCACTCGAATGGATCGCCGCGGACACCCTCCTCGCCGTCCACCTCGACGGCGATGCGGCGGCGTGGCTCGATCCGCGGGCGGGGCTCATCCGCACCAGGACCATCAGCCGCTGCGCCTTCGCGAGCTGGATCGCCGAGGCCCGGCGGCTGCTCTGCAACCAGAGCGGCCAGCCGATCACCGTCGACCCCGAGACCGGCGACTCCCGCGACGTCCGCTTCGCCGGGAGCGGCGGCGGTCCCGGCGGCCCGGTCCGCGGCACGGCGTTCCGCGTGGTACATGGCCGGCACCTCGTCTACCTCTCGCCCGAGGGGGACCTGCGCGCCGCCCCCTACGACCTGGAGAGGCACCAGGCCGGCCGCCCCGTCACCCTGCTCCGGGGCGTCCGTCGCGAGGGAGTCGGGGAGGGCCAGTTCGATGTCACGCGGGATGGGGCGCTGGTGTTCGCGCCGGGAGTGGACGCCCAGGTCGGTCGGCTCGTCCGGCTGCGACCGGGCGGGGCTCCCGAGCCGCTGCCGCTGGCCGCGGGGCGGTATCAGCGTTTCGACCTGAGCCCCGACGGCCGCTGGCTCGCCGCGGCGGTGCTGGGCGCCGAAGGCCAGGAACTCCGGGTGTACGACCTGCGCGACGCCCAGCAGTTCACCTGGCTCCGGGCGGAGTACGTGCGGCACCCGCTCTGGAACCGGTCGGGCGACCGGCTGATCGCGGCCGTGCGCGACTCGGCCCGATGGTCCATCCTCTTCGGCACGCCGAGCAGCGGGGTCGCGCCCGACACGGTGCTGCGCGCCGACAGCACGAGCGACCCGGTGGACCCGGTGGACTTCCACGCCCCCCGCGAGGTGATCCTGCAGGACTGGAATCGGGCGACGGTCTCCCGCTTCGACCCCACGGCACCCGACGCCGCGCCGGATGTGGTCCTCGGTGGTGGGGCGCGGTTCGCGTCGGTGTCGCCGGACGGGCGACATGTCGCCTTCCAGACCGTGGACGGCAACCGGGTGGTCGTCACCTCCTTCCCCCAGGCGGGGAAGCGGTGGCAGCTCGCCTCCGACGGGGTCGAGCCGCTCTGGCTCTCCTCGAGCGAGGTGCTCTACCGGTCGGGCGTGTCATGGTATCTCGTGCGGGTCGACCCCGCGACGGGGGAGCCCACGGGCCCGGCCGTCTTCTGGGCGCGCGACCCCCGCTTCTCCGACACCTCCGGCTGGTCCAACCGGCTCTCCCACGACGGCGGCATCATCTACCTTCAGGCGCCCGCCGAGACGAGCACCAGGTTCCTCCGCGTGATCCCGGACTGGGTCGCGTCGATGGAGGCCGCGGTGGACGCGGCGAACACGGAGTGAGCCGCCAGCCGGGACCCGGGAGTCTGCATGCGAGCCCCTCTCCTCCCCCCGATTGTCGCGGCGCTGCTGCTCACCGCGGCGGGCCCGGGGCAGGCCCAGCAGTTCCAGCCGCTGCCCGCTTCCGCTGGGATCCCCCTCGCCTCCTCGAATGCTGCACCCGTCGCGCCGCTGGCCCCACACCTCGGCCCGGAGTCGCCGCACCGCACGCGCGACGCGCTCCTCGGCGGCGCCATCGGGGCCGCGGCCGGGGTCGTGTTCTGCACCGTGATCTCGACGCTGGCGGACGACTCGGCGGACGGCGGGCTCTCCTTCTGCCCGCTCGACAGCTACCTGCTGATCGGGGGAGCGGGTTTCGTCGTCGGCGCGGTTATCGGGTGGTTGCTGTGAAGGTCACGGCGTGGGCGTCCGCCGGCCACCGGCCATCGAGGAATTCATCCACCGCGGCGAAGAACCTCTCCGGCGCCTCCAGGTAGGAGAAATGCCCGATGCCGTCGAGCAGCAGGAGCCGGCCATCCGGAACAACGGCGGCCCATTCGCGGGCGTACTCCACCGCAATGACATCCTCCGACCCGTGAATCACGAGCAGGGGGGCCCCGACTCCGCCCAGCGGGGCCCTCCAGTCGTACTCGCCGAGTGACGCGAACGTGAACCGGTCCACGGCCTCGATCTTGTTCCGGCGTGACTCCGGCGTCCCCGCGCAGAAATCCCCCTTGCTGCGGCCCGCCGCGGCGCTGCCCCCGTAGAACGGGCCGAACCAGAGCACGTAATAGGCCCGGCAGGCCACTGCGTCCCCCGGGTCTGCCAGACGTGCCTCCCGCCATTCCTGCATCCGTCGCCGAGCGGCGCTGTCCCGGCCGGCATCGAGATCCTGGAACGTCCGGACGAGCCCCCGTCGCGTCACCGGGATGCCGCCGACGATCAGGAT
Organism: Gemmatimonadales bacterium; assembly: GCA_035457305.1. Taxonomy (GTDB): domain Bacteria; phylum Gemmatimonadota; class Gemmatimonadetes; order Gemmatimonadales; family GWC2-71-9; genus JAICEH01. The sequence continues at coordinate 14,452 of DATIBS010000036.1, forward strand.
CCGCCCCACCCGCTCCGGATGCCGGATCGCATGGAGGGCCACGACGCCGGCGCCCCACGAGTGGCCGAGCATCGCCAGCCGCTCGAGCCGGAAATGCCGGCGGAGCGCCTCGAGGTCGTCGGCGAACCGCTGGGCGTCGAGCGCCGCGGAATCCCGGACCAACGACGACCGACCGGTGCCCCGCTGGTCGTAGAAGAGGAGCGCGTGCCGCCCCGCCAGGGGCTCCAGGTCGGCGGCGAGATAGTCCATCGTGAAGCCGGGGCCGCCGTGGATCACGACCAGGGTGTCGGGGCCGGTGCCGACCAGCCGGTAGAACAGTTGCACGCCGCCTCCGGCATCCACGTGACCCTCGCTCACCGGAAGAACGGTGCTCCCGCGCGGGGTGGACGGCGGGCCGGATTCCCTGCACCCGGCGGGCAGCGCCAGGAGCACCAGCGGCAGTGCAAGGGGGGAGAAATGCCTCATGGAGATACCCTCCCGTGCCCGC
>DATIBS010000037.1:0-15690 GCA_035457305.1 Gemmatimonadales bacterium
CCCCGCTCCCCGTTCCCCGCTCCCCGGGGTGGGGCGGGGCAGGGCGGCATACCCCCACCTCCTTGACACTAAAGGGAGAGTTAGATAGTTATATGACTATGTTCAGTGACCGACCCGACCCCGTCCGCCTGACACCCGGCCAGTTCGACCGGATCGCCAAGGCGCTCGCCGACCCCCGGCGCTTCAGCCTGCTCCAGGCCATCGCCGACAACGACGAGTGCCCGTATCAGAAGCTCTGCCAGGAGTTTCCGGTGTCGAAGGCCACCATTTCGCACCACATGAAGGAGCTGGTCCGGGCGGGCCTGGTGGAGGCCGAGCGGGACGGGCAGCAGATGCACGCCACGATCCGGCCGGAAGTGCTCGAGGCGTACACGCGGGAGCTCGCGCGTCGTCTCCAGTTGAGTTCAACGCAATCCAGGTAGGGCGCAGAAACTTTTTTCGCGACTGAAGGGTAGTTAACAGTCCAATTGTTGTATAACCGTCATACTATGACGCCCCGGATGGTCCGGGGAGGACCCCTGAGATGAACCGCCCACTCCTCCCGAACTTCCTGCGCCGCTCCCGCGCTGCCGTGCTGCTCGGCGCCATCCTCTTCGCTGCGGTTGCGCTTGCCGTCTGGAAGGCCTCGGACCTGCGCGCCGCCGGCGCCGCCTCCGCCTCGCTCCCCGAGCCGATGGAGACGGTCACCGCCGCGACGGCGGTCGAGCGCCCCTACCGCTCCCTCACCACCGCCATCGGCACCGTCCGCGCACTCCGCTCCGTGACCCTCCGGAACGAGCTCCCCGGCACCGTGCGCCAGGTGCGGCTCACCCCCGGACAGGTCGTCGAGGCCGGCACCGTCCTGGTGGCCCTCGACGTCGACGTCGAGCGGGCCGACCTCCGGGCCCAGCGCGCCCGCGCCGACCTGGCCCAGACCACCCTCAGCCGGACCGAGCGCCTGAGCAGCAATGGCGCCGTCTCCCGCGAGGAGCTGGACGAGGCCCGGGTGGATCGCGACGTGGCGCTGGCCCTGATCGCGCGCACCGAGGCCATCATCGAGCGCAAGACCATCCGCGCGCCGTTCCGCGCCCGGGTCGGGATCGCCGACGTGCATCCCGGCCAGTACCTCTCCGAGGGCACCGAGCTCACCACGCTGCAGGGGGTCGAGGACGGCGTCCACGTGGACTTCTCCGTCGCGCAGGCGGTGGCGGCCACCCTCCGCGTGGGCGAGATGGTGGACGTCTTTGCGCCCGGCGAACCCGATCCGCATCCGGCCTCGATCGTCGCCGTGGATGCCCGGGTGAATCCCGACACCCGGAACGCGATGGTCCGGGCCCGCCTCTCCGGCGACCACATTCCGGGGCCGGGCGCGTCCGTCCGGGTCCGGGTGCCGATCGGGCCGGAGCAGTCGGCCGTGGTGGTGCCGGTGAGCGCCCTCCGGAAGGGCCCGGCGGGCGACCACGTCTTCGTCGTCGGGCCGGGGCAGGACGGTCAGACCCGCGCCTCGCTCCGGCAGGTCCGGGGCGGCGACGTCATCGGGGACGAGGTCGTCATCCTCGAGGGCCTCGCGGCCGGCGAGATCGTGGCCACTTCCGGCTCGTTCAAGCTGCGCGAGGGTGCGCTGGTCCACGTGGCCGACCCCTCGGCCGCCGCGCCGGCGGCCGCCGCGCCGGAGGTGGCCAAGTGACCCCCGCCGAGCCGGGCCGCCGGGCCGCCGAACCGCCGAGCCGCCGGGCTATCACCGACTTCTTCCTGAAGCACCCGGTCATCGCCGTGGTGCTCAACATCGCGGTGCTGCTGCTCGGCGCGCGGGCCCTCACCAGCCTGCCGGTGCAGCAGTACCCGAACCTCGAGAGCTCCTCCGTGGTGATCACCACGGTGTACTACGGCGCGAGCGCCGAGACCGTGCGCGGCTTCCTCACCGTGCCGATCGAGCGGGCGGTGTCGGCCATCGGCGGCGTGGACTACGTCGAGTCCACCAGCCGCGCCGGCGTGAGCACCGTCACCATCCGGCTCAAGCTGAACCACAGCAGCACCGCGGCGCTGGCCGAGGTCACCGCCCGGCTGCAGCAGGTCCGGGCCGAGTTGCCCGCGGAGGCGGAGCCCCCGGTGGTGGATGTGCAGCGGGCCGACCGGCCCTATGCCACCTTCTACCTCAGTTTCGCGTCGGACCAGCGGAGCATTCCCGAGCTCACCGACTGGCTCTCCCGCACCCTGCAGCCGCAGTTCGCCACGGTCGCCGGGGTCCAGAAGGTGACCATCGAGGGCGGGCGCCAGATCGCGATGCGGGTGTGGATCGACCCCGACCGCCTCGCGGCCTTCAACCTGACGCCGGGTGACGTGCACGCGGCGCTCCGGCGCAACAACTACCTCGCGGCGGTGGGCCAGACCAAGGGCGACCAGGTCCAGGTCAACCTCCTGGCCAATACCGACCTCCGTTCCACCGTCGAGTTCGAGAACCTGATCGTCTCCGACCGGGACGGCGCGGTCGTGCGCCTCTCCGACGTCGCCCGGGTCGAGCTGGGCGCCGAGGAGGCCGACTTCGTCACCAAGTACAACGACCGCGAGGCGGTCTACCTCGGCGTCTGGCCCCTGGTCGGCGCCAACGAGATCGACGTGGCCAGCCGCGTCCGCGCCGAGATGGACCGCATCGGGGCCACGCTGCCGGCGGACGTGGAGATGCGGATGGTGTGGGACGGCACGCGCTTCATGCGGGACGCCCTGCGCGAGATCGGCAAGACGCTCCTCGAGACCATCCTCATCGTGGGCGTCGTGGTGTTCCTGTTCATGGGGTCGATCCGCACCGCCATCGTGCCGCTCGTGGCGATGCCGCTGTCGCTGGTCGGCGCCGGCCTGCTGATGCTCGCCTTCGGGTTCAGCCTGAACCTGCTCACCCTCCTCGCCCTGGTGCTCTCCGTCGGGCTCGTGGTGGACGACGCGATCGTCGTGGTGGAGAACGTCGAGCGGCACGTCCGGCTGGGCCAGTCCCGCTTCCGCGCCGCGCTCGAGGGCGCCCGCGAGCTGGTGGGCCCGGTCGTGGCGATGACGATCACCCTCGCGGTGGTCTACGCCCCGATCGGCTTCCAGGGCGGGCTCACCGGGTCGCTCTTCCTCGAGTTCGCGCTCACCCTGGTGGCGGCGGTGCTGGTCTCCGGGCTGGTGGCCGTGACCCTCTCCCCGGTGATGAGCGCCCGGTTCGTCCATCCCGAGGGCCGGGAAGGGCGGCTCACCCGGACGGTGAACCGGCTCTTCGACCGGGTCCGCGACCGCTACGCCGGGATGCTCGAGGGCGCCCTCTCGATGCGCGGCGCGATCGTCGCCGCGGCCCTGATCGTGATGGTCGCGGCCTGGCCGCTCTATCACTGGTCCAAGCGGGAGATGGCGCCGGTCGAGGACCAGAGCCACATCAGTCTCTTCATGCAGACGGCGCCGGACGCCTCGCTGGTGGCGGCGGACCGGGCCTCGCGGGACGTGGTGCGGGCCATCACCGCCTTCCCCGAGACCGACTTCATGTGGTCCCTCACCGCCAACTGGGGCGGCTTCGGGGGGCTGGTGGCCAAGGACTGGAACGAGCGGGATCGCTCCACCGCGGAGATGTACGGGGAGGTGTACGGCGCAGTCTCCCAGATCCCGGGCGTCCAGGTCTTCCCCCGGCTCGACCCGCCGCTCCCGACCCCGGGCCAGTACGACGTCGAGCTCGTCCTTCAGGGCGACGTCCCGCCCGAGCAGATGCTCGAGACCGTGGGCGCCGTCCTCGGCGCCGGCTGGCAGAGCGGGAAGTTCCTCTACGTGGACACCGACCTGAAGATCGACCTGCCCGAGGCCCGCGTGGTGATCGACCGCGAGCAGGTGTCCGACCTCGGGCTCGACCTCGCGTCGGTGGCGCAGGAGCTCGGCACCATGCTGGGCGGCGCCTACGTGAACCGGTTCAACTACTTCGACCGGAGCTACAAGGTCATCCCCCAGCTCGGCGAGGCCGACCGCGCCACCGTGGGCCCGCTGCTCGACCTGAAGATCCGGACCCCGTCGGGCGAGCTCGTCCCGGTCTCCACCTTCACCCGGATCGAGACTGCCGCCGCCCCGCGCACGCTCAATCGCTTCCAGCAGCGGAATGCGGTGCGGATCTTCGGCGGGGTGCAGCCCGGCGTCACCAAGGAGGAGGGCCTCCGGGTGCTCGAGCAGGCCGCGGTCGCGGCGGCCGGGCCCGCCGTCACCCTCGACCACGCCGGGGAGTCCCGCCAGATCCGCCGCGAGGGCAGCGCGCTCACCGTGACGCTCGGCTTCGCGATCGTCCTGATCTACCTGGTGCTGTCGGCCCAGTTCCACAGCTTCCGGGATCCGCTCATCGTCCTCCTCGGGTCGGTGCCGCTCGCCATTTCCGGCGCGCTGCTGTTCACCTTCCTCGACCTGACCACGCTCAACATCTACTCCCAGGTCGGCCTCGTGACCCTGGTCGGCCTGATCGCCAAGAACGGGATCCTCGTCGTGGAATTCGCCAACACCCTGCAGGAGCGCGGCCTCGCCAAGGCACAGGCGATCCGGGAGGCGGCCCTCACCCGGCTCCGGCCGGTGCTGATGACTTCGGCCGCCACCGTCTTCGGGCACCTGCCGCTCGTCTTCGTCTCGGGCCCTGGCGCCGAGGCGCGGAACAGCATCGGCACCGTGCTCGTGGCCGGGATGACCGTCGGTGCCGTGTTCACCCTCTTCGTGGTGCCGGTGCTCTACTCGCTCCTCGCGGCGGAGCACCGGCCGGCCGTGGTCGAGGACACCGGAGCGTATCCTGTGGTCCAGCCCGGCCTCGGCGGGGAGGCGCTCGCCGTATGACGCGCGCCACCCCTCTCCTGGCGGCCGTCCTCGCCCTGGGCGCGGTCGCCCCGGCCGGCGCCCAGGAGCCCGAGCCGCCCTCGCCGGTGGCGTTCTGGAACGCCGTCGGTGACAGCACCCTCCGCCGGCTCGTTGCCGAGGCGGTGGAGGGGAGCCCGGACGTGCAGGTGGCCCTGGCCCGCGTGAGCGGCGCCCGGGCCGACCGGTTCGGCTCCGCGCTCGACTTCGCTCCCACCATCACCGCCATCGGGGGATACACCCGCACCCGCTACGCCGCGGCGAACATCCCCGGCGCCACCAGCGCGGCCCCCGATCTCGACCTCTGGGACGCCGGCCTCCAGCTGACCTGGGAGCTCGACCTCTTCGGGCGGCTCCGCCGGAACTACGCCGGGCAGGGGGCGCTGCTCGCGTCCGCCCGGGAGGACCTGCGCGACGTGCAGGTGCTCCTCGCCGCGGAGGTGGCGGCCGCCTGGTTCGACCTGCTCGGTGCCGAGGAGCGCCTGGCGGTGGCGCGCGGCAACGCGGAGAACCAGCAGCGGACCCTCGACCTCACCCTCACGCGGCTCGAGGCGGGGCGGGGGAACGCCTTCGACACCGAGCGCGCGCGGGCCCAGCTCTCCACCACGCTCTCGGCCGTGCCCGCGCTGGAGACCGCGGTGGCGGCCCTCCGCCATCGGATCGGGGTGCTGGTCGGGCGGCCCCCGGCGGCGGTGGCGGCCGAGCTGACCGCGGCCCCCCGGCTCCCGACGCTGCCGGAGAGCCTCGTGGTGGCCAACCCCGACTCGCTCCTCCGGCTCCGGCCCGACGTCCGGAGCGCCGAGCGGCAGCTCGCCGCGCGGAAGGCGTTCGTCGGTTCGGCGAAGGCCGAGTACCTCCCGCGCCTCTCCCTCGAGGGGAGTGCGGGCTACACCGGCACCACCTTCGACTCGCTGGGGGAGGAGCCGACCGGGCGCTATGCCATCGGCCCCGTGATCTCCTGGCCGGCGCTCAACCTCGGCCGGGTGAAGGCGCGGGTGGACCTCGCCCGGGCAGGAGAGGCCGAAGCCGGCGCACGGTACACCCAGGCCATCCTTCGCGCCGAAGAGGAGGTGGAGACGGCGCTGGTGAGCTACCGCAAGGCGCAGGAGCGGCTGGCGCGGCTGGGGGAGTCGGCCGGGGCCAGCGAACGGGCGGCGGAATTCGCCCGCCTCCGCTTCGTCGAAGGCGCATCGGATTTCCTGCAGGTGCTGGACGCCGAGCGCACCCTGCTCGAGGCCCAGGACCGCCTCGCCTCCGGGCGGGCAGACGCGGCGACCGCGCTGGTCGGCGTGTATCGGGCGCTGGGCGGGGCGGGGATCTGACGGGAAGTCGGACAGTCGGACGGTCGGGAAGTCGGGATGAGCGCCCCTGGGCGAATATCCACCCGCCGTCCGACTGTCCGACTGTCCGTCTGTCCGTCTGTCCGTCTCCCCCTAGTCCCAAGGTCCAATAGCCGGCCATATTCCTCCGGGCGAAAGTTGGACATCTCCCGACGAGGACGGTGCGTATGCGGCAGTTCCGAATCACCCCTGCGGCTCTGGCGCTGGCCCTGGCCGGCGGCACCGCGTGTGCCTCGGGGGGCACGTCGTTCGACTCCACCTGGAAGGACCCGTCGGTCCGGACCATCGAGTTCCACAAGGTCATGGCCGTGAGCATCGGCAAGGACGACGGGCAGCGGCGGACGATCGAGGATCGGATGGTCCAGGCCATCCTGGCGAACGGGCGGGTCGACGCGGTGCCGGCCTACTCCCTCATGATGGGGTCCGAGTTGCGCGATACCGCCCAGGCCCGGCCCCGGGTCGAGGCGGCGGGCGTGGACGGGATCATCACCGTGCGGCTGATCGGGACCGATACTGAGCAGTACCTTGTCTCGGGCGCCCCGATGCCGTCCTACTATGCCAGTCCGTGGGGCTACTACGGCTACGGATGGGGCGTGACCTACTCCCCGTCCTACATGGTGACGGACACCGAAGTCCAGATCGAGACGAACATCTACTCGCTCAAGGAGAACCGGCTGATCTGGTCCGGCCGGACCCGGACGCTCAACCCGGAGTCGGTCACCCAGATGGTGGACGAGGTGGCCGATGCGGTCGGCGCGGAGCTCCGCCGGCAGGGGTTGGTCCCGCCGAAGCCCTGAGGGGCCCTGGCTCCACATGCGAACGGGCCGCCCTCGGACGTCGAGGGCGGCCCGTCTGCCTGCCGGATCGGGTCAGCAAACGTCAACCGGCGTCCAGCCCTCCTGGGACCCGATGGGACCTTCGTCCCACCTCGCCCTCCTCCCGCCTTCCCGTCTATCCGTCTATCCGTCTATCCGTCTGTCCGTCTGTCCGTCTGTCCGTCTGTCCGTCTGTCCGACTGCCCGACTGCCCGCCCGCCCGTTGCCCCAAGGTCCAATGGCCCCGCCCCCACCCCGGTAGGATCGTTCACCAGCCGCACTCCCAAGGATCGATCCGAACCGTGCATGCGAGGCGCCGAAGGCTTGGCTGGGCCCCCTGGGTCATCCTCGGCCTCGCCGCCGCGGGCCCGGCCGCCGCCCAGGAGCCGGCTCAACCCGACTCCACGGCCCCGGCCGAGAAGGGCCTCATGCTCACGCCCTTCGTCGCCCCGGGGTATACCCCGGAGCAGGGGGCGCTCCTCACCGCCGGGGCGCTGGTGAGCTTCCGCACCCGGCCCGAGCTCATCTCGGGCGCCCTCAGCGAGCTGGTCCAGCGTTCCACGATCACGCTCAACGCCAGTTACTCCACCACCGGCGCGTTCACGTTCAACGTGGACCTCGCCTCCTACTGGTCTGGGGACCGGCTCCGGATCTTCACGAAGTTCGGCCTCAAGGACATGCCGGACCATTATTGGGGTGTGGGGATCGAGGCGGGCAAGGCCCCCGAGGGCGATTCCACCACGGCCTACCAGCGGACCTCCCTGGTCCTGATGCCGAAGGTCCTCTGGCGCGTCCGCCCCGACGTGTACGTGGGTGGCCTGCTGGACCTGAACCGGACCGTGGCGAGCGAGGTGAGCCCCGGGATGGCCGCCGACCCCTACTATCAGGCCTTCGGACCGGAGAACTCCAACGTCGGCATCGGGGCCATCTTCCAGTACGACACTCGGGACATCGCCGCCAATGCCTGGGGTGGCCTCTTCCTCAGCGCCCAGGCGACGGCCTACGGCGGGCTGGGGGGGGACAACGACTACGAGGTCTACGACCTCGAGTATCGGCAATACCACCAGGTCGGCCGGCCCGGCCGCACCCTCGCCTGGACCGCCCGTTCGAGGTTAGCGTATGGCGACGTGCCGTGGGCCGAGCTCTCCCAGGTGGGGAGTGGCACCGACCTCCGGGGCTACCGTCAGGGACGGTATCGCGACAAGGCGATGCTGTACGCGATTCTCGAGTACCGTCACCAGTTCCGGAACGAGAAGCGGCCCACCGGCCTCAGCCGGCACGGCCTGGTGGGTTGGGGCGGGGCCGGATCGGTGGGCAACGACGTCCGCGGGTTCGACCAGTGGCTTCCGAATTGGGGCGTGGGCTACCGACTCGAGGTCCAGCCCCGGATGAGCGTCCGGGTGGACGTCGGGTTCGGGCGGGAGTACCTCGACAGTGGCAACAAGTTCGTTCCATCGGTCTATTTCGGCTTCACGGAGGCCTACTGACCCGGCCTTGCACCAAAGGACGATGCCGCCCGCGGGGCGGCGCGCGTATGATCGTGTCGTCACGTCGGCGCCCATCCGGGAGTCCATCATGACCGGTTCCATCCTGCGCGTCCGCCACCTGGCCGTCCTCGCCGGTCAGGTGGCCGTTTTCGCCGGCCTCCTGGCCGTGCATCCCCTGGCTGCCCAGGAACCGCTGCTGAGCCTCTACGACAAGCTCCAGGTGAACCTCTCGCTCACCGGCGTCTTCCTCAATTCCGACATCCGGGTCGACGGCTCGGAGGGCGGGGGCACCGAGGTGGATGCCGAGGACGACCTCGGGCTCGACAAGCTGAAGCTCGAGCCACGCGCCGCAGTGCGCTACCGGCCCTGGCGACGGCACGAGTTCGAGGCGGGGTACCAGTTCGCCCGGCGCACGGGGGAGAAGACCCTCGAGCGGACCATCGAGGTCGGCGATTCGACGTTCGACCTTGGCGCGCGGGTGAAGACCATCTTCGACTCCGACCAGGCCTTCCTCACCTACCGCTTCGCCATCATGGCCAAGGAGCGGACCCAGCTCGGCGCCGGCCTCGGGCTCGGGGCCCTGTTCTTCAAGTTCGGGGTGGAGGCGCAGCTCGACGCCGGGGGGGGGAGCGCGGAGGGGAAGGTCGAGAAGAGCATCACGGCGCCGGTCGGGTCATTGGGGGTCTACGGCCGGTTCCTGAGTGGCGACCGGTGGCAGTTCGATGCCGACGCCCGGGTGTTCGCGCTCGAGATCGACCGCTTCGACATCACCGTGCTCGAGCTGGGCGGGGCCGCCCGGTACGCCCTCTCCCAGAAGTTCAGCCTGGAATTGGGGTATTCCGGCAGCGGTATCACCGTGGACGTCCTGCCGAAGGACGGTGGGACCGAGGAGTCGCGCCTCGAGGCCGGCAAGGTCAAGTACTCGCTCCAGAGTCTCCGTTTCGGGGCGACCTGGGTCCCATGAACCGGCGTCCCGTCTCCCGGCCGGTGACACCCGGACGGCTGTTGACCGCCGTCGTGATGGGCGCGCTGGCCGCGTGCCAGCCCCGGCCCGCGGCCGTGGATCCCGAGGATCCCACGATCGTCGCCGCCATCGACTCGATCATGCGGGAAGTGATGGAAGGCGCCGCCGCGGCCGACGCCGACCGGGTGCTCGCGGCCGCGGAGGGGGAGGGCGAGTTCACCTTCGTGAGCGGGGACGTCGCCCTCACCGGGCTCCCCGCCATCCGCGAGCGGTTCCGCAGGACCTACGCGATGATCGAGCGCCAGTCCAACGTGGTGGACGAGCGCCGCATCCGGGTGCTGAGCCCGGACGTGGCAGTCCTCTACGCGGTCGGCGAGGGGACCTACACCGACAAGGCCGGCTGGTCCTCGGAGCCGGTCGGCCTCGGGTACACCATCGTCTTCGTCCGCGAACAGGGGCAGTGGCGGATGCGCCACGCCCATCAGTCCGTTGCGCCCTAGGAGGCCGGTGATGCTCCGCCCATTCCTTGCCGCCGCCGGGCTCGCCGCCCTGGCCGGTGTGGCCGTCGCTCAGGTGGCGACCACGGCGCCGGCCGCGGCCCCGCCCACGCTGGCCCAGCTCGGTCTCGTGGTGTATCCCGCCAAGGGCCAGTCGGCCGACCAGCAGCAGAAGGACGAGGCCGCCTGCTACGGGTGGGCCGAGACCAACACCGGCATCCACCTTTCCTCGGGGAAGGCGAACACCGATTCGGCCGCCGCCGCCGCGGGAGACCAGGCCGCAGCCGCCACCCAGGGGGCGGCCGTGGGGGGGGCCGCCCGGGGCGCGGCGATGGGTGCCGTGGTCGGCGCCATCGCCGGGGACGCCGGGGAGGGCGCCGCGATCGGGGCCGTGGCCGGCGCCGTCGGTGGTCGCCGGGCGCGGCGGGCCGCCACCGCCAGCGCGGAAAAGCAGGGGGCCGCCCAGGCCGAGGCCCAGAACCAGGCCCGGGTGGACCAGTTCAAGAAGGCCGCCGCCGCCTGCCTCGAGGGGCGGGGTTACACCGTCAAGTAGCACGCCGGCCCACGGCGCCACCACTCTCCGGAAGGGAACACCGAATGCGCGCTTTCACTCTCGCCGCCGCCGTCCTGCTCGGCCTCGCCCCGGCCGCTCCCGCCCTGGCGCAGGACCGCCCGGCAGACACCCTCGAGATCCTCCTCGAGAAGATCCGGAGCGACAAGAAGCTCCTCGTGGCGACGAACATGAGCCTCACCGAGGCCGAGGCGAAGGGATTCTGGCCGGTCTACGAGGAGTACCAGACCGCGCTCGCCGACATCAATCGCCGCACCGGGCAGATGATCACGCAGTACGCCGAGACCGGTGGGAAGGTCCCAGAGGAGCTGGCCGGGAAGATGCTCGACGACTTCGTCAAGCTCGAGAAGGACCGGGCGGCGCTCCTCGAGACCTTCCGCCCCCGCTTCGGCAAGGTCCTCCCGGCCACCAAGGTCGCGCGGTACTACCAGATCGAGAACAAGATCAAGGCCGCGGTGATGTACGAACTGGCGAGTGTCATTCCGTTGATGTGAGGCAACCGAAGGGCGGCGGGTGGCGCAACCCGCCGTCCCGCCGTCCTTGTGGAACCTCAGCGGAACCGCAGCACCGCGCCGATGCCCTGGAGCTCGGCCACCGGCTCGTCCACCAGGGCGACCTCCACCCGCTGCCGCAGTGCCTCCTCGATCGTCTCGTCCGCCAGGTCGCGCACCCGCTCGGGCTCGCCCTGACCCCGGCAGTCGGCCGCCACTGCCACCAGCGGTCCACCCGGACCGCAGCGGAACCCTGCGCCGGTCACGCCCGCCGTCACCAGCAGCAGCCGAGCCTGCCCGCGGGCGAGCGCCTTGAGCGCGGGCCGCGGGCCGGCCACCGCCCACCCCGTCCCGAGGGCGTTGCGGAACTCCGCGACGAGCGCGCGGGTCCGGCGCTGGAGCGCGGCCCCGCGTGCCGCGAGCGCCGCCTGCCGGAGCTGCCCCTCGGTCACGGCGGTCGGGTTGAGCCGCACGGTCTGGAGCAGCCGCTCCTGCAGGGCGTGGGGGAGGAACCGCGACTGATCGGCGATGACCCGGGCCGGCCCGGCGAGCACGATCCCGAGCCAGGAACCGCCGGCGAGCAGCTCGGCCAGCTGATCCGCCACCGCCGCGGCATGCCGGTGCCGCTCCTCGCGGATCCGGTTGTGGTAGTCGTGCTCGCCCCATCCGGGCGCGTCCGCGCGGTCGCTGTGGTACTTGCCGCCACGGTGCGCAGGCATGATCAGGCAGGGCAGCTCCTCCACCTCGTCCGTGCCCACCCGGAAGAAGCGGGCGTGACTCCGGTCGATCAGCCCCACCAGGATGGGGGCGTAGTCCGGTGCGGAGGCTGCCGCCTCGGCGGCGCGAGGCTGCACGTCGAGCATGGCCCGCGTGCGCGTGACCCGCGGGAGGGGAAGCACCGCGAAGAGGTCGAGTGCCTCGCAGGCAAACAGCGCCATGCCGGGGGTGGGCGGGAGCCACTGCGGATCGGCGAGGTAGGTGGTGATGCGCTCGAGATCACGCCGCACCGCCTCCCGCTCCGGGTGCGAGAGCGGCAGGTCGGCCATCGGCCGGAGTGCCTCCCGCGCCGCCAGCCGGTACCGGTTGCCCGACCGGTCCGGCAGGTCGAGGCGCACATAGCACGACACCACCGTCGGGCCGGGCGCCTCGAGCGTCGCGAGACGCCGGAAGGACTCCCTGGTCGGCGCGAGCACCTCGGGCAGGGCGGGTGGTTCCAGCCGGGCCGTGGGCGACATCGGTTCCTCCTTGCAGCCTGCGCTCGAGGCGAATATGTCGGCCGCGCCGGCAAGCCCGGCTGAGGCAGGGATGACGGAGGGTTCACGCTTCCCCGGGCCGTACCTCGGGATTGCCGGGCGGCGCCGGAACCGGCCTGGGCCAGGAGTCTGAAGTCACGCTCATGTGACTCCGCATGGAAACTTGTGGAACACGGCTCCGATATTCGCCCTGTCGTCCGCGGCGCATCCGGTGCAATTCCGACGCGGGAGGTAGGCCATGGTGGAACTGCTTGCACGCAACTGGGGGCTGGTGGCGCTGAGGGGGGTGTTCGCGCTGGTGTTCGGCCTGCTCACCCTGTTCCGTCCCGGGGTCAGCCTGATCGCACTCATGCTGCTCTTCGGCTTCTACGCCCTCGTGGACGGGGTGACCTCGGTGGCGACCGCCCTCGCCCACCGCCGCGAGGAGCCGCTCTGGGGGGCGCTCCTCTTCGGTGGCGTGGCCGGGATCGTCATCGGAGGGATCACGCTCTTCATGCCGGGAAGCACGGCGCTCATCCTGCTGTACTTCATCGCCGCCTGGGCCATCCTCCTCGGCGTGGCGGAGATCGTCGCGGCGGTCCGGCTCCGGAAGGTGTTGCGCCGGGAGTGGCTGCTGGGGCTGGCCGGCGCGCTCGCGGTGGCGTTCGGCTTCCTCATGATGCTGTATCCCGGGGCGGGCGCGCTCGCGATGGTGCTCTACATCGGGGCCTACGCGGCGGTGGCCGGCGTGCTGCTGATCGCGCTGGGGTTCGAGCTCCGGAGCTGGGGTCGCGCGCACGCGGTCACGCCGGCCGCCATGTGACCGCGGCGGGGCCCTGATTCCCCGGTCCACCGGAGGTGGGCCGGAAAAGGCCGAGGGGTGGGCGGACGAACTGACGCGTCCTCCCACCCCTCGACCTGTCGGTCCGACTGTCCGACTGTCCGTCTGGCCGACTGTCCGACCGCCCGACTCACATCCCCGGCCACCGCCACCCGAACACTCCGCCGGTGAGCAGCGCGTAGACCAGTCCGTCGAAGGTCGCCTTCATCACCGAGGACCACGGCATGCCCATCCAGATCCCCGAGGCCCACCCGCCGGCGGCGTAGGCGAGGAACGCGGTGGTGCCGGTCACCCGGAAGACCGAGAGGTATTCCGCGCCGGCCGGCAGCGTCCGGCTCGCGAGGTATGCGCAGAAGAACGCGATCACGAGGTTGAGCACGAACCACTGCCCGAGGTAAGGCCCCATGTTGACCGGGCCGGGCTTCCGGGCGAGGAACAAGCCGACCGGTCCGGCGGCGTACTTCGCCTTCATCTCCGGCTTCTCCATCTCCTTCATGTCGGTGCAGTAGGGGAGTGCGTACTGGCCCGGGCCGGGATTGCCCTTCCGGATCGCGGCGGCGACCTCGTCCTCGTTCGGGAACGGGCGGTATTCCGAGTTGTGGTACTTGAGCACCATGTGGATGACGGCGCTCGCCGCGAACACGGCGACGGCGGCGAGCACGATCGGCAGCCACAGCTGGGCCAGCGATACCATCGGAACCATCTCGTCCATCACGGCCTCCGGGCGGAAGGGGTGGATAGGGCCGAACCGGGTCTACAAGGCAGCCTGGAGCGGCGGCCGTCAAGAGGGGACGCTTCCCGTTTCCCTTGAGGGCACCAACCCTGTATCTTGGTAGAAGGTTGACGAGTCGGCGGAGGAGGCTGGATGCGACAAGGCATGACCATCGGGCAGCTCGCCCGCGAGGCGGGCGTCAACATCCAGACGGTGCGGTACTACGAGCGCCGCCGGCTCCTGCCGGCGCCCGCTCGGCGTGTCTCGGGCTACCGCGATTACGACGCGGGGGCGCTGGCCCGCCTGCGGTTCATCCGCCGGGCGCAGGAGCTCGGCTTCACCCTGGCGGAGATCGCCGAGCTGCTCGCGCTCAGGCTCGACCCGCGCACGACAGCGGCCGACGTCAAGGCGAGGGCGAACCGGAAGATCGCCGACGTGGACCGGAAGCTCCGCGATCTCGAGCAGATCCGGGACGCGCTCACGCACCTCGCCGGGAGTTGCCGCGGGGGCCGCGGTCCCACCGGCGAGTGCCCGCTGGTCGAGGCGCTCGGCCCATTGGAGGGACCATGACGATCCGCCTCAAGCGGGCCTACGAGCCCGCCGAGCCGGGGGATGGAAGGCGGTTCCTCGTCGAGCGCCTCTGGCCGCGGGGCATCCGCAAGTCGGACCTGCCGCTCGAAGCCTGGCTCAAGGACGTAGCGCCGAGCCCCGCGCTCCGCACCTGGTTCGCCCACGACCCCGCGAAGTGGGGGGCGTTCAAGCAGCGGTACGCCGCCGAGCTCCGCGCCAACGAGGCGGCACTCGCCCCGCTCCGGGCCGCCGCGCGGCGCGGGACCGTGACGCTGGTCTACGCCGCGCGCGACCCCGAGCACAACTCGGCGCTGCTGCTCCGGGAGCACCTCCTCCGGAGTCAGTGATCCTTGGGCGCGCCGCCGTGGATGGTGCGGTGGAGCGTCTCGACGAAATGGATGTACTCGACGTACGCAGCCACGTACGCGCGCCCCGCCGCCGCGTCGGCCGGATCGTAGCTCCGGAGCTCCTGCACCCGGGCGAACTTCGCCTGCAGCGCCTCGGCGGCGTGCGCCGCCACACCCTTCGCGAGGGCGTCCGCGCTGCCCTGCGCCAGCGCGCGGTCGGCCGCGGCGATGCCCTCCGCCGTGGTGCCGGCGGGCTGGAGGCCGGTGTACGGCTCGCCCTCGCCCTGGCGGTGGATCCGGACCAGCGTCTCGAAGAACCAGAGGTCGGCCAGTTCGGCTGCGTCGCCGCCCGCGGCCCGTACCCGGAGCGTCCGCGCGAACGCCTCGCGGATGGCCGGTTCGTCCTGGGGCCGGACCCAGGCGAGGGTGAGGCTCACGTTACGCGTGGCGACGGCCTGCTGGGCCGCCTTCACCACGGGACCGTCCATGCTGTCGCAGTGCGCCGCCGCCGAGGCTGGCAGCGCCAGGCCCGCCACGGCGACCATCGCCGCCGCGGTCAGGTAGTTTCGAAGCGTACGTCGGGTCATGCTGGACTCCTGGTTCTCTGGTTCACCTGGTGGCACGCATCCATTCTACACCCTGTACCATGGAACAGGGTCAAGGGCCGGCGGAGCCGCCGAGCCGCCGAGCCGCCGAGCAAGAGGAGGAACCCGTGTCTCTGCCCGAGGTCTGGCTGCGCGGCCCCGTCGACGGGGTGCCGCCCCTGCTGATGCCCGCCGCCCACGCGCTGCTCCAGGCGCAGGAGGATCTGCACGTGGTGGTGGTGGGACTGACCCCCGCCGAGCTCTGGCACCGGCCGAACGGTGCGGCCGCCATCGGATTCCACCTCCGGCACCTGGCGGGGAGCCTCTGCCGCCTCTGCGCCTATGCCCAGGGGAGGAAGCTCACCCCCGAGGAGGTCGCCGCGATCCGGCTGGAGGGTGAGCCGGGCACGCCGCCGGC
>DATIBS010000038.1:0-7307 GCA_035457305.1 Gemmatimonadales bacterium
CCGTTCACCGATGCTGGTGAACATCGCGTTCGTTCCCCGCCTGATGTGGGACGGGCGTTTCTCGGCGCCCTCGGGTGACCCCTTCGACAACTCCCAGGGCTTCGCCTTCCCGATGCCCGAGGGGGAGACCGCCTTCCCGGCCAATCACCCCGGCATCCCGCACCTGCTCGTGGCCCAGGCCCACATCCCGCCCACCGAATTGCCCGAGATGGCGGGCTTCACCGGCACCAGCGCCCAGCCGGCGGTGTCCTTCGTCGGGAAGCAGCTCCTTCGCCGGTCGCTCTTCTCCGGGGGGCGGGGCGCCGGGGCGATGCTCACCTCCACCGATCTCTTCGATGACGGGCACGGGCAGGCCGTCCCCGCCCCGGACGAGAACGGCTTCCGCAACGCGCAGATTCGCGACGCGGTCACGGCCAACATCAACGCCATCGCCGAGTACCGCGAGCGCTTCGGCGCGCTCTACCAGTCCGTGGCCGATGGGGGGCCGATCACCTACCTGATGGTCGCGCAGGCCCTGGCGGAGTTCCAGATCTCGCTCACCTTCGCCGACGCACCGGTGGACGCCTTCGCCCGGGGCGATGACGCCGCCCTCACCGAGGCGGAGCGCCGGGGCGCGGTGGTGTACTTCGGGAAGGGGAAGTGTGCCGCCTGCCATGCCGCCGGCGGCGAGTCGAACGAGATGTTCTCCGACTTCCGGAACCACCGGGTGGGCGGGCCGCCGCTCGCGCCGGAGTACGGGCCGGGGCTCGGGAATGTCCAGTTCGCGGGGGAGGGCGCGATGGAGGACTTCGGTGCCGAGCACTCGACCGGCGACGAGGCCCATCGCTACATGTTCCGCACCGCGCCGCTCCGGAACGTCGCGGTGCAGCCCGCCTTCTTCCACAACGGCGCCTTCACGACGCTCGAGGCCGCGATCCGGCACCACCTCGACGTCGAGCACTCGCTTCGGGGCTACGACCCCGCCGCGAACGGCGTGGCGGCGGACCTCCGGGTGCTGAGTCCGCCGAGGGAACCGATCCTCGCCCGGGGGATCGACCCACTGCTCGCGACCGGTATCACGCTCTCCGACGGCGAGTTCGCGGACCTCCTCGCCTTCGTGCGCGATGCCCTCCTCGATCCGCGCGCCACGCCGGGCAACCTCTGCGGGCTCGTGCCGGCGTCGGTTCCGAGCGGCATGACCGTGGGCACGTTCCAGGGCTGTTGACGAGGAAAGGCGGACGGGGAACAGCAAAACGCCCCGGAGCCAGCCAACCGGCTCCGGAGCGCTTCGCCTCCCTGGCAGCTCAGCGGATCGCGTCGGTGTACGCCGCCGCCCGGGCGGAGTCGGCCGCGATCTCGTAGATCAGCGAGTCGAGCGTTGCGGCGGTGAGCCCGTGGGCCGTCAGCACCGACTCGGCGGCAGCGGGGTTCGCCTCGATTCCGCGGTAGACCGCGACCGCCCGCTCCACGCCCGCATCGGCCGAAGCCCCCGCGGGGGCCATCGCGGCGGCCGAGTCGAGCATCGCGCCCTCGGTCCGCTCACCCTTGGCGCAGGCGCCCGCGAGCAGCAGCACCGCCGGAAGCAGCAGCTTGCGCGTCATGGCTTCCGCCCCTTTCCGGCGTCCTCGGACGGACGCCCCTGGCCCTGGCCCTGTTCGGGGCGGCCACCCGCCTGGCCCGGACGCGCGTCCTGGCCCTTGTTGTCCGGCTGCCCGGGCCGGGCCTCGTCCTTCCGCTTCCCGGCGTCATCCGGCTTCCCGGCATCGTCGGGCTTGCCGGCGCCCGAGGGCTTCCCCATCCCACGCCGCGCGTGCTCGGCGTGGATGGCATCGGCGAGTGCGCGGCCGCGAAGCCCGGCCTCCACCCTCGACCTCACGAAGGCGCCGAAGTTGTCCTTGGAACCGCCCTCGCGGACGATGCGCACCTCCTCGTCGAAGATGCGGGTCGCGTCCTCGGCGGAGACCCCACCACGCCGGATATCCCAGACCGTGCCCTTCACCCGCTCCTCCGGGACGCCCCACTCGCGCGCCTCGGTGGTGCGGACCGGCAGGTTCATCGCGATCCGGACCTTGTCCCAGAGCGTGGTGTCCTGCGCTGCCGAAGACGGTGATGCCGCGAGCGCCAGCGCCGTCAGGGCGATCAATTGCATCGAAATCCTCCCTCCAGAACCGTGGACCTTGGTTGGTCCAGCGTTGCAGGATGCGGCAGACGCGAGCCCGCCGGCTGTGACGCGGGTCACAATCGGCGGGGGGCGGGCCAATCCGCGGGAGGGGATCGTGAGACCCGGGTCGTCGGAACGCTCGGGTGGAGTGTACCCGTCCCGGGCTCCCGGTCCCTGAAATTGACGCAAGTGCAATCCACCGGTACTCTTGCGGCGATGCCGGCCCCCGTCCCGGCGGGCCGGCCTCCTGGCTTCAGCGAGCCTTCAGGCCCGCCTCGGTGCCCGCGACAGCCGCCTGCACGCCGCCCACGTTGCTCACGACGACATCGAGGGCGAACTGCAGCGTGCCGCCCGGGGCGAGGTCGCGGTCGAACCAACTGCCGGCGAGCGTCCCGATGTTCGCCTTGAAGTCGTAGCAGCCGGCCGGGGTGGTCCAGCTGCGGGTCGCCCCGGTGGGGATGGTCTCGCCGGCGGCGAGGCGGTTCGGGCCCCAGGTCGCCTCGTCGCAGCCCGAGAAGTAGACGGCGTCGATCGGCGCATCGGACTCGTTGAGCAGCGTGATGGTCCCGTTCCGGGGGGCGGACGGGCCGGTCGAGTCGCCGCTGCTGCCGCAGGCGGCGGTGGCGACGGAGAGCAGGGCGGCCGCGGCGAAGGCGGTGAGCTTGGTGCGGAACATTGGGGTCACTCCTCTTCACAGGGTGGTTGGTGAACGACCGCCCCATGGCGGCCTTCACCACCCGACGCGCGGGCGGGCGGGAAAACCGGACACGCCTGTCACCGGCTCCCGGCACGGTGGGCCGGCGCCCGCCCGGCGGAGGTCGGAATGAGGACGGTTTCACCGGAGCGGTGGCGGCGCATCGAGGCGCTGCTCGACGGGGTGCTGGACCTCCCCCCTGAACAGCGTGCGGCCTGGCTGGAGCGGGAGTGCGGCGGGGACGAAGCCCTCCGTGCCGCCGTGGAGAAGCTCGCTGCCGCGTGCGAGGAGCCCACACGCCTTCCCCCCTCCCCCGCGGGCCTCGCGGCCCCACTCCTGGCCGACCTGGCCGGCGCGGACGCGGCCCCCGCGCCGGATCGCGTCGGTCCCTGGCGGATCCTCCACGAGCTGGGGCACGGCGGGATGGGGACGGTGTACCTGGCCGAGCGGGCCGACGACCAGTTCCACAAACGGGTGGCGGTGAAGCTCCTCGGGCGCGGCGCGGGGGGCGAGGACCTGGTGCGCCGGTTCCGGCACGAGCGGCAGATCCTCGCCACCCTCGATCACCCCAACATCGCCCGGTTGCTGGACGGGGGCGTTGCCGACGGCGCGCCCTACATCGTGATGGAGTTCGTGGACGGCCTGCCGCTCGGGCTGCACTGCACCGAGCGCCGTCTGCCGCTCGCCGACCGCCTCGGACTGTTCGCCGACGTCTGCGCCGCGGTGCAGTACGCGCACCAGCACCTGGTCGTGCACCGCGACCTCAAGCCGTCCAACATCCTGGTGACCGGTGACGGGCAGGTGAAGCTGCTCGACTTCGGCATCGCGAAGCTGCTCGACCCCGAGGGGGCGTCCGAGGCCCCCGCGCTCACCCGCACCGGGATGTACCTGATGACCCCGGAGTACGCGGCGCCGGAGCAGGTGCGGGGCGGGCCGGTGACGACCGCCACGGACGTCTACGCCCTCGGCGTGGTGCTGTACGAGCTGCTGGTGGGCCGGCGGCCCTACGACCTCCAGGGCCGCACGCCGAGCGAGATCGAGCGCGTGGTGTGCGGGACCGAGCCGACCCGGCCATCGACAGCGGCCTCGCAGCTCGATGGGTCGGCTGCCCGGCGGCTCCAGGGTGACCTCGACACCATCATCCTGAAGGCGCTCCGGAAGGAGCCGGAGCGGCGCTACCCGTCGGTCTCGGCGCTGCTCGACGACCTCCGGCGCTACCGCGAGGGCCAGCCGGTACTCGCACGAGCGGACACCCTCCTGTACCGGACCCGGAAGTTCGCCGGGCGGCACCGCGTGGGCGTCGGGCTCACGGCGGTGGTGGCCGCCGCGGTGGCATTCGGCGTGGCGCGGGAGCGGGGCCTCCGCGCCGCCGCCGAGGCCGAGGCGGCCAAGGCAGTGGCGGTGAAGGACCTCATGGTCGGGGTGTTCCAGGCCTCCGATCCCTACGGGCGCTCTCCACAGGAACCCGGGGCGGTCACCGCGGTCCAGCTGCTCGAGCGCGGCCGCGCGCGGGTGGACTCCGCCCTCGCCGGTCAGCCCGAGGTGCAGGCGGAGCTGCTGGCGGTGCTCGGCGGGGTCTACGCGAACCTGGGCCTCTACGTGGAGGCGGCCGCGCTGCTCGAGCGCTCGGGGACGCTCCGGCGCGCGCGGCACGGCAACCGGCACGAGAGCGTGGCCGCCACCGAGACCCAGCTCGCCGACGTGTACCAGGATCTGGGGAAGTACCAGGCGGCGGAGTCCCTCCTTACCAGGGCACTGGCGCTGGGCCGCGAACTGCACGGCAGCCGGAGCGAGGCGGTTGCCTTCAGCCTCGACCGGCTGGCCACCGCCTACCAGGAGCAGAGCCGGTACGACGAGGCCGAACCGCTCTATCGCGAGGCGCTCGAGATCCGTACCGGGCTGCTCGGACCGGACCACCTCGACGTGGCGGAGAGCAAGATCAACCTCGCCCTTCTCCTCTGGTGGAAGGGAGAGTACGACGCCTCGGAGAAGCTGGCGCGGGAGGGGATGGAGACGCGGCGGGCGCAACTCGGCCCGCGGCACGCCCTGGTCGCGGAGGCGATGCACAATCTGGCCCAGGTGCAGCAGTCACGCGGCCAGCTGGCGGACGCGGAGGACCTCTTCCGCGAGTCGTTGGTGATCAAGCGCGAGGTGTTCGGCAACGTGCACCCGCGGGTGACGGTGCACCTCAACAACTTCGCTCGCGTGCTGCGCGATCGCGGGAAGTACGCCGAGTCGGAGCCGCTCTATCGGGAGGCGCTGGCCCTCGACCGCCAGATCTTCGGCGCCGAGCACCCCTACGTGAGCGCGAGCCTCGACAACCTCGCGGGCCTGCTCACTGAACGGGGCAAGTTCGCCGAGGCCGACTCGCTCCACGCGCTGGCGCTGGCGATGAACCGGAAGCTGCTGGGCGAGCGCCACGTGCGGGTGGCGCTCGGGCTCAGCAACATCGGGCTGCTGCGCTTCCGTCAGGGCGACCTGCAGCGGGCGGAGGCCACCTACCGGGAGGCGCTCGAGCTCTACCGCGAGATCTTCGGCCCCGACCACCTCTTCGTGACGGTCGTCTCCACGGGCCTCGCAGCGGTCCTGCGGGAGCGGGGCCAGCTGGTGGAGCCGGAAGCCATCTACCGGGCGGCGATGGCGAGGTTCGAGCCCGGGATGCCGCACACGAGGATGCGCCTCGGCCCGGTGCTGGTCGGGCTCGGTCGGACCCTGGTGGCGGCGGGGCGACCCGCCGAGGCGGAGCCGTTGCTGACGCGGGGGCTGGAGATCCAGCGCGAGCTGTACGGCGACGCCGACTGGCGCACGGCGGAGGCGCGCCTCGGCCTCGGGGACTGCCTGGCCGCGCTCGGGCGCGGCTCGGAGGCCGGGCCGCTGCTGCGCCAGAGCCGGGAGGCACTCCAGGCCTACCGCGTGGCGCAGCAGGGACTGCTGCGCCGGGCCGACGAGGCACTGGCGGCAGTGGGGACCTGATGACTGACCAGCCCGAACCACGCGACCGGATCACCGCGCTGCTGCTCGACCTCGAGCGGGGGGACCCGCGCGCGGCGGACGTCCTCGTGCCGCTGGTCTACGACGAGCTCCGGCGGATCGCGAGCCGGCAGCTCCGGCGGGAGGTGGAGGGCCATACGCTGAGCCCGACCGCCCTGGTGCACGAGGCCTATCTCCGGCTGGTGGACCAGACCCGGGTGCAGTGGGTGAACCGGGCGCAGTTCTTCGCGGTGGCGGCTCGGCTGATGCGCCGGGTGCTGCTCGACCACGCTCGGCGCGTGGGCGCGGCCAAGCGCGGGGGCGGCTGGAAGCGCATGGAGCTCGAGGGGGCCGAGATCGCGGTCGAGGAACGGGCGGCGGAGTTGATCGCGCTCGACGACGCGCTGGAGAAGCTCGCGGCCCTCAACCCGCGGCTCAGCCAGGTGGTGGAGTGCCGCTTCTTCGGCGGGATGACGGAGGAGGAGACCGCCGCGGCGCTCGGGGTGACCGACCGCACGGTGCGGCGGGACTGGCTCAAGGCGAAGGGCTGGCTCCACGAGGCGCTGCCGGCGGCGGGCTAGCCACATCGGGCTGGTGCGCCCCCGGCAGCTGGGCGCCAACCCCAACCCCGAAAACGGCTTAGCCAGTGGGACGGCGCTCGCGGGACGGGTTGCCCGGAGCCTCGGCAACGGCTATTTTGCCTCTCCGCTGCCCCTTGGTGTAACTGGCAACACGCCTGACTCTGGATCAGGAGAGTCCTGGTTCGATCCCAGGAGGGGCAATCCGACCCCCGTGCCCGTCAGGGCGCGGGGGTCGTCGTTTCGGCGGGAAATCCTCACACCGTTTCCACGACGGATTCACGCACCGGAGTCAACGGTGGGCCAGCCCCGACGTATGGGGCGGGAGGTGGCCCATGTCTCTCCGGAATCTCCGCCCGACATCCTGGTTCCCCGTGGTGCTCTCGCTGTGCTTCCTCGCTCCGATGGGAGCCGCGGCCCAGGCCCCATTCCAGGAACCGGCAGCGGGTACACGGGTCCGCCTGCACGAATCGACCGGCCGCACCTGGGAAGGCCGCTGGGTGCGCCGGAGCCCCGACTCGGTCTACCTCGCCGTGGTCGGCCCGATCCGGCCGGACACGGTCGCCGTCCGGCGCGACGCGATCGAGCGACTCGAGCGGCAGGTGGGCACACGGTCGCAGGCGAGGAAGGGGGCCCTCATCGGCGGGGGGGTCGGCGGTGGCCTGTTGCTGCTGCTCGGTCTCGCCGCCACCTCCGGCGAGGACAACTGGGTCGACCCCGGCACGGGTGACATCGCGATCCTGACCGGACTCGGCGCGCTGGTGGGCGCCGGCACCGGCGCCCTGATCGGCGCGGCGAGTCACGCCCCGGTCTGGGCGGCGTTCGAGCTGCCGCCACCGATCGTCCCGCCGGCGGGCCCGCGGCAGATCACGCTCTTCCGGCTGACCTTCTGACTCCGGGCGGGAGCGGCAGGGGGGGGGGGGCG
>DATIBS010000039.1:0-48777 GCA_035457305.1 Gemmatimonadales bacterium
TGCCTTCGGGTAGCGCTCCAGCGGGTAGAAGTCGCGGATCCCGGCCAGCGCGGCCAGGGCATCGAAGTACATCGTGCCCTTCGGGGCGCCATGGAAGAAGCTGGTGTGATAACCCGCCTGCTCGAGCAGGTGGCCGAGCCCGATCCACTCGTTGCCCTCGTAGGCCGACCGGGCCAGCGCGCGCTGCATCAGGTGGGGCACGCCCAGCAGGATGCTCGGGAGGGCGTCGATGGATCGGCGGCCGTTGGCGTAGTTGTCGGCAAAGAAGCGCCCCGCCGTCGCCAGCGAGTCGAGGAACGGCGTCAACCCTGAGCCGGAGCCCGTTGCGCCCCAGAGCTCGTTCGAGAAGCTCTCCAGCACGATCAGGACGATGTTCTGCGGCACCGGTGGCCGCGCCTCGACGCCGAATGGCGCCCGGAGGCGGGCCGCGGCGTCGGCGTCCGCGGGGAAGAACGCCACCGGCTCGACCTGCCGGTCCCGCGGGCTCCGGACCAGGGTGAACACCGAGTTGAGCGTCAGGATCCCCAGCTCGTGCTCGCCCTGGGCGAACGCGTGGATCGGGCGGAGCGGCTTCTTCTGGAGCCCGCCCCGCGTGGCCACCGCGACCAGGGCGATGATCCCGAGGGCCGTCGCGGCCGCGCGTGGCCAGGCCGTCCGCCGGAGCGGCGCGGTCGCGCGGGGATAGAGCAGCAGGAGTGCGCCGGTGAACGCGAGGGAGAGGAGGACGAACGGCGCGTAGTTCACCAGGAACTGGTCCGCCTGTGCCAGGGCCTCGCCACGGAGCGCCAGCACCTCCGAGGTCACCCGCGTGCCGGTGAACCGGAAATACTCGATGTCGGCCACCATCACCCACGCACAGGCGCTGTTCACCGCCACGAACAGCGCCATCAGCCCTCGCTGCCACCCGGCACGCTCCTGCACCCGGGCCGGCGCCAGGGAGAGGAGCACGAACGGGATGTTGGCGTACGCGATGGCGGAGAGGTCGAACCGCAGGCCGCGGACGAAGGCCCACCCCACCGCCACGGCGGTGTCGGGGCGGTAGAGGTCCAGGTGTGCCGTGAGGAAGGCCGCCCGCGCCGCCGCGTACATCACGACGAGGAGGAGCAGGCGCCGCGCGAGGAGGCCTTCAGCCGATCGTCCCGCCTGGGTCATCGCCGTTCCGGGATGGGTCAGCGCGAAAGATACCTCACCCGGGAAGGCCGGCGGTCAGCGCACCTCCGGGACGCCCGTGTCCGCCCGCCCCGCGCGCAGCCCCTCGCGCGCGGCCTTGGCCAGCCGGGCGTAGCTCTCCCGGATCCGGTCCAGGTCCCGCTGCTCCAGCTCCTCCAGGTCGAGGAGCGCATTGTGCGCGCCGGCGGTGGTGCGGAGCAGTTCGTCCAGCTTCACCTGCACCGCCTCCGCGTCCCGGTACTGGGTGTTCTGGATCAGGAACACCATGAGGAACGTGACGATGGTGGTCCCGGTGTTGATCACCAGTTGCCAGGAGTCGCTGAACCCGAAGAGGGGGCCGGTGACGAGCCAGGCGAGCACCACGGTGAGCGCCAGGACGAAGGTGAGGGCGCGGCCCATGGCGCGGGAGCACGCCCGGGCGAACCGCGCGAACCAGGTGCGGGGTCTGGTGGGATGCATGGGATCCTGGCGGCGAAATGGGTGGTTCAGACCACGGTGCCGAAGAGGCGGCCGATCATCGCGGTGCACCCCATGGCCACCGCGCCCCAGAAGGTGACCCGGAGGGCGCCCTTCCAGAGCGGGGCCCCGCCGAGCCACGCGGCAACGGCCCCGAGCCCGGCGAGAAGCCCGAGCGTGCCGCCGCCCATGACCGTCGGAAGGTGGCCCGGTGCCACCAGCGCCGCGGCGGCGAGCGGCGGAGCGGCGCCCAGGGCGAACGCCGCCGCCGAGGCCAGGCCGGCCTGGATCGGGCGCGCGCGCGTCGCCGAATGATGCCCGAGTTCGTCCCGGGCATGGGCGCCGAGGGCATCGTGTGCCGTGAGCTGGTCGGCCACCTGGGTGGCGAGCTCCGGTGCGAGGCCGCGTGCCACGTAGATGCCGGCGAGTTCCGCCCGCTCCATCTCGGGCGATTCGCTGAGCTCCCGCTTCTCCAGGGCGAGGTCGGCGGCCTCGGTGTCGGCCTGGGAGCTCACCGACACGTACTCGCCCGCCGCCATCGAGAGCGCACCGGAGGCCAGTCCCGCGCCGGCGGCGATGAGCACCGCCGCCTGGGTGGAGCCCGCGGCGGCCACGCCCATCACCAGGCTGCTGGTGGAAATGAGGCCGTCATTGGCGCCCAGGACGGCGGCACGAAGCCAGCCGATGTGATGGGTGCGGTGGCCTTCGAGGTGAAGCAAGCACCCTCCTATCGGCCCGGCCGGGCATAGGTTCCCATCAGGACAGCGGTGGCGAGCACGTGGCCCTCCATCGCCTGCTCGAGGTCGGCCCGCCGCGCGCGTGGGCCGAGGGACGGGAGCAGGGCGTCGAGCGCGGCGAGGCGGAAGAAGTACCGGTGGCGGCCGATCGGCGGGCAGGGACCATGGTAGCCCGGACGGTTCGCGTCGGTCCGCGCATGCTCCCCGGCCGGCGCCCCGTCGTGATTCCCCGCGCCTTCCGAAAGGGAGAGCTGGTCCGCGGGGATGTTGTAGAGCAGCCAGTGCACCCAGATTCGTTTCGGTGCGGCGGGGTCGGGGGAGTCCGGGTCGTCGACGATGAGTGCGAAGGACCGGGTCTCCGGCGGCGCCCCGCTCCAGGAGAGCGGCGGGGAGAGATCGGGTCCGTCGCACGTGTGGCGGGCGGGAATCGGGGCGTCGGGTTCGAACGCCGAAGATCGCAGGATGAGCATATGACACCTCTTGCAGCCCCAATCTGCCGCGGCCTTCTCGCCGCCGCCATCCTCCTCCTGCCGTGCGGGAGCGTGACCTCGGCCGTCGCGCAGGGACCGACGCTTCGCGTCGCCTCCGGCGTGACGCCGGAAGGCCTCGCCACCGGGCAATGGCTGGCGATGATCCGGAAGCGGCTCCCGGACGCGCGCTACGACTCGGTGGCGCCGATCCGGAAGCCGCTCACGACCGAAGACCAGGCGTGGGAAGCGCTTGTCCGCTCGCGGGCGGGCGCGTGGGAGGGAGAGATCGCCGGGGTCGCGGAGGCCTACCGCCCGGTCGCGCCCCCGGCCTCGGTCCTCATCGTGCTCGGCAACCGCGGCGCCGAGGACGCGTTCACCCACGACCCCACCACGATCGGGTTCGACCTCGCGGCCCTGCAGGCCAACTACGGCGACGCGGGGCTGCCGGAGAACGCCGACCGGATGGACCGCTTCTTCCGGCACGAGTACACCCACCTGATGCAGAAGGCGTGGTGGGCGATGCACCCCTACGCGATGGACACGCCGCTGCGATATGCCCTGGCGGACATCTGGGCGGAGGGGCTGGGGAACTACCGGTCGCTCTCCGGCCGGTGGAAGGCGATCGGCGGGCGGCGCTCGGAGGCATCGGCCGCCCGCCTGGCGGAACTCGAACCCCGCTTCGTGGCGCGGCTCGCGGCGCTGGCCTGCACCACGCCGCCGCGTGGGGATGCGCTGATGGCGGACCTTTCCTGGGGGCGCTTCGACCGGAAGTGGGGCGCGCTCACCGCGGCGCTCTGGCTCGAGGAGGAACCCGGAGATCCGGGCGAGGCCCTGCGGAGGCTGGTCGTGGCCGGGCCGGACGGCGTCTGGGACCTGGCGGAGCGGCACCTCCCGGAGGCGCTCCGCCCCGTCCTCCGGGAGGCGCGCCTCGCCGACTCGCTCTGCGCGGGACGCTAGGCCCCGGGTGCCGGCTTGAACTCGACGATCCCCCCGAAGGTCTCGAACCCGAGGCGACGGTAGACCGGGGCCCCGTCGGCCGAGGCCTGCAGCACCGCCGTCCCGAGCCCCATGGCGCGCGCGTCGAGCAGCGGCCGGAGCGTGAGGGCCGTGCCGAATCCGCGCCGGCGAAACCCCGCCAGCGTCGAGATGCCGTAGAGGCCGGCCACGCCGCCGCCGATGGTGAGTTCCGCGGCGGCCACCGGTACCCCTTCGAGGTATCCCACGTAGAACCACAGCGGCGCGCCGGGGGAGAGCGTGACCGGGGCTGTCCGTTCGTGGAACCGGAGGACGTCCACGTCGGGCGGACTCCAGTTCGCCGCGTTGACCCGGGCGAAGTCTGCGAGCTCGCCCGCGGTGCGCACGCGGCGGATCTCGAGGCCTGCGGGCGGCGCTTCGGCCGGAAGGCCGGCCAGGTTCGCGGCCATCGCGAGCTCCGTCTCGCTGGGCTCGAGCCCTCGGGCCTCCAGCAGCGCGCCCAGGTCCGCCGGGCGGTCCGCGGGGCCCACCCACCAGGAGAAGGGCCGTCCGGCACGGCGGAAGTGCTCCAGCGCCCCGGCGATCCGGCCCGGCGCCGTGTGGCGATCGAGCCGTGCCCGCAGCACGAAGTTGAACGTGTCGCAGCCAAGCCCCGAGTCCACCAGGACGAGGTCGGGTTCGTCGCGGACCACCATGCCGGGCACCCGCGCCGCGGCCCAGCCGGCGTGGGTCACGAAGTTCGCGTCCGCGGCCTGCGCCAGCGCGATCGGGTCCATTTCAGTCCTTCACCCCCGCCTCCCGGTAGGCCGCGAGTGCTGCGGGGCTGAAGCAGGCGAACGTCACCTCCGCCACGCTCGAGCCTGCCTCCAGCGCCGCACGCACCGTCCGCACCGCAACCTCGGTCGCCTCCCCGAGCGGGTAGCCGTAGATGCCGGTGCTGATGGCGGGAAAGGCAATGCTCCGGAGCCGGTGCTCATCCGCCAGCCGGAGTGCGGCCCGGTAGGCCGACGCGAGCAGCTCGGGCTCGCCGGACCGGCCGCCCCGCCACACCGGCCCGACGGCGTGGATCACGTGGCGGGCCGGCAGGCGGAAGCCGGGGGTGATCCGCGCTTCACCGGTGGGGCAGCCGGCGAGGGCCGCACACGCCCGGGCGAGCTCCGGCCCGGCGGCCCGGTGGATCGACCCGCAGACTCCGCCGCCGGGCGCGAGGGCCTCGTTGGCGGCGTTCACGATCGCGTCCACGTCCAGCGTGGTGATGTCGACGATCCGGGCGACGGGCGTCATGGCCCGGGCGGGCCGAGAAAGCGGTGCATGATGAGCACGTCCACCGGTCCGAGGTCCCGGTGGCGGAACGCGCGCGGCACCCGCCCGACGACCTCGAAGCCGCAGCGCTGCCAGAGGCGGACGGCACCACTGTTGGTGCTGACGACGAAGTTGAACTGCATGGCATCGAACCCCGCCGCCCGGGCCACCTCGAGCGAGTGCTCGCAGAGCGCCCGGGCGATGCCCCTTCCTCGCGCCTCGGGCGCGACGATGTACCCGGCGTTGGCGACGTGATCGCCGAGACCGGGCTGGTTGGGCCGGAGGAAGTACGAGCCCACGACCGCGCCGTTCGCGCTGGCCGCGAAGGCGCGGGCAGGAGGCCCGGTCCAGAGGCGCCGGCCCTCCTCGAGCGTGAGCCCCGGGGGCCACGCGAAGGTGTCCCCGCCCGCCACGACGGCCTGCAGGATGGGCCACACGAGCTCGAAGTCTTCGGGCCGGATCTCGCGGACGTCGAGCGCCCCGGTCGGAGGCATCGGGTCAGGGAAGGGTGTATTCGAGGTCGTACGAATGGATGGCGCCGTCGATCGTGATGGTCATGGTGCCGGCCAGCCCCACCAGCTCGTCCGTGCCGGAATCCGGCACCACCGCGACGACCAGGTGCGGAGCGCCGCGGGTCATCGTCCCGCTGTGCTGCAGGACGAAACTGCCGTGCCGGCCCCCGAGCGTGCCGGTCACCCGTTCGATCGCGACGTACCCGGCCGAGCCCTGCACCGCGGTGAGGGCGGTGAGCATCTCGCCCCGGCTGGTGCCGGCGAGGTCGCCGCTGAAGACCTTGCTCAGGGCCATCCGTCCCAGGGAGGGGCCCGCGGCGCTGTCCGCCAGGTGCTGGGGCGCCAGGGTCACCTCGAACGTGCCGCGGGCATGCCTGGCTTCCTGGGCGGCAAGGCCGGACGCAAGGGCGAGCGAGATCGCGACGCCGATCACGGCGGTCGTCGGGAGCCGGGTCCTCATGCGATGTCCTTTCGGGAGTGGTGGCGCTTCCGTCGGGGCGGTCAGCGACCGCCGCGTCCGACCGCGCTCGGCTGGACGAAGAGGAGGATCGCGAAGAGGGCCAGCAGCAGGGCGAAGCCGATCAGGAACCAGCGGTCCCGGCTCATCGGGCCTCCCGGCTACTCGGCCCCGCGCGCACGGGCCTCGGTGGCCTGGTCCAGCGCGGCGCGGATGGCGGCGATCAACGGTGGCTCCCGGGTATGCTGCCGTCCGTACCCGAGGTTGAAGCGATAGTCGAAGCCGGGCGGGTTCCGTCCCTGGGTATGCTGGAGGATGGTCTCCAGCTTGTCCAGCGCCTTGGCCAGCCTCGCCTCCGGTGACCGCGCGGTCTCGTACTCGTCCCAGAGCGCCGTGATCTCCTCCCCGAGGGGGGCGGGAAGCGGGGCGACGAGTGCGAGGAGGTCGCGGCGCTCCTCCGCGGCCTTGCCGCCGGTGGCGCCCGCTGCCGCCCGGCGGGCCTGCTCGGGCGCGGGGATGTCCCCCCCGATCGCCTCGCCGAGGTCATGCACCAGGCAGATCTTCACCAGTCGGGCGAAGTCGACCTCGGGGAACTCGGGGGCGAGGAGCAGCGCCATGAGGGCGAGCCGCCAGGTATGCTCCGCGACGCTCTCGGGTTCCCCCGCGGAGGTGTAGCCGCTGCGGTGGACCACCTTGAGCCGCTCCGCCGCGCGCAGGAATTCGAGAAGGCCCGCCAGCTCGGCGTCATTCATCGGCGAGCCGCGCCACGAGGAGGCCGTCCCGGATGGGGACCACGGTGGCGGACCACGCCGGGTCCCCGGTAACCAGCCGGGTGAACTCGCGGATGGCCGCAGTCTCCTTCGACCGGTCGTGCCGGTCGAAGATCCGGCCGGACCAGAGCAGGTTGTCGGCGATCAGGAGTCCGCCGGGGCGGAGGCGGTCCCGGATCACGGGCAGCGCGGCCGGATAGCCGGCCTTGTCGATGTCGAGGAAGACGAGGTCGAAGGGCCCGTCGGCCTCGCGGAGGGCCGCCACCGCCTCCCCGACGTGGAAACGGACCAGCTCCGCGAGGCCGAGCGTCGCCAGGTGGCTCCGGGCCCGGTCCGACAGGGCCTGGTCCCACACCGTGTGGTAGACCCGCCCCCCGCCATTCTCGACCACCGCGCGCGCGAACCAGGCGGTCGAATACCCGAACCCCGACCCGAGCTCGAAGACCGTTCGCGCGCCCGCCAGCCGGGCGAGGAGGTAGCACAAGTGCCCGCAGGCCGGCCCGATGATCGGGAAGTCGGTCCGCGCGGCCAGCGCCTCCATCGCCTGCAGCTCGGGTGGGCGCGGCGGGACCAGGCCGTCGAGCCAGGCGGTGATCCCGGAGGTGTCAGGATCGTGATTCACGGCCCGCCCGCGCTTCACGGTCGAAGTGGAACAGTTCGATACGGCTTGTCATGTTGCGTTCCAGGCGGGCCTCCGGCCCGGGACGACGGATTCCATAAGTCATTGTCCGACAACACGTCGTCCGGGCCGGCCCGCGGCATCGCCCATGCTCTCAGGTCCGGTGGCCCCGCGCGGCGGTGGCCGGTACGTCCCCAACTGGAGGTGGGTAATGAAGGCAGTTCACTCCCGGGACGCGCGCTCCTGGCTGCTCTCCGCAGCGCTGTTGCTTGCCGCATGCGGCGGCGACAGCACGACGGCGCCGGGACGGGACCCGGAGATCATCAATAACGTGGACAACTTCCAGTACCAGATCTCCGACGTCCAGAGCTTCACCGGGTCCCAGCTGTACACCTGGCAGAACACCGGCACAGCGGCGACGGTCAACCAGTCGTCGGCGATCACCGGTGGCGCCGTGACCCTGGTCATTCGCGACGCGAACGGCGACGAGGTGTACAACAGCTCCCTGGCGCCCGATGGCACGTTCTCGACCGGCGCCGGCGTGGCGGGCAACTGGACGATCCGCGTGACGTACGCCAGCGGCTCGGGCACCGTGAACTTCCGCGTGGACAAGGCGACCTGAGGACCGCACGTCGCAGGGCGGTCCGGCGTGCGGCCCGCCGGATCGCGCGCCGGGGGCGTCAGCGGGAGCCGGTGCGGTGCACCGGCTCCCGCCGGCGTTCGCGCGCCTGCACCCAGCGGCGTCGCCGCGCGATCGACGCTCACCCGCGGCTCTCCGCGGTCCCGAACAGGGCGGGGAGCGTCTCGGCGAGGGCTGTCGCCACCGCGAGGGGATTCCCGTGCGGCTCGACCGCGACCGAGACATGCCCGCCCGGGATCGGGCGGACCAGCTGGAAGAAGCTGCCGTAGCGGATCATCACGTACTCGAGCCCGCCGCAATCGATCCGCCCGCGCTGTCCCACGAGGGTGAGCAGCGTCGGGTTGACCAACAGCTCCTCGTACCGATCCGATTCCGCCGAACTCGCGTTGGCCAGCCCGCCGCGCTCTCGGAGCGTCAGGCTCCCGTCGCGGAGGATGGCAACGTAGCGGATGTCCGGGGACAGCGGGAAGATGGCCGAGATCGGGTCAGTCGGGTCCGGGGCCTTCATCGGTCACCTCGTCCCTGGTGGTGATGGCAGCGTGGCGCTCAGCGCACGGAGCGGCCTTCCTCGATGGCCGGGAGCCCGGCTCAGGCGTCAGGCGCCGAACTGGCGCAGGTGATGGTCGAAATGCCGGTAACAGAAGACTCCCCAGTCGCGCCGGGACATTCGCCCGAACATCGCATGGTCGGGCCACTCCACGCGTCCCTCCTCCTGGACGAAGCGCAGGACCAGCGCCTCGAAGGTGGCGAGGTCGTGCTCCCAGATGGCCGGTGGCGTGACGAAGGCCTCGGGCGGTCCCTGGACGCGGCCC
Source organism: Gemmatimonadales bacterium (assembly GCA_035457305.1). GTDB lineage: Bacteria > Gemmatimonadota > Gemmatimonadetes > Gemmatimonadales > GWC2-71-9 > JAICEH01. The sequence goes on from DATIBS010000039.1 coordinate 8,921, forward strand.
CTGGGCCAGGGCAGCCAGTGGACCACCGCCCGACGCACGATCGGCCACCGGAGCGGTCCGGCGATCGGGGCCGTCGGCACGTCCCCGAGGGTGTGCCGCATCTGGTCCGTGAGGTGGGCGAGCATCCGGGGCGCAGACATCCGGCCCCAGCGCCGGGGCGAGTCGGGGCGCAGGCCACGGAACCGCCTCAGGAGCGATTGCCGGCATTCGGGATCGAGGACGGTGCGCATGGCCGGACCCACGGGATGGGCGGGATCATCCGCCTTTCCAGCTTCCTTCACGGGCATGATGTAGATTAGTCGGTGAGCGCCGGGCAGTAAGCAAGGCCGATGTCCGGCTGCCTACGAGGCTCCCATGCCATGGGACCTCCTGAGAGCGGCTCGAAAGCCGCCCGCCTGGCGCCAGGGCCAGCCGTCGAGGACGGCTGGCCCGCTTGCATTCCGGTCCTCCGTCACCCGCGGATCCGGCTCTTGCCACGGTTTCCCGTCACCCGCGCGGGCGCCTCCGTCAGGCGCCCGCCCGCGGCCGGGGGCAACCTTTCGCCGGGTGCGCCCGTCAGAGTCTCTGGTCCCCAGGTTCCCACGAGAGCCCGACGAGCGACGACGATGCCCGGTCCGACCTTCGTGCGCCTTCGTGCGGCTGCCCTGGCCCCGCTGCTCTTCGCAGTCGGCGCCGGGTCGCTCGCCGCGCAGCAGCAGTCCGCCACGCTCGCGGCCACCGGCGGCTCGCTCCATCCGTTCGGGCTCCGGACGGTCCCGGCGGCGCGACGCCCCTCCGAGGTCACGCTCGACGGACGGCTGGACGATCCGGCCTGGGCTGCGGTCGTACCGGCGGGCGACTTCCGCCAGGCGGAGCCGAACGAGGGCCAGCCGGCGACGCAGCGGACCGAGGTCCGCTTCCTCTTCGACGACGACGCCCTCTGGGTCGGGGCCCGGATGTACGACACCGCGGGCGGCGAGGGGGTCCGGACCCGACTGGTGCGTCGCGATCGGGACGCCGACGCCGACCAGCTGGAGCTCGTCCTCGACACCTTCCATGACCACCTCGGCCGGACCTTCATCGCGGTCAACCCCTCGGGGGTGAAGAACGATTCCTACGGGCCCGGAGGGGCGAATCCCGACCCGTCCTGGGACCCGCTCTACGAAGTGAGGACGGCGATCGACTCGCTTGGCTGGACGGCGGAGATCCGCATCCCGCTCGGCCAGTTGCGCTACGCCCCGACGCCCCGGCAGGACTGGGGACTGCAGATCTGGCGCACGGCGAGCCGGGTGAACGAGGTGTCGATGTGGTCCTTCTATCCCAGCACCGACAACGGCGGCGCGAGCCGGTTCGGGCACCTCGAAGGGCTGGAACTCACCCGCGGGCCGAGCCGGGGGGAGTTCCTGCCCTACGTCGTCGGTCGGTCCGCCAACGTGCCGTCGGGAGATCCCTCCGACCCGTTCCACGACCCGCACGAGATGGACTCCCGCGCCGGGGCGGACCTCAAGTACCTCATGACCTCGAACCTGACGCTCAACGCCACGGTCAACCCCGACTTCGGCCAGGTGGAGGTGGACCCGGCGGTCATCAACCTGTCGGCGTTCGAGACGTTCTTCGAGGAGAAGCGCCCGTTCTTCGTGGAGAACGCCGGCCTGTTCCGGTTCGGCGGCCTCAACTGCTACTTCTGCTCCAACGTCTCGGGCCTCTCGCTCTTCTACTCCCGTCGGATCGGCCGGCAGCCGCAGGGCTCCTCGCTCGCCTGGGACGAGGGCGAATACGCCGACATCCCGGAGAACACGGCGATCCTGGGCGCCGCGAAGGTGACCGGGCGGACCCCGACCGGCTGGTCGCTCGGGCTGCTCGACGCCACGACGCGGGCCGAGTCGGCCCCGATCCAGCGCCCGGACGGATCCCGCGGGGAGGTGGAGGTCGAGCCCTTCACCAACTACTTCGTCGGCCGGGTCGCGCGGGACCTCCGCGGCGGCAGCACGGTGGTCCGGGGCATGGTGACCTCGGTGCTCCGCGACCTGGGCGACGACGACCTGGCCGCTCGCCTTCCGGGCCACGCCGAGACCGGCGGGGTCGAGCTGGACCACTTCTGGGGGAACCGGGCGTTCCGCCTGATGGCCACGGCGGCGCTGAGCAATGTCGCTGGCGAGGCCGCGGCGATCGACCGCCTGCAGCGCGCCAGCGCACGCTACTTCCAGCGCCCCGACCGGGAGTCGGGGTCGAACGGGTTCTTCAGCGACGCCTACGACCCGGCGCGTACCTCGCTCCGGGGCTGGGCCACGTACGCCCGGCTCAGCAAGGAGACCGGCAACTGGCAGTGGGAGCTCAACTCCAACGTGCGGAGCCCGGGCTTCGAGTCGAACGACCTCGGCTTCCTCACCCGCGCCGACTACGCCTGGATGGGCGCCAACCTGCGGCGGCGCTGGACCCGGCCGGGAAGCTTCTACCGGTACCTCCAGTTCACCGGGGGCGCGCAGCAGGAGTTCAACTTCGACGGCGACCTCACCATGCGGCAGGTCCATGGCTCGGCCTACGCGACGCTGCGGAACTACTGGGACGTGAGCGGGTTCGTGATCCTGCGCCCGGAGTACCTCGACGACCGCCTGCTCCGGGGTGGGCCGGTGGTCGCGCGCACCCGCTCCCTCTTCGCGTCCGTGGCGGTCAGCACCAACCCGCGGAAGCCGGTCGTGCTGAGCTCCGAGCCCGAGTACGGCTGCAATGCCGACGGCGCCTGTGACTGGCGGGTCGGGGTGGACGCGACGTTCCGGCCGGTGTCGAACGTCACGCTGACGATCGGGCCGTCGTATTCGCACTACGGCAGCACCGCGGAGTACGTGACCGCGGTGGACGACCCGACCAACCCGGAGTTCTACGGCCGGCGGTACGTGGTGTCCGACCTGAGCTGGCGCGAGGTGAGCATGAACACCCGGGTCAACTGGACCTTCAGTCCGGCCCTGTCCTTCGAGCTCTTCCTGCAGCCGCTGCTGGCCGGGGTGGACTACTCCAGCTTCAAGGAGTTCGCCCGCACCCGCGACGACGCCAAGCTGGTCTATGGGCGGGATATCGGCACCATCGCCCGGATGGACACGCCGGACGGCGGGCAGTACGAAGTGGATCCCGACGGGGCCGGTCCCGCGGCCGCGTTCACCTTCGCCGACCCGGACTTCAACCTGCAGTCGCTCCGGGGCAACGCCGTCCTCCGCTGGGAGTTCCGCCCCGGCTCGACCGTCTACTTCGTCTGGACCCAGGCGCGCGAGTCGCAGGGACCCTCGGGCGAGCTCGACGTCGGGTCGGACCTCCGCGACCTTCGCGCCGCCCGGCCCGACAACATCTTCATGGTGAAGCTGAGCTACTGGCTGGGACTGTAGGCGGGGGGACGGCCGAGCCGCCCCGCTAGACCGGCGGCAGCGGTCGCTCGCTCAAGCGCCAGACCCAGCAGCCCTCCCGCTCCCGCCGCTGCTCCCGGGTGAGCCCGCGGAAGCCGTAGGGCGGCTTCCGCCAGGCGCGCGCCAGCTGCAGGAGCGGCCAGCCGATGAAGGGGAGGTACCAGAACAGCAGGTCCCAGTCCCGGAGCCAGCCCAGCAGTGCGGTGCGCGCCGGTGGGCGCTTCCGGTCGCGGTCGAAGCGGACGAAGGCCACGGGCCAGCCGGTGGGGAGCATCCGGAAGATGCGCCGCCCCGATGCCCGGAGCTTCCCCAGCCACTCGCCGCCGCGGTAGGGCCTGACGCCGTGGATCTTCACCAGCGCGTCCAGCTCCGCCTGCATGCCGCGCCGGATCCGCGCCGCGACCGCGTTCAGTTTCTCGCGGTCCGGGAGGTCGAGGTTCGTGAGCCCCTCGGCCCGCACCATGCCGGCCACGTCGATGGGCTCCCCGAAGACGAAGATCATCTTGGCGGGGAGTGCCAGGTACCACGCCCAGGGCCAGAGCACCGCGATGATCCCCCACGGCAGCGGCAGGAACGGAACCCGGAAGTGCCGCTCCATGAAGCGGTCGAGGGGCTTCCAGGTGTAGCTGAACGGGATGACCCACTCGGCGTTGATGATGTAGAGCGGGACCACCGTCGCACCGGTGCGCGCGCTCAGCAGGACGAAGCTGGTGGAGAAGCGCTGCAGCTCGTAGCGGTGGTTGAAGCCCTTCCCGATGCCGGGCACGCCCTCGGGGAAGTAGAGCAGCCGTTCGCCGCGCTGGAGGAGGGCCTCGAAGTTGTCGAACGTCAGGTCCACCCCGCCGCCCTTGCGCCAGAAGTCGTCCACCCCGAACGGGCGCATCCACCAGGTGAGCGTGAGCTCCTTCTCGTACACCGCGCGCACCTTCCGTGGCGATCCGCCCTCCGCCTCGTAGATCAGGGCGTCGAGCACCATGGCGTCGTACGGAAAGGCGTTGCCGCTGTGGTTGGCCGCGATGATCGCCGGCCCCGCGGCGGGGAGGTGGTCCTTGCGGAAGAAGGCCGGGCGGAACCAGGTCGCGAAGATCTCGCCGGCGACGTCCCGCACCGCCGCCTCGTAGTAGTCGCGGTCGAAGGGGTCGTGGGGTGCGCGGGGCGGGGCAGGCGGCTCGGTCACGCGCCCCGCCGCAGCGCCAGGAGGAACCCGACCAGGCCCAGCGCCGCCCCGAGCGGCCAGGGCCCGCCGAGGCCGAGGATGACCGCCCCCGCCAGGAGCGCGAAGCCGCCGATCAGCGTGCCGCGGAGGCCGGCGAACGGGTTCTCCGGGTGGCGCTGGACCGTCTTCTCCAGCGCCTTGATCCCGTCGGTGACCAGGAGCGGCATCTTGGCCACGGCGTCCATCAGGTCGGGCGTGCCGCGGAGCCCCTCCTGCAGGAAGCGGAGCGGGCTGAACTGCTCCAGGAAGATGCCGCGGACGTGCTTCTTCGACACCTCCGCCACGTCGAAGCCGGGGAGCAGCATGTGGCCCACGCCCTCGAAGGTGATCAGCGCCTTCACCATCAGCACCATCTCGACGGGGAAGTACATGCGGTAGGCGCCGCCGCGCGCCACCGAGTCGAGCACCAGGTGGCCGAGCGAGTAGCTCTCGAAGCTGGCCGCGCGGCGCCAGCGGTTCCCGATCTCGACCACCTCGCGGCGGAAGGCGGCGGGATCGGCGCCCCGCCCGGGCTCCGCGGTGGCGGCCAGGTAGCGCGCCGCACTGTCCACGTCGCCCATCACCAGGGAGAAGTAGTAGTAGAGGAGCGTGCGCCGGAGCTGGTCGTCGAGGCGCCCGACCATCCCCAGGTCGATGAACCCGACCTTGGGGCCCGGGAGCACCATCAGGTTGCCGGGGTGGAGGTCGGCGTGGAAGAAGCCGTCGCGGTAGAGCATCCGGATGATGGACGCGGCGCCGAGGTCGACGAGCTGGCGGCGGTCCGCCTCCGGCAGCGTCGACGCCTCGGGCCGGTCGGGCTGGATGCCGTCGAGGAACTCCATCGTCAGGACGTTCGGCCCCGAGAGCTCGCGGTGGATCGCGGGGAACACGACGTCCTCCATGTCGGCGAAGTTGGCCGCGAAGGTCTCGGCGTTGTCGGCCTCGCGGCGCATGTCCACCTCGCGCAGCGTGTACTCGACGAATTCGCGGATCACCTTCTTGGGCTGGTACTGCGACAGGAAGGTCTGGAGGAGCGAGCCGAACAGCTTGAGCAGCCGGGCGTCCCGCTGCAGGATCTGGCGGGTGCCCGGCTTGAGGACCTTGATGATGACGGGATCACCCTCGCGAGTGGTCGCCCGGTGGGTCTGGCCGATCGAGGCGCTGCCCAGCGGCTCCGGATCCACCCACAGGAACGCCTCGGCGATGGGCCGGCCGAGGTCCTGCTCGATCAGTTCCTCGATCACCTCGTAGGGCACTGCGGGCAGCCGGGAGAGCAGCCGCTTGAGCTCGTCGGTGACCGGCGTGGGGAGGATGTCCTCCCGCAGCGAGAGGATCTGGCCCAGCTTGATGTAGGTCGGGCCGAGCCGCTCGAGCCGCCGCCGGAGCTGCACCGGGAACGGCTGCCGCGCGAGCTCCCGGTCGAGCAGGGGCCAGGTGAGGAGGTTCACCACCCGGGCCATCACGTAGGGGAGCCCGCGCGGGCTCCCCTCCGCCTTCCGGGCGCGCACCCAGGCGGCAAGCCCGCCGAAGCAGAGCCCCGCGAAATGCCGGTGGGTGACCAGGAACCGCCGGACGAGGCCCGGCGGCTTGAGCACCCGCGCCACCTCGAACGCCGGTGCGGCCGGCGGGGTGCCGGCCTGCGCCGGCTCCGGCACGGCCACGGTCACCGGTTGCGGCCGTACTGCTCGTGCGAGGAGACCCACTCCAGCGACGAGATCGCCGCCGCGAGCGAGATCTCCCCGGCCAGCACGACCCCCGCCACGATCTCGGTGAACTTCCCGACCTTGCCCCTCCCGTAGCAGCCGAGCAGCTCGAGGCATTCCCGCTGCGTGGCGAGCCCGGTGCCCCCGCCGTGGGTGGCCACGATGAGCGACGGGATCGTGATGGAGAGGTACAGCGAGCCGTCGGGCGTGAGCTCGGTGTAGACGATGGCCGCGGAGCCCTCCGCCACGTTCGCCACGTCCTGGCCGGTGGCGATGAACATGGCGGTGATCCCGTTCGGCGAATGGAGCCCGTTGTTGTTCGCGCCGGACAGGATGGCCCCGACGTTCGCCACCCCCGCGTGGTAGACGAGGCTCTCGGGCTCCACCCGCAGGTTCGCCACCAGCACCTCGCGCGGGATCACGACCTCGGCGGTCACGCGCTTCCCGCGCGTCCGCATCAGGTTGACCTGGCTCGCCTTCTTGTCGGTGGCCAGGTTCGACTCCAGGTAGAAGCGCCGGATGGTCGGGACCTGCTCCAGGATCCACGAGCAGGCCGCGAACGTCGCGCGCCCGACCATGTTCTGCCCCGCCGCGTCGCCGGTGGAGAAGTTGAACCGGAGGTAGGCGAACTTGTTCGAGAGGTAGGGGTCGATGTACAGCAGCTTCGCCACCCGGCTGGTGGCCTCCGCCTCCCGCCGGATGTCGTCGAGGTTCTCGTACACCCACTGCCGGAACGCCCGCGCCTCGCGTGCCGACTCGAAGACGAATACCGGCGCCCGCTGCATGCAGTCGTCCGAGATCGTGGTCGTCACGCCCCCGGAGAGGTTGAGCACCTTCATGCCCCGGCTGTAGCTCGCCACGAGGGTCCCCTCGGTCGTCGCCAGCGGGATCAGGAACTCGCCCTGCGCATGCTCGCCGTTGACCCGGAGCGGGCCGGCGAAGCCGATCGGCACCTGCGCCACGCCGGCGAAATTCTCGATGTTGCCCTTGAGGATGTCCGGGTCGAACGAGTAGTGCGGGAGGTGCGTGAGCTTCGTGCCGGTGAAGCCCTCGGCGAACTTCTGCCGCTCCGCGATGATCCCGGCGGAGAGGTTGTCGTCCTTCACGTAGGGAATGTGCGGCCGGCGCTCGGTCACCCCGTGGAGCGCGTCCTTGACCTTCACCTCGAGGGTCCCGAAGGGCCGGGTGTCGATGGCGATCTGGATCTCGTGCGTGCCCAGCTCGAGCCGCATGCCGCGGGCGTGGATCCGCGCCTGCTGCCGGAGGGTGAAGGGCTGGGGCCGCTCGGCGGTGATCGAGTCGGCCGGCACGGCCTTCCCGTCGCCAAGGTCCACGGCGACCTGGGCGAGCGGGACCTCCCGGCCGTTGATGATGACCCGGAGCACCCGCGTGATCGTCGCGTCGGCGAGGCGGTTCTTGAGCCCGAAGGTGAGGCCGGCTGCGTCCTGGGCGAGCGAGCCGAAGGTGTAGAGCTGGCGAAGGACGAGTCCGGGGATGCGCACGGGAACGGCTCCGGAGGCGGGAACACGGCTGCAACGGAGGAATGTGCCTCCCGGAGGCCGCCTTCGGGAGGGGGAGGACCCCTCGCGGGATGGCCGGGTGGCGGGACGGCCGGTCCGCGGCCCCCGTTCAGCCCCGCTCCGCCGCCCCCCGCCCCTCGTCCACCCCCGCCAGGAACTCCCCCACCAGCGCGGCGAGCTCGTGCGGCCGCTCCACCGGCACCCCGTGGCCCGCCTCCGCGAGGGAGACATACCGGCCGCGGGGGAGCGCGTCGGCCAGCCGCTCCGAGTGCGGGGGCGGCATCGTGGTGTCGGCCGCACCGGCCACCACCAGGACCGGCTGCGCGATCTCCCCGAGGCGGGCGGTGAAGTCGGGCCGGCCGGCCACCGCCTCGAGTGCCTGGGCCAGCGACTCCGGCGTCATCCCCTCCACCCCCGCGAGCCAGTCGCGCACGACCTCCGGGCTCCGCACCCGGAAGGTGGGTGAGAACATGTAGCCGACCGACGGCTCGATGAGGGCGGACTGCATCCCCACCCGGCGCAGCACGCCGGCGAGGAGGCGCATCTCGGCCTGCCGTACCACCCCCTCCGGCTCGGCCGTGGCGCTGACCAGCACCAGGCTGCGGATCCGGGACGGCCACTGGAGCGCCAGCGGCAGCGAGGCCATTCCCCCCATCGAGAAGCCGAGCACGTGGGCCCGGGGCACGCCCAGCGCGTCGAGCAGTCCGACCACATCCCGCGCCAGGTCCTCGACGCCCCAGCCGGGAGCGACGACCGCCGCCTCCCCGTGGGCCCGAAGGTCGGGGACGATCACCGGGCGGGTACGGCCCAGCTCCCCGGCCACCGCGCCGAACATCCCGCGCTCGCACCACATCCCGTGCAGGAGCACCACCGGGAGACCCGCCCCGTCGCCGACCCGGTCCGCCACGGTCCGCACCGGCAACTGGTCCAGCTCCACCCGGCGGTGCTCGACCACCGCTGCCGGGGCCGGTACCGGGCGCTCGGCCGTCTCCTGCGCCGCGCGCCGGGCGGCATCCTCGGCGAAACGGCGCCAGAAGTCCGTGGTGAAGCCGCGCGCGGTGGCCTCGACGAGCCGCCGTCCCAGTCCCGCGGCGACGCCCTCCACCTCGGCGGTCGCGTCCCAGTGCAGGTGGGTGAGGCCCGGCTCGGATGCCTCGAGCCGGATGCCGGTCCGGAGCCGCATCTCGGTGCCGGCCCCGGTGCCGTCGAGCCACATCTCGGCCGACCCGGGCTCCTGCAGGTTCCGCAGCAGGGAGCGGAACCGCATCCGGATGGCGAGCGGGCCGAGACCGACGGCGATGTGCACGATCCAGTGGGTCGGATCCACGAGCTCGATCCGCTCCACGCCGTGCGAGGAGCGCCGGACCGCCTCGGGGTCGAGCAGCAGGCGCCACACCAGGGGTCGGGGCGCCGCGATGCGGTGGTCGCCCGCGAAGTCGAGACGCATCACGGAACCGCCGCTCCCCCGGCCGCGCCTCGTGGCATGTGCATCGGCTCTCTCCCGGCCGCCGCCTTTACCGGACCGCCGCCCGGCCGTATCGTGGCCGTGCAGGCACCCCGCGAGGATTCGGCCATGCGGATCGCGATCTTCTCCGAAGTATACTGGCCGATGGTGAGCGGCGTGGGGCTCACCCTCCGGCGGCTCGCGCGCGGCCTCGAGGCCCGGGGCCACGCGGTGCGGGTCTATTCGGCGACCTACCCGGGGTGCGGCCCCGCCCCGCGCGAGCTGCACGCCTCCCCCAGCGTCCCGCTGTTCCTCTATCCCGACGTGCAGTGGGCCTTCCCCCGGCTGCCGGGCATCGCCGCGGACCTGGCCGCCTTCCGGCCGGACGTGGTGCACGTCGCCACCGAGTTCGCGATGGGCCTTGCGGGCGTCCGTGCGGCCCGCCGGCTCGGCGTGCCGGTCGTCGCGTCCGCCCATACCGATTACGAGCGCTACGCGGCGCGATACCGCCTGGAGTGGGTGCTCGACGCCGGGTGGCGGTGGCTTCGCTGGTTCTATGGCCACGCGGCGCTGGTGCTCTGCCCCAGCCGGGTCTACGAGGCGCACCTGCACGCGCGTGGCGTGCGCCATACCGGGATCTGGAGCCGTGGCGTGGAACCCGCGTTCGATCCCCGGCGCCGGTGTGAGGCGTGGCGCGCGCCCTTTGGCGGCCCGGTGGTGCTCTATGTCGGCCGGCTGGCCCGCGAGAAGAACGTCGGGCTGCTGCTGGAGGCGTGGCGACGGCTGGGGAGCGCGCGCGGCGCCGCGCAGCTGGTGTTCGTGGGCAAGGGTCCCCTGGCGGGCGAGATCGCGGCGAGCGGACTCGCGGGCGTGCACCTGGCGGGGGTCCTCCAGGATGCGAGCCTTGCCACGGCCTACGCGAGCTCGGACCTCTTCGCCTTTCCGTCCACGACGGAGACCTTCGGCAACGTGCTGCTCGAGGCGATGGCCTCGGGGCTGCCGTCGGTGGCGGCCCGCGCCGGCGGGGTGCTCGACTTCGCGGCACACGGGCGGAATGCGTGGCTCGCCGACCCCGATGACGCCGATGCGTTCGCCGGCGCCCTGGCGCGGTTGCTGGCCGACGCGCCGCTCCGGGCCCGGCTGGGTGCCGGGGCGCTGGCCACGGCGGGCACCCGCAGCTGGGACGCGGTGTTCGACGGGGTGGTGCGGGACTACCGCCGGGTCGCCGCCGGTCAGGCCCGGTTGGCCGCCTGATCGTCGGCGAGGGCGAGGAGGTCGGCCGCAGTCTCGATCCAGTGGTCGGGGTGCGCGGGCGCGAGCGCGTGCCGCGGCACCGCCCCCCACACCACGGCCGCGGTGGCCACGCCCGCCGCCCGCCCGCTCTCCAGGTCGTGCACGCTGTCCCCCACGTACACGCACTCGTCGGGCATCGCGCCGAGGCCGTCGAGCGCCCGGAGCACCGGCTCCGGGTGCGGCTTGGGATGGGTCACGTCGTCGGCCGAGACGATCAGCTCGAAGGCGTGCGCGATGCCCGCCACGCGGAGGCCGCGGAGCGATCCCTGGCGGTTCTTGCTGGTCACGAGCCCGAGCCGGCAACCGAGCGCGTGGAGTCGGGTGATCGCGTCGGCCACGCCGGGGAAGGCGCGGACCCGGCGGTCGTGGTTCGCGAGGTTGTACTCCCGGTAGGTGGCGATCAGGTCCTCGAGGGAGCGGTGCTCCGAGGCGAACGGCGCCAGCTGCACCCGGAGGGGCGTGCCGGTCCCGCGCAGCCAGTACTCGTCCGGCTGGGGCGGGAGGCCGTGAGCGGCCATCGTGTGGTGGTAGCTGTCGACGATCAGGCCGATGGAATCGATCAGGGTCCCGTCGAGGTCGAACAGGAGGGTGCGGTAGCGGGGCATGGCCGTGAATCCTAGCATCCCCCCGCGTGGAAGACGACGATGCCGGTGAGCCGGACGCGGAGCGCGCGGGCATGGAAGCCCTCGGGCAGCGGCGTAGCCGGGTGCGCCGGCGGATGGCCGTCGAAGGCGTGGCCGCGCGCCTGGCGGCCGCCGAGGCGCTCGATCAGGCGCGCCTCACCCGCCGTGTGGCCGCGCCCGAGAAAGCCGAACCACTCCTCGAGCCCGGCGAGGCGAGTCGGGTCGCGCGCCCGCCGCGCGTCGGCCGCAGCGGCGAGCAGTCGCTCCCGGAGCCGCCCCGCGCCGGGTGTCCGTCCGCAGGCACCGAACCGCGCCCCTGCCGCCTGCCGCAGGAGTCTTGCCGCCTCGCCGGCGAGCTCGCCGACGATTCCGGCCAGCCATGCCGGGTCGAGGACCGGCGCGAGGGAGCGATCCTCGCCGGAGGTTCCTCCGACCAGCGCGGCCAACCGGGGCGCCACCGCCTCCTTGCCCGTACTCCATTCGCCCCGGGGTGTGTGCCCCGCGCGCCATCCGATCCAGGTGGCCACCGGACCGCGACCATCGCCGATCTCCTCGATGCGGAGGCCGGCGAGCACGCCGCTACCGCCTCCGGATCGCACGACGGCGACACCTTCGACGGCGGGCGGGCAACTCGCGGCCAGCTCGGCCAGTGCGACGGTCCAACGCCAGGGCGGGGAGGTCACCAGCCTCTTGGCGAGGTCGCGCTTGTGGCCGAGCGTTTCGGTGAGCCGCAACCGGTCCTGCAGTGCGGCAGCAGTCGCGAACGTGACCACCTCCACCGTACGGTGCTCGGCGCCGAGGCGGCGAGCCCTCCCGGCGCGCTGGACCAGCCGGACGTCGGTCCATGGCAGGTCGAAGTGCACCACGCGGGAGACGCCGCGGAGGTCGAGCCCCTCGGACGCCACGTCGGTGGCCAGCAGCACCCGCGGCTCGCGGCCTGCCGGTCCACCGGGCCGCCGGAACGGGGCGAGCACCACGGCGCGTTGCATGCGCGCCGGGCCGATGCCGGCGCGGTCTCCCGTGATCCATGCGGCCCTGGCGATCCGGCCCCGCAGGGCAAGTACCGTCTCGCGAAAGGCGCTGAACACGATGGTGCATCGCCCATCGCCGAGCAGTCGCACAAGTGCGTCGACCCGCGGATCGGCCGCCCCCGTGGCGGCCGCCGCACGGGCCTCGCGGACGAGCTCCGCGAGGGGGGGCGCGTCCTCCAGCACGAGCTCCCACGCGGACGCCTCCGACGGGAGCAGGGCCCACAGCACGAGCTGGGTGGAGTCCCCGCCGCCGACGGCACGGAGCGCCGACCGACCCGCCACCCGGCCGGCCTCATTCGCGTCCTCCGCCTGGAGCAGCAGGGCGCGGTACCGGGTGAGGGCGCTGGCAAGCGCGGCCGGGCTCGACGCCAGCGCGCGAAGCAGCCCGGTGCGCACGAGCGCCGCCACTCCCGGATCCGACGACAGTCGCAGCCGATCAAGCCCGGCGAGGAGGGCGCTGCCGGCGGGCGGGTCCGGGGTCACGATGTGGCGGGCTCGTTCGTCCGGAAGCCCCTCCACGTCGCTCCGCGCCACGACCAGCGCGCCGAGGGCGAGGTGGCCCTCCGGGCCAAGGGCGGCGAGCGAGGGCAGTCCCTGCGCGGCGAGGGCGTCGTCCCGGACTCCCAGCTGGAGCTGGCGGGCGAGATCTGTCGCACGGTTCACGACCGGAGTGGCGGAGGCCAACAGCACCGGCCGCCCGAGCAGCCAATCCGCCACCCGGCCGTACCGCTTCGTCCCGGCATTCCGGAAGCGGTGCGATTCGTCGATGATCACCGGGCCCGCCGTGGACGGCAGCCGCCCGCGGCTCGCGAGCTCGTGCGAGTGGACGATGCCGGCGACGCCGGTCCGGCGCAGCGCCTCCCGCCACTGGGAGCGGATCGCTGCCGGCACGAGACAGGTGACCGCCGCCGGTGGCGTCCGGGCGTCCGCGAGCGCGGCAGCCACCGCGAGCGCGACGTAGGTCTTGCCGCTCCCCACCGGGTCGGCCAGCAGGACCCCGCCATGCCTCCGGATCGCCGCGAGCGCACACCGGAACGACCCCACCTGCCCCGGCCACAGCCATGGGGGCGGCGCGTCATCCGCTGCTTCGGGCGCGAGCGAGTGCGCGATGGCCCGCGCCACCGCTGGTGCCGGCGCCCGCGGCCCCGCGCGGAGGGCGGTCGCCAACGGAACCTCCACCGGCTGGAGCGCCTCAGCGACCAGCCGCGGCGCGTTCCGGAGCCAGCGTGAGGGCGCGTCGCTGAGCGGGGGAGAGGGCCAGCAGTTCGGCGACACGGGCATCGAGCTCGTCCTGCACCGGGTGCCGCGCGCCTCGGTGCGCGATGGCCACCAGGTCCGGGTCGCGGCGGGCGGCCAGGGGGAAGGGAAGCGCTCCGACCACGCGGGCCCCGAACCGGCGGTAGCCGCCTCGCGCCTCGTCCGCGCCATGCGCGGCGGCCACCCGCACCCACCGGGAGTTGAGCCACGCGGCCAGCGCGAGCGCGTCCTCATCTGCGGCGGCGAGGATGACGTAGCAGGTGTTGAGCGGAACCACGCGGTTCCCCTCGGGCCCCACGAGGGCCACGGCCTGGAGGCGCCGAGCGAGGTCCGCCCAGGCTACCCGAGGCACCGGTCGGCCGGCCGTGGCGCGAAAGCAGGCCCACCAGGGAAGCCGCGGATCCGCATCGGCGCGCAGTGCCAGCCGTTCCCGGTGGCGGCGGAGGTGTCGGGCGGCACCGGGCGGCAGCGTGCCGAGCGGCCGGCCGGCGTCATCGTGCGGCCAGAGCAACCGGCAGCGGGGTGCGCCACGGAACGGCCGTACCTCGCGGCCGCGAAGGGCGAGCCGCACACAGTCGGCTTCCACGTCTGCGGGCGGGTCCAGATACGCGTCGTTGGCGCCGGTCTTGGCGCCGAGCCGCGGAGTCCAGTGGTCAGTCACGCGGGGATGCTCGGCGAGCGCCGCGAGCGCCTCCCGGAGTGGGTCCGGCGCGATGACCCACGGGCCGCCCCCCGCAAGCCCGGCTTGAGGCGCCTCCGGGGCGGCGGGATCGAAGCCGCCGCGGACGCGATGGCCGGGACACGGGGTCCGGCGGGAGGCGACCAGCGCCATCGGATACGCCGCCGCCTCGAACCGCTCCCCCGGCCGCGGGGGCACCGGTGCGACCAGGTCCAGCCGGCCCTGCGCCGCCAGCGCCTGCCGCGCCGCCGATCCGTACGCCGCGGTGGCCACCTTCGACGGGAGCAGCATCGCGACCGTGCCTCCCGGTGCCGCCAATCCCCACGCGCGCTCGAGGAACGCGACCGCGAGGTCAGGCTGATGTCCGTACCCTGCGCCGGGCCCCGTTCGCCACCAGCGGCACCGTTCCCGGAGCCTCGCCCGGAGGCCGGCGGGCAGCTCCTCGGCGCGCACCCAGGGCGGGTTGCCGAGGACGAGATCGAAGCCGCCGCGGGTCGCAAACACGTCGGCGAAGTGGCTCTCGAAGCGAAACCAGGGGAGCGTCCCCTCCCGCTCGAACTCGCGCCGGATCGTCCGGATCCGGCGTCGCCGGTCCCGGAGCCGCGCGAGCTCGCCGCGCAGGCTGCGCCCGGGCGGGGATCGTTCCCCGAAGAGCGTCGGCGACCGCGCGTGCGCCAGCAACGCCGCGATCATCCGCTCGGTCGCTGCCTCCGCCCCCGCCAGCGTCGAACGGAGCAGTTCGCGTTCGGCGCAGGCCAGCGCCTCCCGGGCCCGGCGCTTCGGCAGCCCCGACGCGAGCACTGCCGCCTCGCGGAGTGCGCGGAGCGATGCGGCCACGTGCCGCGGCGGGGCCGCCGCCCCGAGCACCTCCAGCGGGTCGAGCAGGCTGTCGCCCTGGCGGACGAGGCAGTCGAGGTTCGGCAGTGGGGTCACCCGCTCGGGCGGGACGTCACCCTCCTCGGCGAGCACCGCGAGCCACAGCCGGAGCTCGGCGAGGCGAACCGCCATCGGGTCACGGTCGACGCCGACGATGCCGGCAAGCACCCGGCGCCGCAGGTGCGGCGCGTGGTCTCCTGCCAGGCGGCGACATTCCGCGACCCGCTCGAGGGCGCCGAGGAGGAAGGCGCCCGAGCCCGCCGCGGGGTCGAGTACCGTGAGGCCCTCCAGCTCGACCAGGGGCGGCGTGCGCCCGTCGAACCGGGCCGCGAGCGCAGCGTCCACCACGCGCCGCACCAGGGCCGCCGGCGTGTAGTACGCCCCGCTCGCACGGCGCCGCCCCGGTTCCATCACCCCCTCGAACACCCGACCCAGCGCGTCCGGCGCGATGCTCGGGCCGTCCTCGCCCTCCACGACGCTGAAATGGAACCGCTCGAAGAGCTGGTCGAAGGTGTCGCGCCAGGCTGTATTGGGCAGGTCCACCGGCCACCGCCGCTCGAGCGGGTGCGGCTCGAACAACCCGCCGTTCAGGAAGGGGATGCGTCCGAACCCCGGGGCGCTGCCGCGCTCCTCGGGGCGGCGGTTGAGGGTGCCGAAGAAGAGGGGGCGGAAGAGGCGACGGTGCAGCGGCCGCCCCGCCGCCAGATCGGCGTCCACACGCTCGGCCAGGAACGCCTCCCGGCCGTCGAGCCAGCCGCGACTCTGCACGAAGTAGAGGAAGAGGACGCGGGTGAGCTGCACCAGCGCGAGTGCCCGGCGATCCGTCGCGGGAATGGGCGGGGGATACGCTTCGGCCATTCGGTCGAGCGCGGCGGCGAACGCGCGGAAGAAGGCGCGATCCACGCCGCGGCCGGCGAGGGCTTCGGCGATCCGCAGGGCGAGGGCGAGGCCTCCCTCGGCGGGACCGCGGATGCGCGCGAGACAGGCCAGGGCCAGGCGCGAGGGTCGGTCGAGCTCCAGCGTCAGCCACGCCGCCTGGGGGATCGCGTGCACCGCCAGCGCCATGGCCCGGTGGACCGGATCCAGCGCGAACACGCCGACGAGCTCTCCGCGGCGCCCGAGGCGGGTCGCGAGCCCCACCGCCGCAGACGCGGGGTCGGACGCCTCGACGCCGTACCACGTGAATCCCCCTGCCGCCCCCACCCGGGCGGCCCGGGTCCAGGCGCCATGCGCCCAGCCCGCGTCCTCCAGGGGCTGCCAGAGTGGTTCGTGTCCCAGCGCGGCGACGAGCAGCGGGAAGTCGTGCACCGCGCGAACGGCGGCGAGCGCCTGAGGAAGGCGCAGGGGGATGCTGGGCACGGGCCCACGATGGCCGCCCGGGCGCAGGGGCGAGGCACCGAACACCGACGAGGGGTGGCATTGCAGCGCCGGGCGTCCGTCCGCCGGCACCGAGTGCCCGGCGGCCGGCAATCACTGCCGGGCATGCGTCGCCTAGGGCCTGCCGGTCCCCGCTCCCCGCTCCCCGTAGACCCTGCCCTTCCACTCCACGCGCCGCCCGCCGCGCAGGGTCGAGCGCGCCACGATCGCGAGCGCCATGCCGGCGCCGAGCGGGTGCAGCAGGCCATACCACGGCGGGATCCGCATGTGCGCCGAGATCACCGCCCAGAACCCGGCGGAGACTGCCCACGCCCGGAGCGCCGGGCCGAGGAGAGCGGGAGCGATCCCGGCCCCGGCCAGGGCGAGGCCGAGGGTCGGGAGGAGCCAGAAGCCGATGGCCGTGGCGAGTCCGGCGGGCACGAGGGCGCGGAGGACCGGCTCGTCGGGGTAGGAGCGGCGGCCGCCCAGGTAGAGGTTCTTGGTCCAACCCTCCGCCAGGTGGCGGAGGCTGTGGTACATCCGCGTCTCCATGTGCCGCTCGGCGAAGGCGAAACGCACCCGGCGACCCGCCGCATGGAAGGCCTGGGCGAGGGCCAGGTCCTCGGCCACCTCGTCCCGCACCATGGCGTGGCCGCCGATGGCGTCGTAGGCCTCGCGCCGGATCAGCAGGAACTGCCCGTTGGCGATCAGGTCGCGGCGCCGGCGGGCGCGATTCACCACCCGCGGGTGGAAGCGGACGCCAAGCAGCACCCAGATCTGCGGCATCACGAGCCGCTCCCAGAAGGTCACGCAGCGCTGCCGCGGCGCGAGGGTCAGCAGGTCGGCGTCCAGTTCCTCCTGGAGGGCGACGGCGCGCGCGTGCAAACCTGGGTGGTGGGTGGTGTCTGCGTCGGTGAAGAGGAGGAGCCGGCCGGTGGCGATGGCGGCCCCCTGCGCGCAGGCCCACGGCTTGCCATACCAGTCCGCCGGGAGCGCCGCCCCCTCGACCAGGCGCACCCTCGCGTCATCGGCCGCGATCGCGCGCACCACGCCCGCGGTGCCGTCCTCCGACCGATCGTCCACCACGATGAGCTCGAGCGGGTCGTAGCCGCCGCCGAGGATCGAACGGACCACGTTCCCGATCACGGCGGCCTCGTTCCGGGCCGGGACGATGACGCTGAGCGGCCGGCCCCGCACCGGCTCGGCGCGGGCGAGGTCGGGTCGCTTGTCGGCCAGCCGGAGGAGCGAGAGGAACGGCACCGCCCAGGGCAGGGCGGGCAGCCAGGCAGCGAGTGGCACGGCCGGGGATCAGCGGTGCGGCGTCAGCGCCGCGAGTTCCTGCTCCAGGGCGACGATCTGCCGCTCCGCCTCGGCGGGATCGAATTCCGAGCCGGGCGCGGGCACGCCATTCTCGGTGAAGAGCGTGGCCACGAGGGCGTCGGTGTAGCCCACGACCGCGACCGCGACGCCCTTGTCGAGGACCCGGTTGAGGCGAAGCACGATGGCCATCGCCTGCCGCGCCCGCATCGCGGCGAGCACCGGCGCGAGCTGCCGGGTCAGCAGGTCCCGGAGGAACTGCAGTTCCTCGACCACCTCGCCGGCGGCGAGGCCCCGCGTGGCACCGGCACGGCCGTACTGTTCGCAGTTCTGGAACCACAGCCCCTTGACCTCGCGCCGCATCGGGCCGACCATCTCAGCGAGCATCGTCACCAGGAGCTGGAGGTGGCGCTGCAGCATCGCCCGCGAGATGGTCGTGCCGATCGTGCCCCGCACCTCGAGCCATTCGAGCCAGCGGACGACGATGTCCTCGCGCAGCTCGAGGATCGCGCGGCCGGCGGCGAGGAGAGCGGGATGGGACGCGCGCAAGCCGTGCCTCCGGGCAGGGGGGCGTGGCGCAATCTACCGACGGGAACAGGGGACACCAAATGTCCGTGACACGGACGATCCGCGCGAAGGCCCTCAAGCTCGGCAGCCGCATCGGGTTGGTCGCCCCGGCGGGGCCGCTCCTCGAACGTGACGACCTGGCGCGCGGCCAGGAGCTGTGCCGCGCGCTCGGCTACCAGCCGGTGCTCTTCCCCAACGCCGGCCGCAAGTACGGCTACCTGGCCGGCAGCGACGACGAGCGGCTCGCCGACCTCAACGCGGCACTCGCCGATCCATCGCTCGACGCCGTCTGGTGCCTCCGCGGCGGCTACGGCATGACGCGCATCCTGGCCCGGGTCGACCTCGCGGCCGCGGCCCGCCACCCGAAGGTGGTGCTCGGGTACAGCGACATCACCGCACTCCTCGTGGCGCTCCACGCCGCCACCGGCCTGATCACCTTCCACGGGCCCATCGCGCGCGCCAGTCTGGGGCCGTTCAGCCGCTGGCACCTCGACCGCGTGACCACCGGCGTGAGCCCGGCAGGGCGACTCGGCCGGCTCGCGCCACCCTCCGAGGTGCTGGTTTCCGCGGCCAACCGCATCGCGACCCTGCGCGGAGGCCGGGCCGAGGGCCCGCTCATCGGCGGCAACCTCTCGCTGCTCCAGTGCCTCGTCGGCACCCGCTGGTTCCCCGATCTCACCGGCGCGATCCTCTTCCTCGAGGACGTCGGGGAGGACCTCTACCGGGTGGACCGGATGCTCGCCCACCTGCGCACGGTGGGCGCGCTCGATCGCGTGGCCGGCGTGGTCGTGGGCCGGTTCACCGAGATGGACCGCGGCGGCGATGACGGTGCCCTCGGCTTCGACGAGGTCCTGGCGACCTATCTCGAGCCGCTCGGCGTGCCCGTGGCCTACGGATTCCCCATCGGCCACATCGAGGAGCAATGGACGGTGCCTCTCGGCGTGCGGGCCCGGCTGGACGCGGACGCGGGCGAGCTGGAGCTGCTCGAGGGGGCGGTGGCGTGACGCGGTACCCGGGCGCCCGGCACTAGGCCCCGCCGGAATGGCCACCCCCACCCTCACGCAGCACCGGCTGCCCGGCACCCTGGGCCCCATCCACGTGGACGTGCGGGCCCCGCGGCGCGACGTCTCCCGTCCTGCCGTGGTCGCCGTTCACGGCTTCAAGGGATTCAAGGACTGGGGCTTCTTTCCCGCGACGGCGGACCGCCTGGCGCGCGCCGGATTCGCCGCCGTGTCACTCGACCTCAGCGGGTCCGGGGTGGAGCGCGGCGAATTCGTGCATCCCGAGCGCTTCTTCCGGAACACCCACCGCGCCGAGATCGCCGACGTCGCCACGGTGCTGGCGGCCCTTGGCCGGGGGGAGCTGGGCATCGCACCGCCCTCGTCCGTCGGGATCCTGGCGCACTCGCGCGGCGGCGTGGGCGCCCTCGCGAACGCGACCCGGCCCGAGGTGCGCGCCCTGGTGACCTGGGCGGCGATCGGGTCGGTGCTCCGGTGGGATCCCGCCACGCGCGCGCGCTGGCGGGCGGAGGGCAGCATGGACGTCGTGAACGCGCGCACCGGGCAGGTGCTGCCCGTGGGCCTCGCGCTGCTCGACGAGGTCGAGCGGGAGCACGTCGGCGCGCTCGACCTCGAGCGCCTGGCCGCCGAGGTCGCGGCGCCATGGCTGATCATCCATGGCACCGGCGACGAGTCGGTCTCCTTCCTCGACGCGGAACTCCTCGCGGAGGCCAGCGGACGCGCGACCACCAAGCTCCTCGCCATCGAGGGGGCGGGTCACACCTTCGGCATCGTCCATCCCTGGCAGGGCCCGACGCCGATGTTCGATCGGGTGCTCTCCGAGTCCCTTGCCTGGTTCGCCACCCACCTCCCCTGACTGGCACGTGCCTTGCCATTGGCACGCGCCGGCCGCGCTCCCCCCCCGCGCCGCCCGGACCCCCTCAAACGTCGGAGTCCCAATGCGTCGCGCCCTTTCCTGGCTGCTCCTTCCGGTTCTCGCCCTCGCGCCGTCGGCCGTGCAGGCCCAGCGCGAAGTGCGAGACCTCGACAGCCTCACCCCCGAGGAGATCGTGGCCCGCCTCGGGTGGCAGGCCGGCGAGATCTCGCTCCGCGGCGGGCTCGCCACCCTTCGCGTCCCGGAGACCTTCCGCTTTCTCGGTCCCTCCGACACGCGGCTCGTGCTCGAGAACGTCTGGGGGAACCCGCCGGACGACACCCCGCTCGGCATGCTCTTCCCCGCCGCGACGGGACCGCTCGATTCCGCGAACTGGGCGGTGCTCATCACCTACGAGGAGGACGGCTACGTCAAGGACGACGAGGCCGCCGAGCTCGACTACGAGAAGCTGCTGAAGGAGATGCAGGCGAGCACGCGGGAGGAGAATCCCGCGCGCGAGGAGGCCGGCTATCCGGCTGTCGAGCTGCTCGGCTGGGCGGCGCCGCCACACTACGACAGCACGGCGCACAAGCTCTACTGGGCCAAGGAGCTCCGGTTCGCGGGCGAGCCGTCCGCCACGCTCAACTACGACGTCCGCATCCTCGGCCGCCGCGGCGTGCTGGTGCTCACGGCCATCTCGGGGATCTCCGAGCTCGCGGCGGTCGACTCGGGAATGGTGGCGGTGATGGACCTGGTCGCGTTCAACGAGGGTCACCGGTACGCCGACTTCCTCCCCGGCACCGACCAGGTCGCGGCCTATGGCCTCGGGGCGCTCGTGGCGGGCAAGGTCGCGGCCAAGGCGGGCCTCTTCAAGGTGCTGCTCGCCGCGCTCGCCGCCGGGAAGAAGTTCGTGATCGCGGGCGCCGTCGCGGTGATCGCCCTCGTCCGGCGGCGCCTCGGGCGGAAGGAGCCGGGGGCTCCCGCGAGCGCCTGACCGCTTGACCGCCGAGGGGGGGCGGGTCGAAGCTCCGGGCCGGCGATTCACTCTTCGACCCACTCTCCGCTCGGCGTGCCCGGCCCGATTCCCGCCCTGCCCGACCTCCTGAGGCGCGCGCTCGCCGCCCGCTCGCCGCTCCGCGTGGACGAGCCGGGACGGCGTCTCGCCGCCGTCGCGGTCGTCGTGGTGCCCGGCCCGGACAGTGTCCTGCTCATCCGCCGGGCCGAACGGCTCGGCGATCCCTGGTCGGGGCAGGTGGGCCTCCCCGGCGGCGGGTTCGATCCCGGGGACGTGGACCTCCTGCGCACCGCGGTGCGCGAGACGTTCGAGGAGGTCGGCGTCGACCTCGGCGCGGCGGAATGCGTCGGCACGCTCGACGACGTCGCGCCGCGCACGCCGGTCCTCCCTCCCGTCACCGTGCGGCCCTTCGTCTTCTGTCTCCCGCGGCGCCCGCCACTCACCCTGAGCCAGGAGATCGCCCACGCCTTCTGGACCGAGCTCGAGCACCTCCGGCGTCCCGGGGTCCGGGTCGCCCGCTCCCTCGACATCCTCGGCATCCCGCGCACGATCGAGGGGTACGCGGTCGGCGACGACTTCGTCTGGGGGATGACCGAGCGGATCCTGACCCCGTTCCTCGAGTTGGCCCCTCCGTCTTGAATTTCGCTGTTACATATCCTAAAATTAGGCTTATCTAATATACCGGCTCCCCTCGCACCGGCTTCCTGGGGGCGGGCGCCGGGGTCGGGCCAATTGTCACAAGTACTGAAAGGACAACGAGATGATGGAGCGTCCCCTGAGCAGGCGCGGCCTGCTCAAGCTCGGTGCCGCCGGGACGGCGGGACTTGCCACGGGTGCCGGATCGCTCCTCTTCGGTCGAACCGCCGCCGCGGAACCGGATCATGCCGGCCACCACGCCATGACGACCGTCGGCGACATCCGGCCCGGGGGGTTCGATCCCACCGCGTTCCTCACTGCGTTCGACCGGGGCCGCGAGTCGCGGCTGCCCTCGGGCCAGGTGCTCCGGGAGTACGAGCTCGTCGCCGAGGAGCGGGAGATCGAGGTGGCGGGCGGGGTCTTCTACCCGGCGTGGACCTACAACGGCCAGGTGCCGGGCCCGACGCTCCGCTGCACCGAGGGCGACCGGGTGCGGATCCGCTTCACCAACCGCGGCACCCACGCGCACTCGATCCACTTCCACGGGATCCACCCCGCGAACATGGACGGGGCGTTCGAGATGGTGCAGCCGGGCGGGAGCTACACCTACGAGTTCGACGCGGAGCCCTTCGCGCTGCAGCTCTACCACTGCCATACCGTCCCGCTGAAGCGGCACCTCCACAAGGGACTCTACGGGGCGTTCATCATCGACCCGAGGGAGGGCCGTCCGCCGGCGCAGGAGCTGGTGATGGTGATGAACGCCTTCGACACCAACTTCGACGGCGAGAACGAGGTCTATGCGGTCAACAGCGTGGCATTCCACTACCAGCGCCACCCGATCGTGGTGCGCGCGGGGGAGCTGGTGCGCATCTACGTCGTGAACCTGACCGAGTTCGACCTCGTCAACTCCCTGCACCTGCACGGCCACTTCTTCCGGCTCTTCCGCACCGGCAGTGACCTCGAGCGCTTCGAGTGGACCGACCTCGTCACGCTGGGGCAGGGCGAGCGGGCGGTCCTGGAGTTCACCTGCAAGCACACCGGCCCGTTCATGTTCCACGCCCACCAGAGCGAGTTCGCCGAACTCGGCTGGACCGGCATCCTCGACGTGCGGGGGCCGAATGCCTGAGGGTCGGACACGGCGCTGGCTGCTGGGCCTCGGTCCGCTGCTCCTCCTCGGGCTCCTGCTCGCGGCCTTCTTCCGGTTCGGCCCGGCGGGGGTGTTCCGCAAGGCCTTTCCGCCGGTCGAGGAGCTGACCATCGAGCGGATCACCCTGCCCGGGCCGGGGCGGATCGAGGCGGTGGCCGTCAACGGGGGCCCCGAGGCGGTCACCGTCTCGCAGGTGCTCGTCGATGACGCGGCCTGGTCCCACGAGGTGCTGGGGGAGCGCACGATTCCCCGCCTCGGTCGGCGGACCATCCGCATCCCGTATCCCTGGGTGGAAGGCGAGCCGCTGGTCGTCACGCTGGTGACGAGCACCGGGCTCACCTTCTCCGCCGACGTGGCGGTGGCCACCCAGACGCCGCCGCCCGACCGGCGCTACGTCGCCACCTTCGCGCTGCTCGGGATCTACGCCGGGGTGATCCCGGTCTTCCTCGGGCTCCTCTGGCTGCCGTTCCTCCGCACCCTCCGGCGGGAGACGGTGGAGTTCTTCCTGGCGCTCACGGTCGGGCTCCTCGCCTTCCTCGGGATCGACGCCCTGATCGAGGCCATCGAGACCGCGGGCCGCGTGCCGGGCGCCTTCCAGGGCGGCGGGCTGGTGGTCATCGGGGTCCTGGGTGCGGCCTTCGGCGTACAGGCAGTCGGCGCGACCCGCCGGGCCGCGGGCACCGCGCCGGGGCTCTGGCTCGCGAAGCTCATCGCGCTGGGCATCGGGCTGCACAACCTGGGCGAGGGACTCGCCATCGGCGGCGCCTACGCCACGGGGGAGATCGCGCTGGGCACCTCGCTGGTGGTGGGCTTCCTCCTGCACAACACCACCGAGGGGCTCGGCATCGTGAGCCCGCTCGCGGAGGAGCGCCCGGGCCTCGGGCAGCTGGTACAACTCGGGCTGGTCGCCGGGCTCCCCACGGTCGTCGGGGCGTGGATCGGAGGCTTCAGCGCCTCCCCGGTGGCGACGACGCTGTTCCTCGCCCTGGGCGCCGGTGCCATCGGCCAGGTGGTGGTGAACCTCTGGCGGTTGCTCGGGCGGGCGCCGGGAGCCGCCGGCGGGCTCGTGCCGCGGACCGCGGCCGGCTTCGTCGCGGGGATGGCGGTGATGTACGCGACCGGCCTGCTGGTGCCCGCGTGATGCGCGCCGCGCGGATCGCGCTCGCGCTCGCCGCGGCCCCGGTGGCGGTCTCGGCGCAGGCGCCGGCCATCCGGGACAACAGCTTCCTGGTCGAGGAGGCCTACAACCAGGAGGCCGGGGTGGTGCAGCACGTCGGCCTGCTGCAGGACGCCCGTGGCCGGGAGCAGTGGCAGCTCAGCTTCACCCAGGAGTGGCCCCTCTGGAGTCAGCGCCACCAGCTCAGCTACTCGATCCCGCTGGGCGGCGGGGCAGCCGGGTCGGGACTCGGCGACCTCGGGCTGCACTACCGCTACCAGCTCCTGGGGGGAGGGGATGAACCGCTGGCCGTCGCGCCGCGATTCTCGGTGTTCTTCCCGACCGGCAGCCCGGACGACGAGACCGGCGCCGGCTCGATCGGCCTGCAGCTGGGCCTGCCGGCGAGCGTGACCGTGGGCCCCCGCTTCGCGTCCCACTTCAACGCGGCATTCACCCTCACCCCGTCCTCGGAGAACCCTGCCGGGGGGGCGGCCACCGCGTTCGACATCGGCCTC
This sequence comes from Gemmatimonadales bacterium, assembly GCA_035457305.1. GTDB lineage: Bacteria > Gemmatimonadota > Gemmatimonadetes > Gemmatimonadales > GWC2-71-9 > JAICEH01. Next base: position 33,497 of record DATIBS010000039.1, read on the forward strand.
GCGGCCAGCGTGGTCTGGCTCGCGGCGCCCTGGGTGAACTTCCTCGTCGAGGGGATCTGGACCCGGACCGAGGAGGTCCTCGGCGCCGGCGCCACCGCGGGACACGAGGAGGCGCTCCTCAATCCCGGCGTCCGCTTTGCCTGGAACCTTCCGGGGGGGAGGCAGGTGGTGCCGGGAGTCGCGTACGCCTTCGGCGTGGGGCCGAGCGCCGGGGCCGACTCCCGGTTGCTGGTCTACCTGAGCTTCGAGCACCCCTTCCGGGACCGCTTGACCTCCCCCGCCGCCGCCGCCCAAGTTGCGTCGCCCCCCAGCCGGCAGGCGCGATGACGGCCGCCCTTCGGAACGAGGTCCTCACCCCGTCGGTGGAGGACTACCTCAAGGCGATCTACCACCTCTCGCGCGCCGGGCACCCGGCCACGACGAGCGACATCGCGCAGCACCTCGACCTCAGCGCGCCGTCGGTGAGCGGGATGGTGAAGCGGCTGGCCGACCAGGGGCTCCTCGAGCACGTGCCCTACAAGGGGGTCGAGCTCACCCCGGAGGGTCGCCGGGCGGCGCTCCGGATGCTCCGCCGGCACCGGATCATCGAGACCTACCTGGTCGACCGGCTGGGCTACACCTGGGACTCGGTGCATCACGAGGCCGAGCGGCTGGAGCACGCGGTGAGCGACGCGCTGATCGACCGGATGGCCGCGGCGCTCGGCAATCCCGGCTTCGATCCCCACGGCGACCCGATCCCCGGCCCCGACGGCTCCATGGCGGAGGTCATCTACACGCCGCTGAGCGACCTCCCGGCGGGGGAGTCCGCCGTGGTGCGCCGCGCCGACACGAGTGACGCCGAGCGCCTGCGCTACCTCGCCGAGATCGGCCTCGTCCCCGGCGCCGGGATCCAGGTGGTGGCGCGGCACCCGTTCAGCGGGCCGGTCACCGTTCGGGTGGAAGGCGCGGAGCGCGTGGTGGGCCACGCGCTCGCGGGCCAGGTGCTGTGCCAACGGCAGCGCGGCGCGGACCCGCGCGCGTGAGGGGCGGCGCCGCGCGCGCGCTGCTCGCCTGCGCGGCCGCGGCGGGACTGCTGCTGGCCCTCTGCGCGGGGCCGCTCCGGGCCCAGGCCGGCGCGACGGCCGCCGAGGGGGCGCCCGCCTTCCTCTCGGCCGCCGACTTCGAATGGAAGCTGCTGCGCGCGGATGGGAGCGAGTTCCGGCTGGCCGACCTGCGCGGCGGCGTCCTCTTCATCAACGTCTGGGCCAGCTGGTGCGCGCCCTGCGTGGAGGAGCTCCCGAGCATCGAGGCGCTCCGCGACTCGGTGCCGGAAGTCGAGTTCCTCGCGGTCTCGCCCGAGCGGCCCGAGCGGGCCCGCGCGTGGCTCGAGGAGCGACGGCTCCGCCTGCCGGTCTACTTCGAGGCGAGCGAACGGCCCGCGGTGCTCGGCCTCACGCTGGTGCCGACCACCTTCGTGGTGGACCGGGCCGGCGCGATCATGCTGGTCTGGCGGGGCGCGACCGACTGGGATCGCCCGGAGGCGCGCGCCATGTTGCGAGCCCTGCTCGCGGACTCCACGGTCGCCGGTCAGCCACCGGCTCTGTCGGCCCCTCCTTCCTGACCGCCGCGCGGTGTGCGGATGCGCCCCCGACGGGCGTCTCCCCCGCGGTGCGTCCACTCCCCCACTCGGGAAATCCGATCATGCGCCGACTGCTCGCCGCAGTCCTGCTGGTCGCGGCCGTTCCGGCGGCCCGGGCACAGGGTCGCCCCGATTCCGTCGCGGCGGGCGACACCCTGCCGCACGCGACCGTTCGCCGGCTCGACGGGGCGACGCTCCGGGCGCTGCCCGCCGACCGCGTGTCCGACGCGCTCCGGCTCCTTCCCGGCGTGACCGCAGGCGTCACCGGTCCGATCGCGGTGCGTGGAGGCCGTCCGGCCGACCTCGCCGCCGAGCTCGACGGGATCCCCGTGGACGCCGGCGTCCGGGGCACCGCCTCCAGCTCGCTGGTCCGCGCCTTCCAGGACTTCGCCGGCCAGCGCGAGCTGCTCGGCCCCGGCGGCGTCGGGCGGCTCGCGGTCTTCACTGGTCCGACCGGCGCGGGCAGCGCTGGAGGTGGAAGCGGCCTCGTCTCGCTCGTCACGCCGGACGGCGGCGACCGGTGGACCGCGCGATTCGACGCCAGTACCGACGGACTCTGGGGGACGGAGCATTCCCAGGGATACAATCGCCTCGAGGCCGCGGGCGGCGGCTCCTTCGGCCGGTTCCGGCTCTTCGCGGCCGGCACCCTCGAGGGCGCGCAGAGCGTGGCCACGCCGCCCGGCGCCGGTGAGGCACCGGTGTACGTCGCGACCCGGGTGGATCGGACCCTCGCCGTCCCCGAGGCGCCGGGAGACCCGGTTTCCGACACCACCTACGTGGACATCCTGGGGCTGACCGCCGCCGCCGGCACCCGGCTTCCGGCATCGGTGAACTCGGCCGGCCAGGCCCAGTTGAAGCTGGCGTGGGAGGGCCCCGGCACCAGGGTGTTCGCATCGGCGGTGCTCGCGCAGGACCAGGCCCGTCATTTCGACTATCCGAACCTCTACAACACGCAGCAGCTCGGTGCCGGCCGGACGACGAGCCGCGTGCTGTCGCTCGGCGCCAGCCACCGCCTGGGCGACGTGCGTCCGGTGACCCTCGAGGCGTTCGTCTCCCTCCAGCACGACCTCGGTGAGGACGGCCCGCTCCATACCGACGCCGAGCTGGACTCCCGCGACCCCTTCGGCGGGTTTCTCGTGGCGCCGCTCGACCTGCGGTTCGGGTTCGACGACTTCCCGGTCAACGACGAGCTGGTGGACAACTACCGCCGCAATACTCCCGGCTCGCGGCGTTCGCCGTACGACCTCGAGAACACGAACCAGTACTCCCTGATCGACCAGTGGCGGAACAACGCCTACGGACTGCTCGGGTTCTCGGAGTCGGGCGGCCCGGTCGGTCGGCTGACGCTGTTCGAGGAGGATCGGACCGTCCTGGGCGGCCGCGCCGCCCTGGGTCTCGGCGGCACCCGGCTGCGGCTCGGCGTCGAGGCCACCAGCTACGACATCGCGAGCTACGCCCATGCGCTCACCAGCCAGGCCGGCTCGGACGTGTGGATCGAGTCGCCCTCGGGCGCCGCGCTCTGGGCCGAGGATGAGGTCCCGCTCGGTCCGCACGGGTCCATCGTCGTGGGACTCCGATACGAGCGGTTCGCGAGCGGCGCCCGGCGGCCCTGGCTCCGCGAGGATGACCCGGGCAGCCCGGAATTCGACCGGTTCGCCTGGTTCCCTCGCCTTTCGAGCTACGGGTACGACGGCACCGACTGGGACCCGGCGCTCATCGAGTTCCGGGAGGACGGATCGCACGGCGCCGTCGGCGGGTCGGTGCGCGTCGCCTACGCCGCCTCTCCCCGGCTCGCGTTCCGGGGCGGCTTCGGCCGGTATCCCCGCCGGCCGGACTTCCAGCTGGTCTACGCCGGCGTCAACACCGACATCACGATCACCACGGGAACCCAGCCCTACGGCGACGACCTCGATTTCGAGCGGGTGACGCACGGAGAGGCCGGCGTGCGCTACGACCTGGGCAGCGGATTCACGCTCGACGCGGCGGCATGGCTCCGGAGCGTGGATGACGAGATCCGCTCGGTGGTCGTGTCGGCCTACGACCCCCTCCTCAACCGGCCCCAGGATGTCCCGCGCTTCGTCAACGCCTCCGATGGCACGACCGGCCTGGGGACCGATCTGGTCGTCGAGCGGCGCGCGGGCGCGCTGACCGGCTGGGCGGGCTGGTCCTGGCAGGACGTCACGTCGCAGGTGCCGAACTTCGACGGGCCACGGGAGCGCCCGGCCCCCGCGAGCCGCCCGCACACCCTCTTCCTGGTGGCGGAGGCGCGCACGCCGACCGGATGGCAGGCCGGCTCGCTGCTGGGGACCCTGGCGGCGCGCGGCTCGGCCGCGCTGGCGTTCCGCCACGCGAGCGGCACGCCCTACCGCAGGTGCACCGACGTCCAGCAGAACTCGCTCGTCATCTCGGGTACCGGCTGCCTCGCCGTGCCGCACGACGGGTTGTCGGATTCGCGCACGCCGTCGGTTTCGACCCTCGACCTCCGCCTCGCCAAGGCCTTCGCCCTCCACGGCACCTCGTTGTCGCTGTTCCTGGACGCGCGGAACCTCCTCGGCACGGAGAACGTGCTCCGGGTGTTCTCGGCGACAGGGGGGACGGAAAGTCCGCTGGCCGAGGAGGAGGCGTGGCGCGGCGACAGTGCCGATTTCGCGGTCGAGGCGGCGGCGAATGGGGCGTACCTCCCCGACCGGTCCGTCGACCTCACCTTCGGCGGCGCGCCCGATCCCTTTGGCGCCTGCGGCGGGTGGGTAAGCGCGGTGGGATCGGCGGCGGAGCCGAACTGCGCGTACCTGATCGAGGCGGAGCGGCGCTTCGGGGACGGGGATGGGGTCTTCACGCTGGCGGAACAGCGGCTGGCCTCGGATGCCTACTATCGCACCTCCTACGGCCGCTCGACGTTCCTGGGCCCGGGACGCCGGGTGCGGGTCGGAATCTCGCTCGCGCTCTGACGGCTATCGCTGGAGCGCCTCGGCGGCCCGGCGCCGTCCGTCGTCGGTGAGCCGGAGCAGGCCGCCGCCTTCCTCCACCAGGCCACGCCGCCGCATGCGGGCGGCGGTGGCGAGGGTCCGCTCCCGGGTCCAGCGAAGGTGGCGGTGCAGGGTCTCGAGCGAGCACTCCTCGGCCGCCTCCGGGCGGCCTTCGTGCGTCTGGAGGTGCATCGCGAGCAGGGTCTCGGCGAATTCCCGCTGCTGCCGCGCGCGCCGCCGCACCACGGCGAGGACGCCGCGTTCCGGCGCCACCATCGACGCGCCGGCGAAGACGAGTCCGGCCATGGAGGCCATGGCGCCGGCGATGGAGACGTCCAGGAGGTGCGCCGTCCAGTAGCCGGCCACGGCGCTCGCCGCCCCGAATCCCGCGGCCAGCCCGAGCATGCGCGGCAGCCGGTCGGTGAGGAGCCAGGCGGCCGCCGGCGGGGCCACCATCAGCGCCACCACCAGGATGGAGCCGACCACGTCGAACGCGCCGACGGCGGTGACCGACACCAACCCCATGAGGACGTAGGTCAGGGCCACGGGAGAGAAGCCCAGCGCGGCGGTGAGCGCGGGGTCGAACGTGGAGAGCGCCAGCTCCTTCCAGAGCAGTCCGATCACCAGCAGGTCCACGGCCAGGATCGCGCCGATCAGCCACAGGCCCCGGGGCCCGAGGTCGCGCCCGGCGACGACGAACCGGTCGAACGGCGCGAAGGCCAGCTCCCCGAGCAGCACCGAGTCGGTATCGAGGTGCACGCTCCCGGCATAGCGGCTGACCAGGATCACGCCGACGGAGAAGAGCACGGGGAAGACGAGCCCGGTGGCCGCGTCCTCCCGTACCAGCCGGGTGCGCTGCAGCAGCTCCACTCCCGCGACGGTCACCAGCCCGGTGAGGGCCGCACCCACGACGAGCAGCGGGGACGCGAGATCCCCCGTCAGGAAGAAGCCGGCCACGATGCCCAGCAGGATGGCGTGACTGATCGCATCGGAGAGCATGGCCATCCGGCGGAGCACGAGGAAGGTGCCCGGCAGCGCGCACGCCACCGCGGTGAGCACCGCGATGAGCTGGATCTCCGCCTGGGCCGGGCTCACCGAGGCGCCTCCGCCCGGTCGGCCGCGGCGAGGCCGTCCTCGGTGAGCGCCCAGGCACGGGGGCCGGCCCGGGTTACCTGTCCCCGCTCTTCCAGGGCCTCGAGTGCGCGGCGCACCCCCTTCCGCTCCAGGCTGAGCGCCAGCACCGCTTCGGCGTGCGGGTGGTGCGGGTCCTCGTGCCCCCGGGCGAGCGCATGGAGTGCGCGGAGGACCAGGTCGGCCTGCACCGTCGCCCGGTTCCGCGCCGCCCGGATCCGGTCCCACACGAGCCCGCGCGCCGGCCCGAAGGCGAGCGAGAGGGCCACGATGACGCTGGCCGAGAGCACGATCGTCGGCCCGGTCGGCAGCCGCTCGGTGACCGAGGAGAGGAGCGCCCCCGACGCCCCCGCCACCGCGCCGAAGAGGGCCGCCAGCGCCACCGTCGGCCCCAGGCGGTCGCTCCACTGCCGTGCGGCTGCCGCGGGCGCCACCACCAGCGCGCTCATCAGCACCACGCCGACCGTCTGCAGGCCGATCACGATCGCCACCACGAGCAGCGAGGTCAGCAGCACGTCGAGCCCCCGCACCCGGAGCCCCAGGCTGTGCGCGAAGTCGGGGTCGAAGGAGAGAACCTGGAACCGGGTCCAGCCCGCGAGCAGGATCGCGATCGCCGTCCCGCCGAGGAGCCCCATCACCGTCACGTCCCGCGCGAGGAGCGCTGCGGCCTGGCCGAAGAGGAACTTGTCGAGGCCCGCCTGGGTCGCGTCGGGGAGCCGCTGGATGGCCGTGAGCAGCACCAGCCCGAAGCCGAAGAAGACGGAGAGCACCAGCGCGAGGGCGCCGTCGTACTTCACCCGGCCCTGGCGCACCACCGCCATCACCGCGAGCGCCGCCAGCCAGCAGGCCACGGCGGCTCCCGCCACCAGCACCCACGGGTCCTTCTGCCGGGTGACGAGAAACGCGAGCGCGATGCCGGGCAGCGCCGCGTGGCTCATCGCGTCGCCGAGCAGGCTCTGTCGCCGGAGCACGGCGAAGGTGCCCAGCGCCCCGCTCACCGCGCCGAGCACGGCGGCGCCGAGTGCCACGGTGCGGACCGTGTAGTCGAGGATCACGCGGCTCCCCCGAGCAGGCGCGCGCGGCCGCCGTAGGTCTCGCGCAGCCGCTCCTCGGTGAAGACCTCGGCCACCGGACCGCTCGCGATGAGCCGGATGTTGAGCAGCGCGACCTGGTCGAAGTATTCCGCCACCGTCTGCAGGTCGTGGTGCACCACCACCACCGTGCGCCCGCGGGCCCGGAGCGCCCGGAGGATCTCGAGGATGGCGTGCTCCGTGGTGGCATCCACCCCCTGGAAGGGTTCGTCCATCAGATACGCTTCGGCATCCTGCACCAGCGCGCGGGCCAGGAACACCCGCTGCTGCTGGCCGCCCGACAGCTGGCTGATGTGTCGGGTGGAGAAGGCGGCCATTCCCACCTGCTCGAGTGCCGCCATCGCCGCGTCCCGCTCGGCCCGACCGGGCCGACGAAACCAGCCCAGCGCCCCGTAGCGCCCCATCGTCACCACGTCGCGCACGGTGGCGGGAAAGTCCCAGTCCACCGTGCCTCGCTGCGGCACGTACGCCACGCGCATGCGGGCGTCGTGATAGGGGAGGCCGAGCACCCGGATCGAGCCCGCCGAGGGGCGCACCAGCCCCAGTACCGACTTGATCAGCGTGGTCTTGCCGGCGCCGTTCGGCCCCACCACCGCCATCAGCACGCCCGCCGGCACGGCCAGGTCCACGTCCCAGAGCACCGGCTTGTCGCGATAGGCGACCGTGAGGTCGGCGATCTCGATCGCCGGCGCCGGGACCGCGGCGTCCGGGGTCGTCCCGGGAAGGGGCTGGGGACGGACGGGAGTCGGGTTCACGGGATCGGCTCCTGCAGCAGGGCCCGGACGATGGTGCGGACATTGTGGCGGATCATCCCGGGATAGGCGCCTTCGGGGGTGCCGGGGGAGCCCATCGCGTCGGAATACAGCTGCCCGCCGATCGCGACCGCGAACCCGCGGGCCCGCACCGCCGCCTGCACCGCCTCGATGGTGCGCGGCGGCACCGAGCTCTCGACGAACATCGCCGGGATCCGCCGCTCCGCGATGAACCCGGCCAGCGACTGCACGTCGCCCAGGCCGGCCTCGCTCGCGGTGCTGATGCCCTGGAGGCCGCGCACCCGGAAGCCGTAGGCGCGACCGAAGTAGTTGAAGGCGTCGTGCGCGGTCACGAGCACCCGGCCGCCGGCGGGCACGCGCGCCGCCTCCGCCCGCACCTCGGCGTCGAGCGCCGCGAGCTCGCGCGCGTACGCCGCCGCATTGGCGCGGTAGGTCGCAGCGTGCGCCGAATCGAGCACGGCCAGCCGCTCGCCCACCGTGAGGACGACCTGGCGCCACATCCCCACGTCGAACCAGACGTGGGGGTCGTATTGCCCCTTGAATTCCGGCGGCGCGAGCAGCCGGTCGCGCGGAATGTCCGCCGTGACCGCCGCGGTGAGCCCCTTCTCCTCGAGCCGCTCCAGCACCTCGGCCATGGCGCCCTCGAGGTGGAGGCCGTTGTAGAGGATCAGGTCCGCGTCGGCCATGCGCGTGACGTCGCGCTCACTGGCCCGGTACAGGTGGGGATCCACCCCGGGGCCCATCAGCGCGCGCACCTCCACCCGTTCGCCGCCGACCCGGCGGGCGGCATCGGCGATCATCCCGGTGGTGGTCACGATGCGGACGGCGCGGGTGGCGATGTCGCCGCGATGCGCGCCGGCGGACGTGCAGCCTGACGCCGCCATCGCGAGGGCGAGGCACCCGGATATAAGTGGTTGCTTCACAATATCTTGACCCACAGGCGCGCCGTGGTTGGCAAACCCGAACAAGAAAATTAGTCTAACCTAAATCCTTGGTGTGGGCAAGCCCACGCCGACAACGGATCGGCACGCCCGCATCCCCCATTCCACTCGACCCCTGACCTCCGAAAGGCGACGAGCGCCCCCCTACAACCCGATCCTGCCCATCACTCCCGCCGTCGCGAATCGGTACGCGCCGGTGGTGGAGCTGATCGCGGCGTTGGTGTAGCCGCCCCACGCCTCGAGCGTGCTCGCGTCGCCGAGCTGGCGGACCAGGCGCGCCTCGATCCGCCATTCCTCCTGCGCGTCGGCACCGCTCCCGATCCACTGCGCCCCGAGCCCCCCCATCAGGCGCCAGCCCCACGGCGCCGGCGTGCGGTTCCATCCGATCCGTCCCTCGGCGACGAGATACCGGTCGGGGGAGAAGTACCCGATGCCCGGCGCGTCATAGGCAAGCCATCGCCCGTACCCGCCGAGCCAGAGGCCGCCGCTCACGTCCTTGCTGAGGGCGCCGACCAGCGCGTGCCGGCGGTTGTCGTCCGTCAGCCACGCATAGCTTCCGCCCATCCCGAGGACGAGACCCTGGGCGAGGGTGAGGTCGCCGCTCGCCTCCACTTCGTCGATATCCACGTCACGGCCGATCAGGAACGCGGTCTCGTCGAACGGGTACCGCGCGTAACCCACGCCGAGCGACGCCCCGGCCGCGACCTTCCAGGCGGCATTCGCGCGCGCGGTGAACGCCGTCCGTCCGTCGCCATCGACCGGGTCGGGCTCCAGCGTACGGGCCCCCGCGCCGAGCGTGAAGCCCCACGGCCCGCGGGTGAGGATGATCCCCGCCTCGGCGAGCGAACGCAGCGCGTCCCGGGTCTCGTCCGTCGCCTCGAGCAGCCCGAGGCGGCCGAAGCCCCGGAGACCGTCGGCAAGGGACACGCTCGCACCGACCACCTGCCAGAACGCGGTGTTGTCGTCCGAGTCGTCGCTCCAGCCGAGCGTGAGGTCGAGGTAGGGGCGAAGCGCGTTCCTCGCGTCGCGCCGGAGGAGGCGGGCGTCCCGGTTCGCCGGCTCCGCGGCGAGAGCGGCGTCGGCGGCACGAAGCGCGAGGCTCGGGCTGCCGCGCCAGAGGCGGAGCCGCCCGAGTCCCGTCAGGGCCTCGGAGTTCCCCGGATCGGAGGCGAGGACTGCCCCGTACTCCAGCGTGGCCGCGTCCCAGTCGCCGCGCCAGGAGAGGACCTGCGCGCGGCCGTTGCGAGCCTCCGGGTCGGAGGGGTCCATCGCGACCAGCGCCTCGAACGCGCGCTCCGCGCCGTCGAGGTCTCCCTTCCAGGCCAGCGTTCGCGCGCGGCCGATCCGGGCGTCGCGGCGGTCGGGCTGGGCGGCGATCAGGCTGTCGTAGCGCGCGATGGCGCCGCCGAAGTCGCCGTCCCAGCTCAGCACCAGGGCCTCGGCGTAGCGGACGTCGGGGTCCTCCGGATCGACCGTGCGCGCCCGCCGGAGCAGCACGAGGGCGGAGTCGAGCCGATCGTCCCAGCTCGCGAGCAGGCCCAGACGGTAGAGCGAGCGCACCGACGCGGGATCGTCGGCCAGCGCCCGGGTATAGGCCGCCCGCGCGGCGCTGAAGTCCCCGGCCTCCCACGCCGCATCGCCGGTGCGGACCTGGGCCGCGGCTGGTGTCGCAGCGAGGATGGGCAGGAGGAGGAGCGCGGCGAGGAAGGACGTCGGGCGGCGACTCAGGGCGCGCTCCAGAGCTGGCGGAGGGATGCGAAGGCCGGCTTCAATCTCCAATGGAATCGTGGCTCCGTCCACTCCGGCCAGCGCCACGGGGTGAACGCCTCGGCGCGCCAGCGCCCTGCCGCGGGAGTCGGCAGGGCATCGAGCCGGGCGCCGTGTTCGTCGAGCAGGAGGAGGCCGGCACGAATTCCTTCCGTGACCACGGTCCCGAACTCACCTTCGCGCGTGAACTCGAACGCCACCCGGCCGGTCGAGGGGTCGGTGACGTTGAGCAGGGCCCACGGGATCCGGATGGTCACCAGGCCGGCACCCCGCTGCCAGTGCCAGTCGGCCAGGCTCGATTCCGCCTGGCTCCCGTGGCGCAGACGCCCGCGGTCGTGCAGTCGGGCGGGGAAGAAGGTCCCGTCCCGGCCGAACCGGGCGCGATTCACGATGACCAGGAGCGAGTCCCAGCGGGCGTCGTCTCTCACGATCGGCCGCACCGGCCGGCGGTGGAACCGACCGCGCTCGTCGCCGTCCTCCAGCGCCTCGCGCCCGGCGTACGGGTTGTACTCCGGCAGGGCGAGGAGGGCGGCGCGCGAGGTGTCGCGGAGCTCCAGCAGGAACTCGAACCCGACCTCGCTGTGAAGCCCGCCCGGCATCCGGCGCTGGCCGAGGTCGGGACGGATCACGTCCAGCGCCAGGGCGAGGTCGTGCTCGGAGAAGTCGAACGCCGGGTCGGTCTCGACCGCCAGGTAGACGAAGGCCTCGTCGTGGCCTGCGCGCAGGGCGCGGAGCGGCCCGTCGCCGCGCTGGAGGATGGGGAGCGCGCGCCATGCGTCCGGATCGCCGCCGAGGCGCGGGCCGGTCGCGTCACCCGCATAGAGGCCGAGCAGCCCGTACTGCTGTTCCGCGTCCTCGACGTTGAGCCAGCGGGCATTGTGCTCCCGCGGCACCTCGAGGTCGATCGTCACCCAGTTGTGCTTGAACCACTCGTCGAGCCAGGCGAACACGAGGGCGCCCGCGGCGCCCGACTCGCGGACCTCGGCCGCCAGCCGGGAGACGGCGACCGCGTGGGCCGCCTCGTCGAGGCCACCGTGGGTCAGTCCCTGGGGCTGCCAGTGCGCGAGTCCCCGGCTCGACGGCACCCCGAACTCGGCCACGAGCACGGGCAGGCCGGCGTGGTGGCGGACGAGCTCGCGCAGGTAGCCGAAGTAGCTCGAGGGGCCGAAGCTCGAGCGCGCGGCGGCGTAGGCGGGATCGTGGAGCAGGAAGTCGGGATAGTAGGGGTAGGCGTGGTAGCTGGCGAACCAGCCGGCAGGGTTCGCGTCGGTGGGCCGCACGAGGTTCGCGTCGAGGCCGATCCGGTCGTTCTCGTACTCCCGCCGCCCGGTGAGGAGCGGCCGGCCCGCCCGCCGGCGCCATTCCGCTTCCTCCGCGGCTCCGCTCTCGGTGGGGTGCACGAGGGGATCGAGGGTGGGCCAGTTGGTGTACGCCACGGGCCGGATGGCGTTGTGGCGCTCGACCTCGTAGTCCACGAGGTAGTCGCACTGCTCGGCGAGCCAGCGGTCCATCGCGGGAAGCGAGTCCCCCGTGAACCAGCGGCCCCGGAAGTCCGCGCGCGGCCGGCCCTGGTCGAATCCGGCCACGGCGAACGGCTCCCACTCCCGCCCGAGGATCCAGGCGGCCACCCACGGGGAGACGTCGGCGTCGTACCGCCCGCCGGCGTGTCCCGGAAGGGACGGAATCTCCACGGCGCCGTGGATCACATCGACCGCGCGCCGCATCTCCGCGCGGAACTCGCCGAGCCAGGCGGGATCGCCGAAGTCCTCCCCCGGGGGGAGTTCGGTCCAGACGCCCTGGACCAGGCGAAGCGGCTCCCCAGGGTGCGCGAGGTTCCGGGCCCGGAGCGCGCGGTAGAAGGCGGGCGGGAAGACGGTGTAGACTCGCACCACGTTCGCGCCCATCGCGGCCATCGAGTCGAGCCATCCGCGATAGAGCGACGAGTCGGTGGGAAACTCGGCGGGGAATCGCCCCGGCAGTGCCGCTCCCAGGTTGACCCCCCGCAGGAAGAGCGGCGCCCAGCCGGTCGGCCCCGGGACCTCGAACGCGGCGCCCCGCACCCGCACCGCCACGGTCAGCGAGTCGGGCCGGGGCTTCGGGACGATCGGCGGCCGGTCCCAATCGGGATCGAGGCGCGAGAGCAGCTCGCGGCTCGCGGCGTAGCCTGGCGCCACCGCGAGCGCCTCGCGCGCGGCGGCGGCCGCCTCCACATTCCGCCCCGAGCGCGCCAGGGCATGGGCCAGCCCGTCCCAGGCGTCGGCGCTACGGCGGTCCGCCTCGAGCGCGCGCCGGAAGGCCTGCTCGGCACCGGGCACGTCGCCGAGGCGCAGGGCGGCGAAGCCGAGCCCGGCCCACGCGTCGGCCACGGCAGGGCAGGCGCGGGTCACCTCGGCGAACCGCGCACGCGCCGCCTCGAGGGAGTCGGCGCGATAGGCGGTCCAGGCTGACTCCAGCCGGCGTCCCGCCTCGGGAGGGCACGGGGCCTGGGCGGCAAGGACCGACGGGAGCGCGAGCGGGAGGAGAAGGGCGAGGCATACCCGCCCAACGCGGTGTAAGTTGGATTCCATTCGCCCGCGCAATGTTCCACCGCCCCCCGACGGGAGCAAGGCGTGACCGATCCGCCGGAGGAGACCGCCAAGCTCGGACGCCGCCTGATCGACACCTTCGGTCGCGGCTGGGAGCGCACCGACCCGCAGACGCTGCTGTCCGTGTTCGCTCCCGATGCCACTCTCGTCGAGACGCCGTTCGGCGCCCCGCTCAACGGGATGACGGAGATTCGTGGATACTGGCAGGACCTGTCCTTTCACCAGTCGGAGGTCCGGTTCGCTTCGGGCGAGATCTTCGTCGCCGGACCGTGGTTCGCCACCGAGTTCACGGTCGCCTTCCGCCGCCGGCGTACCGGCGAGCAGGTCGAGGCGAGGGGTGGGATGTTCTGCGAGACCCGCGACGGCCTCATCTCGGAAATGCGGCTCTACTGGCACCGCCGGGTCGGCGGCCGGGAAGTGCCGGACCGGTAGCCGACCCGCCGGAGCCCCAGTGACAGCCGTCACCAATCCGGGACGCAACGGAGTCGCGGGCTGACGCGTAACATATTGATGGGCAACGTGATCTGACTTGGCACGGGACTCGCCCAATGACCCGTAGGGACGGTTGGCCCCGTCCCATTAAATGGTCATCCGGCAGTGTCCGGGAGGGATTCCATGCTCGGCACGATCCTCGTCACCGGCCTCCTCGGCGCGGTCCCCGCGGCGACTGTCGCGTGGCCTGCGGCGCAGGAACCCGACCCCGCCATCCGGCTCGCGCTGAGCGAGGACGGGGCCTACACCCCCGGCCGCTGGGCGCGGGTGCACGTGCGGGCGGCACGGGATGGCTATCTCGTGGTGCTGCAGACCGACCCGCAGGGCCGGGTCCGGGTGCTCTTCCCGGTCGATCCGGTGGACGACCCCTTCATCCCCGGCCAGCGCGACTTCGAGATCCGGAGCCGGGGCGACCGCGAGGCATTCCAGGTGGCCAGCGACCTCGGCACCGGGGTGGTGCTCGCGGCCTGGTCTCCCGACCCGTTCGACTTCGGCGGGTTCCGCCGCGGCGAGCGCTGGGACCTGCGGGCGCTCGAGATCCCGGCGTCCGAGCTCGACCTGGAGCGCGGTCTCACCGACATGGTCACCCGGATGGCTCCGCCAGGCGGGTTCGATTACGACGTCCTCCGCTACACCGTGACCGAGGAGGTCTACGCTTCGTCGTCGGATGCCTACCTGTACGGCGGCGCCTCCACCTGCTTCGGGTGCTACCCCTACGGCAGCTCGGTGTACGTCTCGTTCGGCTGGGGCTGGTACAACCCCTGGTGGTACGACCCGTGGTTCTACAGCCCCTGGTACGGCTACTACCCGGGATACTACTACCCATACAGCTACTATCCGTATGGGTACTACCCTTATCACTACCCGTACCCGTACCCGTACGGCACCTACCCGTACTCGCGTGACCGGTACGCCTGGAAGGCGCCGGGCGAGGCCGTGGCGGGCGATCGGCCGGGCTACCGGGATCGATACGCCGCGGGCTTCCGCGACCGCACCCTCGGGGCGACCGACGCCACGCAGGATGTCGGCACCCGTCGGCGGCTCCCGTCGATCGGCGAGCGCCAGCAGCAGAAGGAGACCGGGTTCGGCACGCGTCGCCGCGTGACTGCGGACGCGGCCGCACCGACGCAACGGGGCTGGGATGCCGGGGCCGCGGGGCGCCGCACCACCGGTCAGACCGAGGCACGGCCGGCGAAGCCGGAGGGCACGCGCGAGGCGGAGACTCCCCGGCGCCGCACTCCCACGGAGCAGGACCCCCGCACGGCGGAGCCACGGAAGGAGCAGCCGAGCGGTGGGCGCCGCGCCACGCCGGCGCCGTCCACGGACGAGAATCGGTCTGGTGCCACGCGCCGGCGGTCCGAGGTGGTGGCGACCCAGGCGCAGGGGAGCGGGCGTCCGGTGGATGCCCGGCGGCAGGCCGGCCTCCCCCGCGACGCGCGGGATGCCTCGCCCTCGGGCCGTCCGACTGAGCGGCCCGAACTCCGCCCCGCCAGCGCGCGTCGCGTGGAGCGGCCCGGGGCGGCGCGGACCACCGCAATGCGCAGCGCCCCGGCGACACGCGCCGGTGAGCGGCGAGCGGTGGATGCGCGGGCGGCAACGCGCCCGAGCCCCAGCGCGAGCCGGGGCGGGACCGCGGGCGGCTTGCCGCGCCAGGTGGGCCCCGCGCGCGGTAGTGGCGGCGGTGGCCGGGTCTCGGCGCCGTCCGGCGGCGGTGGCCGGGTCTCGGCCCCATCCGGCGGCGGTGGCCGCGTCTCGGCCCCATCCGGCGGCGGTGGCCGGGTCTCGGCCCCCTCTGGTGGCGGGGGTGGGCGCGGGTCGGCTCCATCTGGTGGCGGCGGTGGCCGCGGGTCGGCGCCATCCGGCGGTGGCGGGGGGCGGCGGTAGATGTGGAGCGGGGCGGTCCTGACGGACCGCCCC
>DATIBS010000040.1:0-3443 GCA_035457305.1 Gemmatimonadales bacterium
GGTGCTCGCCAGTGGCGCGCACGGGCGGGCCGCGGTGCCGAGCGGCGCCTCCACCGGGGAGCACGAGGCGGCGGAGCTGCGCGATGGTGACGCGGAACGGTTCGCGGGGAAGGGCGTGCAGGAGGCGGTGCGGAACGTCAATGAGGTGATCGGGCCGCGGCTCGAGGGGATGCCGGCGGAGGAGCAGATCGCCATCGACGCCGAGATGATGGACCTCGACGGCACCCCCAACAAGGGCAAGCTCGGCGCCAACGCGATCCTCGCCGTCTCGCTCGCGGTGGCCCGGGCCGCCGCGGAGGACGCCGGCCTGCCGCTCTACCGCTATCTCGGCGGGCCGATGGCGCACGTGCTCCCGGCGCCGATGATGAACATCCTGAACGGCGGGGCCCACGCCGACAACAACGTGGACGCCCAGGAGTTCATGGTCGTCCCGATCGGCGCCGATGAGTTCCCCGAGGCGCTGCGGATGGGGGTGGAGGTCTTCCACGCACTCAAGAAGGTCCTGCAGCGGATGAAGCTCTCCACCGCCGTGGGCGACGAAGGGGGATTCGCCCCCATGCTCCCGAGCAACGAGGCGGCCCTGGACGTGGTGATGGAGGCGATCGGCGCAGCGGGGTACGAGCCCGGCAAGGACGTCGCCATCGCCCTCGACGTGGCGGCGAGCGAGCTCTACCGGGACGGGGCCTACGTCTTCAAGAAGGGCGACGGCAGCCGGCGGAGCGCGGCCGAGCTGGTGGACCTCTACGCCGGCTGGGTGGATCGCTACCCGATCGTCTCGATCGAGGACGGCCTCGCCGAGGACGACTGGGACGGCTGGGCGCACCTCACGGAGAAGCTGCAGGACCGGGTGCAGCTCGTGGGGGACGACCTCTTCGTCACGAACGTGGACCGGGTGGCCCGCGGCATCGAGGCGGGGGTGGCGAACGCCGTGCTGGTGAAGGTGAACCAGATCGGGACCCTCACCGAGACGATGCAGTGCATCGAGCTGGCGAAGAGCGCGAGCTACGGCGTGGTCATCTCGCACCGCTCGGGAGAGACCGAGGACACCTTCATTGCCGACCTCGCCGTCGCCACCGGCGCCGGGCAGATCAAGACCGGGAGCGCGAGCCGCACCGACCGCATCGCGAAGTACAACCAGCTGCTCCGGATCGCGGAGGAGCTGGGCGAAGTGGCGCACTACCCCGGCCGGGACCTCTACCGCCTGTGAGACTCCGCGAGCTGGTCACGATCCGGCGGGTGATCGTGGCCATCATCCTGCTGGCGCTGCTCTTCGGGGTGGAGGGGGGCGAGTACGGCACGCGCGACTGGCTCGCGCTCCGGACCCAGGCGCGGCAGGAGCGGGAGCTGGTGGCCGAGCTTACCGGCGACGTGGACTCGCTCGCCGTGGTGCTCCGGCGCCTGGAGCGGGACCCGGCCACCCAGGAGAAGGTGGCGCGGGAAGAGTTCGGGATGGTGCGGGAGGGCGAGTTCCTGGTGCGCCTGATCCCGGGCGGGGAAGGGGAGCGGTAGCGCTCCCGCCCGGCGGGGCCCGCTCCCGGCTTGCGCTGCACCGCGCTCCCCGAATTGACCGGACCCGATGCCCCGCCTAGCTTTCCGGCCCTTCCGGCAGGGTAGCTCAGCTGGTTAGAGCACAGCACTCATAATGCTGGGGTCGCGGGTTCGAGTCCCGCCCCTGCTATCTGCTTCACTTCGTTCCAGCAGCATGGGGCCTCGCGCTCCGCGTCGAGTCCCGCCCCTGCTATCCCACTCGCGGAGCTCGAGGCCGACCAGGCTTCGTGCTCCGGATCGTGACTCACCCCGGGTCGATTGCGCTCCCTCCCGCCCGATCGGAAAGCCGATCGGGCGTTTCGTATTGCAACATGGCTCTTCCTTTCGTGGTGCCGGACCTGGTGCAGGCAGTGCTGGCCCTAGGGGAAGCAAGCAGGTACTTGCAAGCCTTTAGAAGCAAGTGTATGCTTGCTCCATGAACGAGACTCACGAGAAGATCCTGGACGTTACGCTGCGGCTCTATGCCGAGCGGGGGTACCTCGGGACCACCACCCGGCGGATCGCCGAGGAAGCCGACGTGAACGAGGTGACCCTGTTCCGTCACTTCGGCTCGAAGGACGCGCTGATCCGGTCCGCCATCGAGGCCGCCGAGGCGCGCTCGCGCCCCCTCATCGACCACGACACACCCGACCCCGATGCCGAGGTCCGGCGCTGGGTCCGACTGGTGTTCGCCCACTACTACGGGAATCGCAACCTGATCTGCCAGGTGATGGCGGACATGGTGCAGTACCCCGACATGGCGCCCCGGGTCTGCGACGACACCAACCAGGAGTTCCACCAGGTCGACGGGTTCGTCGTCCACCTGATGGAGCGCGGCGTCCTGCCGCCGCTGGACGAGCTGGCGCGGAAGGCCACCGCCGGGTCGCTCTTCGGCGGGATCTTCACCCATGCGATGTGGCGCGACTACATCCCCGACATTCCGCCGGTGGAGCCGGTGCTGGACGCGTACGTGGATGCCTTCTGGCGTTCCGTGCGCGCGCCCTGGTCCGAGCCGGCCCGGGCGGAGTGACCCCGATGGGAAGGACCATCGCGCTCTTCGCCGCCGTGCTCGCGGCCTTCCTCCTCATTCCCCTGCTGCTCGCCGCGCAGGAGCCGGTGCTCGCGGTTCGCGCGCCGACCGACACCGTGCGCCTCTCGCTCGAGGAGGCGCTTCGCCGGGCGGAGGACGCGAGCGAGTCGGTCGGCATCGCGCGCGCGGGCCTCGACCGCGCGCGCGGCCAGGAGCGGCAGGCCCGGAGCGGCTACCTCCCGCAGGTGTTCGCCGGCGCCAGCTTCACGCGCACCCTCGAATCCCAGTTCGGTGGCCTGGCCGAGGGGGACGCGGACACTGCCGGCGGACCGATCGGCCCATGTGACGGCTACCGACCCGATCCGCTGCTGCCGCTCGACCAGCGCGTGGCCGAGCTCGAGCGGGCCGTGGACTGTGCGGTGAACTCGAGTCCCTTCGGCGGGGCGCTGCCGTTCGGGCAGGCCAACAACTGGAACCTCGGGCTCTCCCTCACCCAGACGATCTTCGACTGGCAGCTGTATGGGCGCTCCAGTGCCGCGGCGGCGGTGCGCCGGGCCGCGGCCATCGGCGTGGAGGTGGAGCGCGCCCAGCTCGTGCTCGACGTCGCCACCGCCTACTGGGACGCGCTCCTGGCCGACCGCCTCGCCGCGATCGCGGAGAGCACGCTGGTCCAGACCGAGCGCACGCTCCGGGACGTCGAGCTCGGCCGGGCGGTCGGCACCCAGCCCGAATTCGACCTGCTGCGGGCACGGGTGGAGCGGGACAACCAGCGGCCCGTCGTCATCCGCCGGCAGAACGTGCGGGAGCTGGCGACGATCCGCCTGCGCCAGCTGCTCGACCTGCCACAGGGAACGCCGCTGGTGCTGGTGTCGGAGATCCCCGTGCC
>DATIBS010000041.1:0-6540 GCA_035457305.1 Gemmatimonadales bacterium
CAGCGCGGCCTGATCGTCGCCCCGCCGAAGGCCGGCAAGACCATCCTGATGCAGAAGCTCGCCAACGCCATCGCCGAGAACCACCCCGAGGTCGTCCTCATCGTGCTGCTGATCGACGAGCGGCCCGAGGAGGTCACCGACATGGAGGAGAACGTCCAGGCGGCGGAGGTGATCTCCTCGACGTTCGACGAGCCCGCCGACCGCCACGTCCAGGTGGCGGACATGGTGATCGAGAAGTCGAAGCGCCTGGTGGAGCACGGGCGGGACGTCGTGATCCTCCTCGACTCGATCACCCGCCTGGCCCGCGCGCACAACGTCGTCGTCCCCCACTCGGGCAAGATCCTCTCCGGCGGCGTGGACGCCAACGCCCTGCAGAAGCCCAAGCGCTTCTTCGGCGCCGCGCGCAACATCGAGAACGGCGGCAGCCTGACGATCATCGCCACGGCGCTGATCGACACCGGGAGCCGGATGGACGAGGTGATCTTCGAGGAGTTCAAGGGCACCGGCAACATGGAGCTCGTGCTCAACCGGGGCATCGCCGACCGGCGCATCTGGCCCGCGATGGACGTGCAGAAGAGCGGCACCCGCAAGGAGGAGCTCCTCATGGACAAGGACGAGCTCAACCGGGTGTACCTGCTGCGGAACTTCCTCGCCGACATGCCGCCGGTCGAGGCCCTCGAGTTCCTCCTCGAGCGGCTCAAGCGCACCAAGAACAACAAGGAATTCTTCGCCACGATGGCGGCGCAGTAGCGGGGCGTGCCGGACCGTCCGCCCGCCGGACGCCTGCTGGGCGTGGACTGGGGCGAGGTGCGCATCGGGGTCGCGCTGAGCGACGAGACCCGGGTGCTCGCCTCGCCCCTCCTCACGCTGGTGCGCCGGCCCGGCAAGCGCTTCCCCATGCGGCCGTTCCTCGACCTGGTGGCCACCCACGCCCCCGTCGGGGTGGTGCTGGGCCTCCCGCTCACCCCGGAAGGGGACGAGGGGCCGGCCGCCGCGGCGGCACGCGAGCTGGGCGCGCTCATCGCCCGGCGGACCGGGCTGCCGGTCGAGTGGTGGGACGAGCGAATGACCACCGCCCGGGCCCTCGGCGCGATCCGGGAGCAGGGCGGCAGCACCGCCGGCCGGAAGCGGGACGTGGATGCCCTGGCGGCCGCCGTGATGCTGCAGGGGTATCTCGACGCGCAGCGCGGGGGGGTGGGGCGATGACGGGGACGCAAGGACGGGAGGACGGAAGGACGGGAAGCGGGCGGTCCGTCGTTCCGACGTTCCGTCGTTCCGTCCGGGCGGGGATGGTCGGGGTGCTGGCCCTCACCGCCTGCGCCGAGGCCGGCCCCGCCCCCGGTGCCCCGATCGAGCGGGTCCGGGTCCCCCCCGGCGCCACCGTGGCCGCGGTGGCCGAATCGCTCCACGCGCACGGCATCATCGCCGACCGGTTCCGCTTCCGCATCACGGCCCGGCTGCGCCGGCTCGATCGCGCGCTCCAGGCCGGCGTCTACGATTTCCGGCGGGGAGAGCGGACCGAGGCGGTGCTCGCCGCGCTCGCCGAAGGCCGCACGGCGGCCCAGCGCTTCACCGCGCCCGAGGGGATCACGCTGGCCGAGCTGGCGGCGCTCGCCGCGGAGCGGATCGGGGTGCCGGCGGACTCGGTCCTCGCCGCGGCGCGCCGGGTCGCCTCGGAGGGCGTGCTGCCGGACGCCGGGCCGGCGCTCGAGGGCTTCCTGCTCCCCGAGACCTACACCCTGCCGGTCGAGGTGTCGGCCGAGGACCTGGTCCGCGCGATGGCCGGCGGGTTCCGCGACGCCTGGCAGCCGGAATGGGACGCGCGGGCCGACACCCTCGGGATGACGCGCCGGGAAGTGGTCACGCTGGCGTCGATCGTCGAGGGGGAGGCGCGGGTCGGGGCGGAGCGGGCCACGATCGCCGGGGTCTATCACAACCGGCTCCGCCGGCAGATGCCGCTCCAGGCCGATCCCACGGTCCAGTATGCCATCCAGATCGCCACCGGGGAGCGGAAGCCGCGGCTCTTCCTCAAGGACTACCGGTTCCCCTCGCCGTACAACACCTACCTGCACCCGGGGCTGCCGCCGGGCCCGATCTCCTCCCCCGGCCTCGCGAGCATCGTGGCGGCGCTCTACCCCGCCGACGTCCCGTGGCTCTACTTCGTGGCGCGTGGCGACGGCCGGCATGTCTTCAGCGCCACGTACCGGGAGCACGTCAATGCGATCAACCGCATCCGACGGGGGGAGCCGGGAGCGGGGAGCGGGGAGCGGGATACGACGGGCCCCCGGAGATAGGATCGCGCGCGCCCACCCTACCGCTCCCCGCTCCCCGCTCCCCGCTCCCCGTACCGCCGCGCGTTCTCCTCCGGATCCCCCACCAGCATCCCGCTCGCCACCGCCACCCCGGCGCAGCCCAGCGCGCGGAGGAGACTCACGTCCTCCGGCCGCACGCCGCCGATCGCGAGGCAGGGCTTCTCTCCCGCGAGGGACAGGATCCGCAGGATCCCATCCCTTCCGAGGGCCGCGCCCGCGTCTCCCTTCGTGCCGGTGGCACGCCACGGCCCCACGCCCCAGTAGTCGGCTTCGCGCGCACGCGGGACCTCCCCCGCGAGGCCGACCGAGGCGCCGATGATCGCCGCCGGCCCGAGGACTCGGCGGGCGAATCCGGGCGCCAGGTCGTCGGGACCGAGGTGCACGCCCGCAGCCCCCGCGGCGAGGGCCACGTCGGGCCGGTCGTTCACCAGCACCGGCACCGGCAGCGAGGCGACCAGCGCGCGGGCCAGTTCCACCAGCTCCCGCGGCGGCACCCGCTTGAGCCGGAGCTGGACGGCAGTCACTCCTCCCCGCACCGCGGCGGCACACACCGCCACCGGGTCGCGCCCGGCCAGGAGCGCGTCGTCGGTGACCAGCATGAGGCGGAGGGCGTCGGCTAGATTGGGGGCCATGGCCCAAATCAAGCGGACGCCACGCACCGCCACCACCCGCCGGCCCCGGTGAACCACGCGCGGGTCTCCGACCGCGGCGCCGCGCGCTGGGCCCGCGGGCATCCCTGGATCTACCGGAGCGACGTCGTGGACGGGCCGCCGGGGCCGGGGGTGGTGACCGTGCGCGACCAGGCTGGTCGCTTCCTCGGCCGGGCCCTCTGGTCCCCCGCGTCGGAGATCCGGCTCCGGCTCCTCGAGCCGCGCGACGTGCCGGTGGATCGGGCCTGGTGGTCGGCCCGGTTCCGCGAATGCCTGGCCCGGCGCGAGGGCATCGACGCGACCGCCTGGCGCCTGGCGCACGCCGAGGGCGACGGCCTGCCCTCGCTCGTCGTGGACCGGTACGACCGGTGGCTCGTGGCCCAGTTCCTCTCGGCCGGGCTCGAGAGTGTCCGCGAGGACGTGCTCGACGCCCTCGAGGAGGTCTGCGCGCCGGCCGGCATCCTCCTCCGGAACGACGTGGCCGTCCGTCGGCACGAGGGGCTTCCCGAGGAGGTCGTGGCGGCGCGCGGGCAGGTGCCCCGCCAGGTGGAGGTGCGTGAGGGTCCGGTCCGGTTCCTCGCGGCGCCCTGGGACGGCCAGAAGACCGGCGCCTTCCTCGACCAGCGGGAGAACCGGCTCGTCGCCGCTGCCCTGGTGCCGCCGGGCGGCACCGCGCTCGACTGCTTCGCCTACCACGGGTCGTTCGCGCTCCACCTGGCGGGCCGGGCCGGGGCGGTCACCGCGCTCGACGTGAGCGGCGCCGCCCTCGCCCGCGGCCGGGAGCACGCCGCGCTCAACCGCCTGGACAACATCGAATGGGTCGAAGCCGACGCGTTCGAGCAGCTCCGGGCGTGGGAGCGGGCCGGCCGGCGGTTCGACGTGGTGGTCGTGGACCCACCGGCCTTCGCGAAGAGCCGGGCGGCCGTGGCGGGCGCGATGCGCGGCTACCATGAGGTGAACCTGCGCGCGATGCGGCTCCTCGCCCCCGGAGGCGCACTGCTCACCGCCTCGTGCTCCTTCCACGTGGGCCGCCCGCGGTTCCTCGAGATGCTCGCCGCCGCCGCCGCCGACAGCGGCCGCCGGCTCCGGCTGGAGCGGCTGCTGGGCCAGGCGGCCGACCACCCGGAGCTGCTGACCGTGCCGGAGACCGGCTACCTCAAGGGTGCGGTCGTGCGGGCGGCGGACCCGCATTGACGCCATCGGGCGACGTCGCAACCTTGGTAGCATCGTGCACTCCGACGACCCCGAGGCCCAGCGGAGCCGTGCCGTCCGGCGGGTGCTCCTGGTCATCCTGGTGGCCAACCTCCTGGTCGTGGCTCTCAAGGCCGCCGTGGGGTTCGCCACCGGCTCGCTCGCCGTCCTGGGAGACGCCCTGCACGCCTCGGTGGACGCCATCAACAACCTCTTCGGGGTCGCGGTGGTCCGGGTGGCCGCCCGCGGCCCCGACGCCGACCATCCCTACGGCCATGCCAAGGCCGAGACGCTGGGCGCAATCGTCATTGTCGTCTTCCTCTCGATCACCCTCTCGCAGCTCCTCGACCACAGCATCGAGCGCCTGCTCTCGGCCCACGCACCCCCCGAGGCCCCCCCGCTGGCCCTGGGCATCCTGGTGGTGACCCTCGCGGTGAACCTCGGCGTGGTGGCCTACGAGACCCGGGAAGGCCGGCGGCTCAACAGCGAGTTCCTCGTCGCCGACGCCCACCACACCCGGGCGGACGTCTTCATCACGCTGGCGGTGCTGGCCGGCCTGCTGCTCTCCCGGCGGGGGCTGGCGTGGGCCGACCCGGTGCTCGCCCTCCTCGTGGCCGTGATGGTGGTGCGGATCGCCCTCCAGATCCTGCGGCAGGCCATCCCCACCCTGATGGACGAGGCCGCGGTGGAGGGCCCCGCCCTGGCCGCGGCGGCGCGCGGCGTGGCCGGGGTGTGCGACGCCTACGGCTCGCGGAGCCGGCGGGCGGGCGCGCACAGCTTCGCCGAGCTCACCATCAGCGTGGCGAGCGCGGCAACCGTCGCCCGCGGGCACGAGATCGCCGACGCGGTGGAGCGGACGCTCCGGGAGCGGTTCGGGCTCCGGGAGGTCGTGGTCCACGTGGAGCCCTGCGACGGATGCTGAGTCGGGAGGAAGCCCGCCGCGGCGGCCGGCGCCGATACTCCCTGTCCCCGCGGCAGGAGTATGACGAGTACGTGATGCAGCGGGTGGAGAGCTACAAGAACGCCCTCTCCCGCGGGGAGCTGATGGCCCTGGCCGAGCGCGCCACCCTGGCTCTCGGGCAGGGTCCGGAGGAGCAGTTCGTGCTCACCGAGGTGCTCGTGCAGCAGTGGGTGGACGAGCTCATCAAGAAGGAGCTGGGGCTCACCAGCTACCGGAAGTGGAGCCGGAAGGTCGCGGCCCTCCGCGAGGCCCAGCGGCAGCCGACCCACTGGGGCCTCGTCCCGGAGGGTCCCCTCGCCCGGCTGCTGCCGCGCCTCGAGCCGGGCGACGTCGCGGTGCTCGCCGGGCCCCGCACCGAGGCGGCGGCCGGTCTCCTCTGTGCCCACCACGCCCGGGTCACGTTCCTGGCGGGCGACTGCTGGTCGGCCGGGCGCGTGGAGGACCGGCTCGAGGGCGAAGCGCTCGCCGACCGGGCCCAGGCCTTCGTGATCGCGTTCACCGGCTGGCTCCCCGAGGAGGTCCACGGTCCGATCCACGTGGCCGTGTTCGACACCGCACTCCTCGGCACCGTCGGGTCCGCCACAGCGTACGCGCTCATCGACGACTTCCGCGCGCGGACCGCGCCGGGGGGCGTGCACGTCCTGCTCGACGACCCCGGCGGCCTGGCACCGGACGCGCTGCGCTCGATCTACGATGGGTGGGAGGAGGAGGCCGCGGGCAGCGGTCGGCGGGGCGACCTCCAGTTCGTCCGACCGTCGTGTCAGTCGGACACGGCAAGGTCGGCCGGGGGACGTGTCGTCTAGACACCCGCTCCAGGCGTCACGTCACAAGAGCTTGCAGGTCAAGGGCTTGCAGAATGGCACCGGGCGGCACGCACGGTGCCTTCCTTATAGGTGTGCGGGAGGTGGGCCGCACCCTGTGACCGGGAGGTACCGTGACCAGTCTGCCGTTCGTGGTGACCGAGGAAGCGCGTGGCATCGTGGTGCGGGCGCCGGCGGCGAAGCCGCCCCGTCCCGTGCGCGTGTGGGCATACATGTGGGCCGCCGACGACGACGAGACGGCGGAGCACTGGCACGAGAAGGTGCCGGTCGAGCGCGCGGCCTGAGCGCCGCCGCACCGAACCCACCCCCGGAAATGCATGGGGCCGGCAGCTGGCCGGCCCCTTTGCATTTGCCAGGAAGGGCGAAGACTACTTCTTCTTCGCGGCCTTCTTGGACTTCTTGGCCGCCTTCTTCGCGGTCTTCTTCGCGGCCTTCTTCTTCTTCATCGCCATACGAACCTCCTCGAGTGGGACAATCCGCCGGCACTGTTGCCGGTCGGGAGTGACGCGGAGAGACCGGAGCCCCTCCTCTTCACCCGGGCCACGTGCGCCCAGGCAAGCCTGCCGTCTGGCCCATCATCCCGCACTCACGAGGTGCTGGCCGGC